>DYMN01000005.1 GCA_020740485.1 Polaribacter sp. | reverse complement strand
ACCGTGTCGTCTATTCCTTCTTCCACTCCATCAAAGACTTTGTCTATGCCTTTGTTGACTCTTTTTTCAGAACGTTGTTCGGCTTCTCTTTCTACTTTCTTTTCAGCTTTTTTAGCTAATTTTTCTAAAAATTGTCCGTAAGATGCATTAGAAATGGCTACAATAAAAATTAGACTGAAGATAAAATTCAGTTTTTTCATAATAAATTAAAAATTTAATAGGTGAAACATTGGGTACGTTAATAGGGTTTATATTTCTTTATGGAATTGATATGCAAAATTATTTACTTTGACTCTAAATCACTTGTCCTATTGTTCCAAATGCATGTCCTATTGTTCCAGAACACGGCTTTTTAGATGAAATTTCCTTTTTCTTAGAGCGTTTTAAAATTTTACTAAACTTTAAGGGGATTTAATAGAAAATCCTAAAAAAACTAACTCTGCATAAGCTAACATCTTCATTAATCTCAAAATTAAAAAGCACCTTGAAGATTCATAATATAGTTTAAATACGCTACAAAAATAGATGGTTCTATTGGTTTGATTATCAGGAAAAATCCTGTTTTTTCAAAGGAAAATTCCTGTTTTTTCAAAGGAAAAATCCTGAAAACCAAACTTCAACATTGATTTTAAAATTATTGTTGAATCCTGTCTTTTTCACTTTACAAAAGTATAGTAAGTGAATTTTTTGACTTGTCTTATTGTTCCAAATGAAAAAAAGTTTGCCAAACTTTAAAAGTTTGGCAAACTTGAAGAAGTGATCAAAGTACAGCTAAAAATTAAGGGTTTACGCTAAAAAGCGGTTTTATTCTCTTTATAATGTAAGGGAGATAATCCAAACATGGATTTAAATTGCTTAGAGAAGTAAGAGGTATCGTTAAAACCTGATGCATAACAAACCTCGGAAATCGTTGCATTTGGGTCTTTTAACAATTCAGCAGCCATTTTTAAACGATGTATTTTGATGAATTCAGTGACTGAAAACCCTGTTGTTGCTATAAGTTTGCGATGCAATTGGGTTCGGCTCATTGCTACCAAATCACAAAACGCATCTACTCCAAATTGAGGGTTGGTCAGTTGCGTTTCTATTACGTTTTTTAATACTTCCTTAAAATCACGATTTCCACCTTTGAGTACCAAATCAAAGGGCTTAATCATGATTTCTGCTCTGTATTTTGTGAGCAAAGTTTCCCTTAGATGTATCAAATTATTAACTTTGGCTTTTAAAACTTTTGCTGAAAATGGTTTGGCGATATAGTCATCTGCCGATTTTTCTAATCCCGTGACAATATGTTCTTCATCGGATAATGCCGTAAGTAGCAAGATAGGGATGTGATTCGTCAGCGTTTCCGATTTCAATTTTTCGCATAATTCAAATCCGTTCATTTCCGGCATCATTACATCTGAAATTATCAAGTCGGGCAGTGAATTTTGCGCCATTTGAACGCCTTCTAACCCGTTTTTGGCGGTTTCTACTTTATAATTTTCCTTGAAAATACTTTTGATATATTGTCGCATATCCTCATTGTCTTCTACAATTAAAAGCAACGGTTTGTCATTGACATTAAAAGAAATTTCACTTATTTCAATCGGTTCCGGTTCGTTCTTTTTAGACACTTTAGCTATTTCAATAAATTGATTGAAATTGGATTTTTCAATAGGAAGATAGATGGTAAATTCTAGCTGGGTTTCACTTAATTTATTGATATTCAATTTAGCATTGTACAACAAACACAATTCTTTGACTAATGAAAGTCCTATACCAATTCCTTGTTGCACATGCGTAGCACTGCTGTAAAAACGCTCTAAAAACACATTGAGATTTTTTTCGGTAATGGGTTCTGAGGTGTTTTGCACGCTTATTGGGTATTGATTATTAACTAAATTTCCTTTGAGTACAATGTTTCCCGATTCGGGGGTGTATTTATAAGCATTCGATAATAAATTGGTCAATACTATTTCGACAATTTCTCTATCATACCAAACCAATCCGCTTTCTTCTAAATCGATATCAAAATGGATGTTTTTTTCGAGGAACATATATTCAAAAGATTGGGCAATCCCATTTAATTCATCTTTTAAATCGGCTTGCATGGCTTTGATTTCGAACTTTCCGGCATCAATTTTTGATAAACTTAAAATTTGTTCTACCAAATGGGTTAATCTGTCTGAGTTGCGTTTCATCAACAAAGCATCCGATTTGATATTTTCATCTTGTGTTTTTTGAAGAATATCATCTAACGGACCTTTGATTAGTGTTAAAGGAGTCCTTAATTCATGTGAAATATTGCCAAAAAAACGCAATTTCATCTCATTGAGTTTTTTTAGCTCATTGCTGATTTTGGTTCTGCTTTTGTATTGGTTGTAGACAAAACCCAGAGCGAATAATAAGCTAGCCATAAAGGTCAAGAAGATCCATTTTTGGTTGTTTTTTGTTTTTTGTAACAGTTCTTTTTGAAGCGTTAAATTTTTTATTTGTTCAATGGCTTGTTTGTTTTTATAGCGATTTTCCAATTCTAAGACTTTCATCTCATTGTTTAATATCAAAGTGCTGTCCCTGTAAGCAATAGATTTTTCGCGTGCTTCATAAGCGGACTGATAATCACCTTGATTTTTTTTCAAGTCACTCAATAGTTGGTAAACTAAATTTTTTTCGCCAAATGAGCTTAGATTTTGAGGATCTTCAAAGATTTGCTCTAGTATCATTTCTGCATTCTCATATTGTTTTTGCTTGATATAAGTTTCACATAACGAAATTTGCATCTGCATTTTATGGAAAATGTCATCTGAACCTTCCAGTAAATTTACAGATTCTTTTATTAAAGCAAGCCCTTCATCAGTTTTCCCCTTTTTAATAAAGATATTTCCAATAGCATTTTTACAAATAGCTAACCCAATTTTAGAGTCAATTTTAAAATTCTGACCAATGGATTTATAGTAGTAATTCAACGCATTGTCAAGTTTCCCTTGTTGTTCATAAGCAGTCCCAAGATTGGCATAATTAATAGCTTGACCTAACGGGCTTTTGAGGTTTTTTTCAATATCCAAAGAGCTTTTAAAATATTCTTTGGCTTCATCGGGCTTATTTAAAGATAAAAAAATATTTCCTAACCCATTCATAGCTACCGCTTTACTCTTTGAGAAGTTGGGGTTGTTTTTGGCTAATTCTAAGGCTTTGTAATGATAATCAGATGCTTCAATATTGGAGGAAGTACGCCTTAAGTCTGTTCCAATATTATTCAAAGAAATGATAATACCACTGGTATCTGAGACTTCTTCGGCAAGTTGTAGTGCGTCAAAATGGATTTTTAAAGCGTCTTTATATTGAGATATATCCCTTAAATCAGTGCCTTTTTGATTGAGTTTATTCACTTTAATTTTTAATGAATCTATATTCTCTCCTTTTTTCAAAAGGTACTTCCACTTCATTTCAGTTTCATCAAAATATCGGGTATTGTCTTCAGATAAAATAAGCCCTTTTCTATTGTTATTTATTTCGTTTTTACACGAAACAAAAATTAACAGCGATAAAACCAATAAAGCAAATTTAATGGCATCACTTTTAGCTGTTATTATCGGGGACTGAAAACTCATTTTCTAAACTATATAGTCAATTTATCATTAGAATATAGTATCGCTACAAATTTAACGATTTTAGTTTTAAAGATTCAATTCCCGAAGTTAAATTATTGAATAAAATTAAAAGATGGGAAAAACTTTACCCTAAGTTTGCGATTAAATGAAAGCAAGTATTTTTCAATTTAGTTTTTTTTCTTTTTGCGATTGGCTTTGTTGGTATAGTATTCTTGCGCCATTTCATCTAATTCGGAATACCAATCTTGCCCGAACATGCGAATAAGAGCAGGTTTAACAAATTGATAGGTAGGCACTTTGAGTTCCTTCCCAAGGATGCAAGCATCGTTGCAGATGGGCCAAGAATGGTAATTTACGGCAGTGAGGGTGCTGTATTCTTTTACTCTGATGGGATACAGATGGCAAGATATGGGTTTATAAAAATCAATTACACCTGCTTTATGTGCAGCTTCAATGGCACATTTGACTATATTATTTTCATCAAATACGGCATAAGCACATTCGTGTCCGTCCACGAGCGTAGTTTCAAAATCACCAATAGGATTAATAGTATAAACGCCTTGTTTTTCGATAGCGTCAATTCCTTCCGGTCTTAAAAAGTTTTTAATTTTTGGATAAATTGTTTTGAGAATTTTTCCTTCTTCTTTGCTTACAGGGGCTCCGGCTTCGCCTTCTACACAACATGCGCCTTTGCAAGCATGCAAATTACAGACAAATTCCTTGTCTAAAATTTCTTCTGAAATGATGGTTTTTCCTAATTGAAACATGCAACAAAGATAAGAATTTGTTCGTTTTAATTGGTTTAATGTTGTTTGTTCGTTTTCAATATATTAGGAGAACATTGCAATACTATCCATTTTAAAATAAAAGCCATTTAACTTCAAACGTAAACAAATACCTTATTGATTCCAATCTAAAAGGGTTTATGATTTTTATTGCTTTGGCTAAAGCCCTGAATATTACGCACCTTAATTGCCTCGCCCTTAAGGGCGGGGTAATTAAAAATCAAGCACTTGTTGGGCTTTAGCCTAAAATCAAGCGTTTTTATACCAGCTTAATTATTTTATTTCAAAAATCCAATCTTTACTTTCTAATAAAGTCAACAATTCGTTTGTAATGCCTATCCTATATTTTCGGCTTGGCATGTGTAATTTGATTTTTTCCTCTATGTGATAAACTAAGAAATTCAATTCTTTAGTGCCCTTAAATGTCTTAATCAAATCAGCTAATTCATCCATCATTTTATGATTGAGTTCTTCAATATTTACATGTAAAGTGATCTTTTTTGAGAGCGTGGGCAAAACATCTTGCAACATCATAAAATTCAAAAAATTAGTTAGAATATCGCCCTCACGCCAGCCAGGCAGCATTTTAAACCGAATATATAAGAATGCATTGGTAGAAAAAAAGTGACGGTATTTCAAATAATCTTCTCCAAAAATTCTAAATTCGTAACTCTCATCGTAATCTTCAATGGTAAAGGCAGCCCATCCTTTCCCTTGTTTGGAAACCCGATGCTGCACTTGTGTTAAAATACCGGCAACACTTAAATCACGATTGATCAAATTTTCAGTGGGATTAGCAACAAGGGCTAAATTAGCATTACAATAATATTTCATCTCGTGTTTAAAATCGTCCAAAGGATGTCCGGAAATGTAAATGCCGACCACTTCTTTTTCTTTGGATAGTTTTTCCATAATACCCCATTCTTCTACTTGAGGGATTTCAGGTTCAGGCAATGTGTTTTCCACGGTTTCCCCACCGAATAGCGACATTTGCGTTGATGATTGACTCTCTTGAAATCTATTCCCAAAACGGATGGCTTTATCTATAAAACTCTGCCCTTTTTCATCAATGCCGAAATACTGTGCTCTGTGTGTCGTGGGAAAGGAGTCAAACCCCCCTGCGTAGGCCAATCCCTCAAAAACCCGCTTGTTCACCGCACTTAAATTTACTCTTTTAGCAAAATCAAAAACCGTTTTAAAATTACCGTTTTTTTTACGTTCCTCTATAATGATTTCTACTGCTCCTTGTCCTACCCCTTTTATTCCTCCCATTCCAAATCGAATCGCTCCTTGATGATTAACTGCAAATTTATACCAACTTTCATTTACATCCGGACCTAATACAGGTATTCCGGCGTGTTTACATTCATCCATGTAAAACGATAATTTTTTTATATCGCTCATATTGTGCGTTAGCGTAGCCGCCATAAATTCTGCAGGATAATGTGCTTTTAAGTAGGCTGTTTGATACGATATATAAGCGTAACAAGTGGCGTGCGATTTATTGAAAGCATAAGAGGCAAATTTTTCCCAGTCTTTCCAAATTTTTTCTAAAATTTCCGCCGGATGTCCGTTAGTTGCTCCTTGCTCTATAAACTTGGGCTTCATTTTATTCAATACTTCTATGAGTTTTTTTCCCATTGCTTTTCTCAAATTATCGGCATCGCCTTTTGAAAAATTGGATAAAATCTGAGATAAACGCATTACCTGCTCTTGATAGACCGTAACTCCATATGTTTCTTTCAATACAGGTTCCATTGCGGGTAGATCATATTCTATTTTTGAAATTCCATGTTTGCGTTCAATGTATTGTGGAATGTAATCCATTGGTCCCGGACGGTAAAGTGCCACCATTGCTATAAGGTCCGCAAAGACGGTTGGCTTTAATTCCTTGAGACTTTTGCGCATTCCTCCTGATTCAAATTGAAATATACCGATGGTTTCTCCTTTTTGAAAAAGCTCGTAGGTTGTGGTATCGTCTAACGGAATTTCATCGATGTTTATATCAATTTTATGAATAGATTTTATGATTTCTAAGGTGTCTTTGATCAGTGAAAGCGTTTTTAAACCTAAAAAATCCATTTTGAGTAATCCGGCACTTTCTACTACCGAGTTATCAAATTGGGTCACGTTCATATCCGTGTCTTTTGCAGTGGCAATAGGAACGAGATTGGTAATGTTTTCAGGAGTGATAATAAAACCGCAAGCGTGCACCCCTAAATTGCGAACTGATCCTTCAACTTTGGAGGCTTGTTGTAAAATAACGGCTTCCATATCCTCGCTTTGGGCTATTTTCTGTAATTCTAATACTTGTTCTTGTTCTTCTTTACGTAATTCTTTAATTTTTAATTTTGATTTATCTGACTCATTTACAATGTATTCTAAAGGAATATTCGGGGTCAATTTTGCCAATCTATCCGTTTGATTTAAGGGCAATTCCAATACGCGACCGGTGTCTCTGATGGCTGATTTAGCTCCCATGGTGCCATAGGTAATAATCTGTGCCACATTTTCTCGACCGTATTTTTCGGTGACAAAATTGATTACTTTCTCTCTTCCCTCATCGTCAAAATCTATATCAATATCCGGCATACTTACCCTTTCCGGATTGAGAAAACGCTCAAAAAGTAAATCGTATTTTATAGGGTCAATATTGGTAATCCAGAGACAATACGCCACAACGCTTCCAGCTGCCGAACCACGCCCAGGACCAACGGAAACACCCATTTTCCGCGCTTCAGCTATTAAATCAGACACAATGAGAAAGTAGCCTTGATAGCCTGAATTTAAAATGGTATCTAATTCAAATTCCAAGCGTTCTTCTAACTCCGGAGTGAGTTCGCCCCAACGTTTTTTAGCTCCTTCAAAAGTCAGGTGTCTGAGGTATTTTCCTTGTCCTCGAACTCCGTTGTTATCTAAGTCATCAGGTTCTTCAAAGTCTGAAGGAATAGTAAATTTGGGTAATAATATCTTTCTTTGTAAGTCGTAAATTTCAAATTTATCAATAATTTCAGCAATCGTTAAAATAGATTCGGGAACATCTGAAAAAAGTCGCTTCATTTCCTCTTGAGACTTAAAGTAAAATTGGTCATTTTCCAATCCACGCCTATAACCGCGCCCTCTTCCTTTTGGGGTTGATACGTTCTCTCCTTCTTTTACACAAATCAAAATGTCTTGCGCATCAGCATCTTCACTTTGTAAATAATACACATTATTGGTGGCAACGAGTTTGATTTGATGTTTTTTTGAAAATTGGATAAGTACTTCATTCACATAATCCTCTTTTTCCAAGCCGTGTCGCATGATTTCTAAATAAAAATCAGCGCCAAATTGTTCCTTCCACCAAAGTAAAGCTTCTTCTGCCTGATTTTCTCCAATATTCAATATTTTAGAAGAAATTTCACCTAATAAATTACCGGATAATACGATTAAATTTTCTTTGTGTTCTAACAACAACTTTTTATCAATGCGCGGCACGTAGTAAGATCCTTTTGTATGTGATAAAGAGGAAAGTTTGACCAAATTATGATAACCTGCTTTATTTTTTGCTAAGAGCACAATGCGATAGCCATCATCTTTAACTTTGTGATTTAAATGATCTTCACATAGATTAAATTCACTTCCTACGATAGGAATAATTGGTTTCTTCAGCTCTTTTTCTTCCGGATTTGCTTGAAGTTTTTCAGCATTTTCCGCTTGAATTTTTTTATTGTGGTTTTGAACGGTCTGTACAAAACTGAAGACACCCATCATATTCCCTAAATCCGTTATGGCTACGGCAGGCATTTCCTCTTTGATCGCTGCCTCAACTAATTGTTTTATTTCAAGGGTAGATTCTAAAACAGAATACTGTGTGTGGTTATGCAAATGAACAAACGGAACGTCAGCCAACACGGATTCGCTTACGATAGTATCACTAATTTGCTCTTTGGAATCGGTATTTTGAGTTTTTTTTAATTGATCACTTTCACTTTTCAGATTAATATGTTGTAAACCAACCTTAGTTATTCTTTCCGGATTTTTTGATTTAAATTCAACAAAATAATCTGACGGAGCCTGAAGCTCCTTTAAGGTAAAAACCTCGTTTCTAATCAATTCCAAAAAACAACGTGCAGTCGCTTCTACATCGGCAGTAGCATTATGTGCTTCTTCAAATGGCGATTGAAATAAATGTTGATGCAACTCTGTAAGCGTAGGAAGTTTGAATTTACCTCCTTTTCCTCCCGGTAATTTGCAGAGAAGGGCAGTGGTTTCAGTACAAGTATCTAAAGTGGGTTTATGCATTAATTCGCTTTGTAACCCTATGCGATAAAATTCACTTCCTATAATTTTCAAATCAAAATCAACATTTTGACCTACCACAAATTTTGACTTACCAATTGCAATATTAAATTCTTCTAAAACCGATTTTAAATCTACTCCTTGCTTTTGGGCTAAAAAAGTAGAAATGCCGTGTACCTTTTCTGACTCAAAAGGAATGTTAAACCCTTCGGGATAAATGATAAAATCTCTGTATTCTGACAGGTTTCCCCATTGATCGTGCAACTGCCAAGCAATCTGCACGCATCGAGGCCAATTGTCCGAGTCCGTAATAGGAGCTTGATAGTTTTTGGGCAGCCCGGTAGTTTCGGTATCAAATATTAAATACATTGATTATAAGATATATAGATTAAAAAAAGTCAGCTAATTTTGAGTTATAAAATTAGGGATATAGTCTACAGTATATGGACGATTCTTCTAAATTTTATTAACAATTTTAAAATACTCAGCCTTTTTAAGGGGTTTAACGCTCTTTATTCAAGCAAAAATCAACAATGCCATTGACGAATTAGTGTATATCAAAAGAATCGATTTGCCGAAAACTGCCGTAAAACAGGTGTTAGAAGCATATCAAGCTGAAGAGTTGAAAAATTTGGAAATGCTATATCTTTTCTTATTGAAATAATTTATTCATTTTGGTCAAATAAACATTCCTATAACTATTATAAAATAAACGTTTGAACATATCACTAATACACATTGCTTAAAACACATAAAAAAACCCCGAAGGTTTTGGAAACTTTCGGGGTTTGGTTTATTAAAAAAGGAAAAACTACACTAACGAATGTCTATCCATTACTGCGGGTTGCGGAATGCCCATCAACTTTAAAATGGTGGGTGCAATATCACCTAAAATACCGCTTTGAATAGATTTTAAGTCTTTATCTACTAAAATAAGGGGTACAGGATTGGTAGTGTGGGCTGTATGCGGACTTCCATCGGGTTTTATCATACATTCTGCATTGCCGTGGTCAGCAATAACGATGCTGGTATAGCCGTTTTCTAAACCGGTTTCTACTACTTCTTTTAAGCAAGCATCTACGGTTTCGGCGGCTTTGACCGCTGCACTGAAAACGCCGGTATGTCCTACCATATCACCGTTGGCAAAATTCAAAATGACCAAATCGGCTGATTTGGCTTTGAGCTCGGATACTAATTTATTTTTAACTTCATTTGCACTCATTTCCGGCTGTAAATCGTAAGTAGCCACTTTCGGACTATTTACTAATAAACGTTTTTCACCCGGAAATTCGGTTTCTCGTCCCCCGGAAAAAAAGAAAGTTACGTGCGGATATTTTTCGGTTTCAGCAATTCTGATTTGTTTTTTTCCTGCTTTTGAAACAACTTCACCTAAAGTTTCACTGAGATTATCTTTATCGTAAATTACTTTGATGTTTTTAAAATTATCATCGTAATTGGTCATAGTTACATAATGCAATTTTAGGGTTTGCATCCCGTATTCTACATATTTTTTCTGCGTGAGTACTTCGGTCAATTCGCGTCCTCTGTCCGTACGGAAATTTATGAAAATAATTACATCGTTTTCTTGAACAGTTGCCACAGGTTTTCCTGCCGCATCTACCATCACAACAGGTTTGATGAATTCATCCGTTACGTTGTTACCATAAGATGTTTGAATACAACCAGCTGCATCCGTGCAAGCCTCTCCTACTCCGTTTACCAATAAATCATAAGCCACTTTCACCCGTTCCCATCGTTTGTCTCTGTCCATAGCATAATAGCGTCCTACGATACTTGCCAATTGGGTGTTTGTGCCTTTTGAAAAATTGACAATCTCTTCAATAAATCCTTTGGCTGAATGTGGATCTACGTCACGACCATCCGTAAAGGCGTGAATAAAATTTTTAGTATTATATTGGTCGGCAATTTTTATCAATCCTTTCAAATGATTGATATGCGAGTGCACGCCTCCATCGGAAACCAATCCGAGGAAATGTACTTTTTTATTATTTTCTTCAGCGTATTTGAAAGCGTCAATTAACACTTTTTCGTTAGCTAAACTTCCATTTTCAACGGCTAAATTAATTTTCACAAAATCTTGATACACTATGCGTCCCGCACCGAGATTCATATGTCCCACTTCACTATTTCCCATTTGTCCTTCCGGCAGTCCAACATCCAAACCTGACGTATATAAGTCGGTATTAGGATAATTTGCCATCAAATAATCTATATAAGGGGTATGTGCTTGTGCAATCGCCGAAACAGTTGGATTTTGGGTTTTTCCCCATCCGTCGAGAATTGCTAATATGACTTTTTTGTTCATTGTATAGGTTGCTTTTATCAGGGTGCAAAAATACATTATTTTAGCTTTTGAATCCTAAATTAAAAAATGTAAAAAAAATTTAACAAAGATTTAAAATTTAAAAATAGATTTAGCAGATTCAACTAGCAAATGCAATTTTTTGGTTTATATCATCCAATTGATGTTCCTTGTATTTTTTTAGTTTGAAAAAAAAGTTACTTTTGTCATAGAATTCATTTTAACTTTTTTCTTCTCCCTGAAAAATGAGTAAAATATATCCTTATGACAGCAATCGGGATTGTTTCTTTTTTTAGACATAATGAGCATTGTGAATTTGAAAAAGAATCTTATCTGAACAAATTATATTTCATTTAATTCGTGCTGTAAATGGATTATTAATGTGTTCACTGATTGCTCCCACTAAACACGTGACAGGTTTGCAATTTCGGTCGAAAACAAAAAGTTTAAATGACTTCTAAATTAAAATGCTCTAAAAGAATGAGAAAGTTAAAACTTACATTTAAATAAGTCTCTATTCTACTAACTATATAAAAAATGAGTAAAATCCTAATCATAGAAGATGAAGCCGGCATCCGCAGGGTATTAAACAAAATAATCACAGAAGAAAGCAAATCCTATGAAGTTATAGAAGCAGAGGACGGTTTGCAAGGTATTCAAATCATCAAAGACCAAGATTTAGATTTGGTGCTTTGCGATATCAAAATGCCAAAAATGGATGGAGTGGAAGTTTTGGGACATGCGCTGAAAATAAAGCCTGAACTGCCTTTTTTGATGATTTCCGGCCACGGTGATATAGATACGGCGGTACAAACCATGAAATTAGGTGCTTTTGATTACATATCAAAACCACCGGATTTAAACCGATTACTCAATGCGATACGCAATGCATTAGACGTTAAAAATTTAGTGGTTGAAAACAAAAAGCTCAAAAAACAAATCAGCAAAAACTTTGAAATGATTGGCGATAGCCCGGCAGTTCTTCAAATCAAAGAGATGATTGAAAAAGTGGCAGCTACGGATGCGCGTGTGCTTATTACCGGCCCTAATGGAACAGGAAAAGAGTTGGTCGCTCATTGGATTCACGAAAAAAGTGAACGCAATAGAGGTCCGATGATAGAAGTGAATTGTGCTGCCATTCCAAGCGAACTTATAGAAAGTGAATTGTTCGGTCACAAAAAAGGTTCGTTTACCGGAGCTGTCGCCGACAAGGCAGGAAAATTTGAAGCCGCTAATGGCGGAACTATCTTTTTAGATGAAGTGGGCGATATGAGCCTTTCTGCACAAGCAAAAGTGTTGCGTGCCTTGCAAGAAAATAAAGTAACCAGAGTAGGCGACGAAAAAGACATCAAAGTAAATGTCCGCGTGGTAGCAGCTACCAACAAAAACCTACAAAAAGAAATAGAAGAAGGCAGATTTAGAGAAGATTTATATCACAGATTGGCTGTAATTTTAATAAAAGTTCCCTCACTCAATGACCGTAGAGACGACATTCCTTTACTAATAAAACATTTTTCTCAAAAAATAGCTGAAGATCATGGCTCTATTCCGAAAAATTTTGATGAAAATGCCGTAGCTCTTCTGAAAAATTATGATTGGACGGGCAATATTCGCGAATTGAGAAATGTGGTAGAACGTTTAATCATTCTCGGAGATAAAATAGTGAGTGAAAATGATGTGAAATTATTTGCTTCAAAATAAATTTTAAAAATATCAAAAATGGATATAGAAAATTATGTTTACAAACCCGAAATGAAATGGCGTGAATTAGAAACCTTGGAAGTCATTGACAATGCCAAAGATAAACTCAAAGAAGAATCAAAAGATTTAGCGAAATTACAAAACGTGATGTATGCCGATGACCGTTATAGTCTTCTAATTTGTTTGCAAGGAATGGATACCAGCGGAAAAGACAGCTTGGTGCGTGAAGTATTTAAAACTGTCAATGTCAACGGAATAAACGTGCATAGTTTTAAAACACCCAACACCGAAGAGCTCGCTCATGATTATTTGTGGCGACACTACCTCAGATTACCCGAAAGAGGAAAAATTGCAATTTTTAACCGTACTCATTACGAAAATGTATTGGTTACCAGAGTGCATCCTGAGTATATTTTAAACGAGAGAATTCCCGAACATGATAGTGTAGAGAAGATTTCTGATCATTTTTTTCATCAGAGGATGGAACAAATCAATACTTTTGAAAAACATTTAGTACAAAACGGAATTATCGTTTTAAAGTTCTTTTTACACCTTTCAAAAGAAGAACAAAAAAACAGATTATTATCCAGATTAGATGATGAAGATAAAAATTGGAAATTTTCTCCCGGAGATTTAAAAGAGAGAAAACTTTGGGACAAATACATGCGGGCTTATGAAGATATGTTGCAAAGAACATCGACAGAATTCGCCCCTTGGAACGTAATTCCTGCAGACAACAAAGATTCAGCAAGATTAATCGTGGCAAAAATTATCAAGAAAAAATTAAAATCTTTAGATCTTAAATATCCTGAATTAAGCGAATTAGAAAAAAATAATTTGGAAAATTATAAATTAGAATTAAATAATTCGTAATTTAGCGCCCTTATATTATGAATAACAACCCCTACTACCCTACTTTGGGTAATAGGGTGTTTTTTTTAAAACCAAAAAAATATGACAAAATTGTTACACTTTTTATTCTTTATACCTATAGTCAGTCTGCAAATCAATGTATTTGCAAATACAACTATCATAGAAGTTTCAGATTCAAATTTTGAAAAAGCATTAGTAGAATTAGGAATTGACAATGATAAAATGGTAAATGGCTTAGCCCATGTTGAAGATATTGAACTAATAAAAGAGCTTAATCTTTCAAAAAAAGAAATTTATGATGTTTTCGGCATTCAAGCTTTTGTTAATTTGGAAGTTTTGGATGTGTCTTATAATAAAATAGAAAAACTTAATTTAAATCAGTTGTTGCATCTAAAAAAATTAACTTGTAACAATAATAACACAACTAATTTATCAATTGATAAATTAAAATTTTTGGAGTTTCTGGATTGTAACAAAAATCTTATTAATGAATTAGATTTATCGAATAATACATCTCTGCTCAAAGTATCATGCTCCGATAATAAAATAAATAAAATTCAGGTCAACCTAAGACGATTAGAATTTTTGAATGTGAGTAACAATGATATTTCAGAATTAGTTTTAAATCAAGCAGTTAATTTAGAAAAACTCATCAGCGATCATAACAAAATAGAAAATTTGGATTTATCTAAAAATATGAACTTGGATAAAGTGATCTGTAACGACAATGAATTACAAACACTAAATTTAAAAAACAATACCAATAAAAAACTTTTGATTGTAAATGCTACTCACAACTTAAAGCTTACTTGCATTGAAGTTGATGATCTAAATTTTTTACAAAATCAGGTTTGGCTTAAAGATGAACATGTAGTATACGCTACCCTTTGTTCTTCGAGTATTCAAGACGAAAATTTTGAAAATATATTAAAAAATACGATAATTGAGCTAAAGGTAATTGACCACAAATTCAATCCTGAGTTAGCAAAATCAGTTACTAAGTTAGATTTATCTAATTCCAGTATATCTAATGTAGATGGTATTGCTGCTTTTGAA
The DNA here is from genome assembly GCA_020740485.1 of Polaribacter sp. Taxonomy (GTDB): domain Bacteria; phylum Bacteroidota; class Bacteroidia; order Flavobacteriales; family Flavobacteriaceae. The sequence continues at coordinate 83,067 of DYMN01000005.1, read as the reverse complement.
AACTTAGAAATCTTAATATGCAACGACAACTTTTTGACCAATCTCGATGTTTCAAAAAACAAAAAATTAAAAGAAATACATTGTCAAAATAACAGTATCAAAGATCTAAATGTTGATGGTTTGGGATACTTAGAGATATTAAATGCACAGAAAAATAGATTGACTTCTCTAAATCTATCTACAAACGTAAATTTGAAATACATCAATTTATCCAAAAATTATTTGAGTGAAATCGATCTACAAAAAGCAAAAAATATCATAAACATTAATGTAAATGATAACAAGCTTTTACTATTGAAATTAGATAGTCATCCTTTGTTGTACAAATTAGATTGCAGTAATAATTTATTAACTGATATATCACACAACAAAATTGAAAATGTACATGAATTCATTTGCTCTAATAACCAATTTACAACGCTTGATTTAAGCCGCTGCAATAATATGGAAGATTTAGACTGTAGTAACAACAGATTAGCCAATTTAATATTAAACAATCCTAATTTAATAGAATTAAAAGCAAACAATAACTCGTTATCCAATCTAAATTTAAATAGTTTAACCAACCTACAAACACTTGTAGTCAGTCATAATATTTTAACTTCTTTAGATCTGATACACCAATCTTATTTAAAAAAAATAATTGCCAACCATAACTTGATAAGTTATGTTATTAACAGTATGTCACCGGATTTAATCTATTTCAATTTTAATAATAATCAATTAAAAGAATTAAATTTATCTCAAAACCAAAATTTAGAAGAAATTTATGCATCTACGAATCAATTAGAAAGTATAAATATTAACGGATTAAATCATTTGAAAGATGTATATCTTCCTGACAATAAATTGCAGTCTTTAGATCTAAGCACAAATCCTAATTTGAAAAAAATATTGATATACAATAATCTGTTAGAAAAAATTAACGCAAAAAACAATTCCAACGAGTTGATTGAAGTTTTTGATGCAGAAAAAAACTTTAGACTTACTTGTGTTGCAGTTGATAATCTAGATAGGGCACAAAAACACTATGGCACTTACGCCAATTGGAAATTAAGTGAGTTTGCAAAATATCAAACAGAATGTAAATAAAAAAAAGCGGGATTAAAATCCCGCTTTTTTTATTTACTTTATTCAGATAAAATCGATCTGGAAATTACAATCTGTTGTATTTCAGAGGTTCCTTCGTAAATCTGAGTGATTTTAGCGTCGCGCATCATACGTTCTACGTGATATTCCCTCACATATCCATAACCACCGTGTACTTGAACAGCTTCTGTGGTAACTTTCATTGCCATTTCAGCAGCAAAGTATTTAGCCATAGCTCCGGATAGATTATAATCTTGGTGCATATCTTTATCCCAAGCCGCTTTCATTATCAAATGACGCGCCGCATCAATATTGGTTTTCATATCAGCCAATTTAAAAGCTATCGCTTGGTGATGCGAAATTTCCTTTCCGAATGCTTTGCGTTCTTTAGAATATTGTAAGGCCCGTTCATAAGCCCCTTGTGCAATTCCCAATGCTTGAGAAGCAATTCCTATTCTTCCGCCGGCTAATGTTTTCATAGCAAACTTAAATCCGAATCCGTCCTCGCCAATTCTATTTTCTTTAGGAACTTTTACATTGTTGAACATTAAAGAGTGGGTATCAGAACCTCGAATTCCCATTTTGTGTTCTTTGGGTCCAATGTCAAAACCTTCCCAACCTTTTTCTACAATAAATGCGTTGATACCGTGGTGTCCTTTTTCAGGATAAGTTTGCGCAATGACTAAATAAACATCCGCAGTACCACCATTGGTAATCCAATTTTTGGTTCCATTGAGCAAGTAATGATCCCCTTTGTCAAATGCAGTTGTTCTTTGACTGGTAGCATCACTACCTGCTTCGGGTTCACTGAGACAAAAAGCACCTAATTTTTCACCTGTGGCTAACTTAGTTAAGTATTTTTGTTTTTGGTCTTCATTTCCAAATTTTTCTAATCCCCAGCATACCAAGGAGTTGTTTACTGACATCACTACAGCAGCTGATGCATCTATTTTAGATATTTCCTCCATTGCCAGTGCGTAGGAAACAGTATCCATACCTCCGCCTCCGTACTTGGGGTCAACCATCATACCCAGAAAACCTAATTCGCCCATTTTCTTAATTTGCTCGTGTGGGAAGATGGCTTTTTCATCGCGTTCTATCACACCGGGAAGTAATTCAGCCACAGCAAAATCGCGTGCGGCTTGCTTTATCATTAATTGTTCTTCAGTTAAATTAAAATCCATTTTTTAAATTGTTTCATCTGTTTATAATTGTTTAATTCACTTTGTAATTATTTTTTTAGCGGAGTTCATTGATTGCTCACGCTAAAGACGTGACAGGTTCGCAGTTGTTTTTTAATGGTCAGATGGATTCCGATAGCTATCGGAACGCATAATCATTTTCGGTTGGTAACAACTTTTTGTTATGCTCATTTCAAGTTTAAGGTTCGTAATGTGTAATTCGTAATCCGTATTCCGATAGCTATCGGAACGTAATCCGTAATTATATTTATTCATCCAATAACATTCTAGAAATCACTAATTTTTGAATTTCGGTGGTACCTTCGCCAATGGTATTGAGTTTGGCATCACGATAATGTTTTTCTACGGGAAAATCCTTGGTGTAACCGTAGCCGCCGTGAATTTGAATCGCATCCGTGGCAACCTTCACTCCTACTTCGGAAGCGTACATTTTTGCCATTGCCGAAATTTTGGTGATGCGCTTCCCTTGATGATAATCGTGAGCCGCTTTGTGCAATAGCAACTCAGATGCTTCAATTTCTGTTGCCATATCCGCTAATTTGAATCCAATCGCTTGAAAATAAGCTATTTTTTTTCCGAATTGTTCGCGTTCTTTGGCATATTTTACAGAGGCTTCAAAAGCCCCTTTGGCAATGCCCAATGCTAATGCGCCAATTGATATACGACCACCGTCCAACACTTTAAGCGATTGCACAAAACCATCGCCGACTTCTCCCAAAATTTGGTCTTTGTGCACTTTGCAGTTATCAAAAATCATTTCGGCTGTTTCGCTGGCACGCATGCCTAATTTGTTTTCTTTTTTTCCTGCAGAAAAACCGGGTGTTCCTCTTTCCACTATAAAAGCAGTAGCATTGCGTTTGGCGCCTTTTGCTCCGGTTCGGGCAAGCACAACCGCTACTTCACCGGATTTACCGTGTGTAATGAAATTTTTGGTTCCGTTTAACACAAAGTGATCCCCTTCTGCAACAGCTATTGTGGACATGCCACCCGCATCAGAGCCGGTATTGTGCTCCGTAAGTCCCCAAGCGCCAATCCACTCGCCGGAAGCTAATTTTGGTAAATATTTACGCTTTTGGGTTTCATTTCCAAACATTAAAATATGGTTGGTGCAAAGCGAATTGTGCGCAGCTACCGATAAACCGATAGCACCATCCACTTTACCAATTTCTTCAATAATTCTGATGTAATCGTGATAATTTAAGGCACTTCCACCATATTCTTCGGGAACTAATACACCCATCCAACCCATTTTTCCCATCTCTCTGAAAAGTTCAATGGGAAAATGCTGCGTTTCATCCCAATCCATCATATAGGGTTTGATGTTTTTTTCTGCAAAATCTCGAATAGATTGCTTAATGATGTGTTGAATTTCGGTAATATCGTTTATCATAAAAAATGAATATATATAAAATATTGTTATCTTATTTTTTAGTTTTTTCTAAAATTATAACAATAAAAATGCAAAACACAAAAAACGTAATTATATAAAAATGAAATCGTTTTCGTTATTTATTCCGCTTTCAAATATACACTAATTTTTTCAAATTTATCAATCGGAAATCCATCAATTTTTTTTAACATTTCCATATTCGTGATTTTTCCGGCTGCGTTTTTCAGATTGAAAATCTTTTTTGTTAACTCATAATCCATATAAGGCGCGTGTAATAGCTCTTTAAAGGTCAAATCATTGATGTTCTTTTTTTCAATAACGGGTTTGGATAAAACTCCAAAATGTTGCAGTACTTTATCGGCAACTTCCTTGTCTAATCCCCAAACCTCATAAATTTGATTATCAAAAGAGTAACCTTGCAATTTTGTACGGTATTTTATTATTTTTTCTGAAAGTTTATCCCCAATACCATTCACAGCCATCAGTTGCTCTTTGGTGGCAAGATTGATGTCGATTTTGGGTTGCTTAGTATTGGTTAGTTTTGTTGCAGTAGTATTTTTTTCAAATTGAGTATTTGCTTGCGAATGATTCACCCAATCCGGAAACTTAAAATACGGTGAAATAACCGCCAATAAACTATCGGAAACTCCGGTAACTTGTTGAAATTGTGAAGCGGAATTGACAAATTGGTCCTGTTTTCTAAATGCCATGAGTTTGTCATAAGCTTCTATAGGTATTCCCAATGTATAAGCTCTGTAATCGGTGAGAAAATTAGGATTGAAAGGATAGATTTTCGGTTGGCTCACCATTAGTTTAACCCTTTTTAAGGAATCAATTTCGTGTTGAAATTTTACAATTTCAGCATCCATTGGCACGGGTTCCGTTTTAGTATTGAATAGGCGATTCCCACCCCAAAAAATTACTTGTAACACTACAATAATCAACAGCAAAGCTACAACACCTCTTCTTTCGGCTTTTTGAAAAAGATACATTTCTTATGCAATTAAATTTTTTTTAGCCACGCCCTTAAGGGCGTGGCTAAAAAAACTATTTAGATTTTTTTAATCCGGCTATAGCCTTCAAATATTTTGCTACTTCTTCTCGTATGCGTGGAATTAAAAATACCACTCCAATCATATTGGGCACCACCATTCCAAAAATCATCGCATCGGAAAAATCAATAACCGAACCCAAAGAAATCGCAGCTCCTACTACTACAAATATTAAAAATACTATTTTATAGGTCATATCTACTACTTTGCTTTTGCCAAACAAGTATTTAAAGCCTTGCAAACCGTAGTAAGACCAAGAAATCATAGTAGAAAAGGCAAATAAAAACACAGCGATAGTTAATAAGATGGAAGAATGGGGTATTTGCGATTCAAATGCTTTAGCGGTTAATTCCACCCCTTCGCTTATTTTTTCACCGTATACAAAATATCCTAAATGTATATTCGTGATAACCAAAACTACAGCTGTCATCGTGCAAACAACCACCGTGTCAATAAAAGGTTCTAATAGGGCTACGATTCCCTCACTGGCAGGATAACGGGTTCTTACGGCAGAGTGCGCAATGGCTGCAGAACCCACGCCTGCTTCATTTGAAAAAGTTCCTCTTTTGAATCCTTGTATCAAAGCCCCAATAAAACCTCCGGCAATAGCTGTTCCTTTGAATGCCTCAGTAAAAATTAAACTTAGGGCTTCCGGAATGTATTTGAAATTCATAATAATGATAATCAAAGCAGCTCCAACATACAATACAGCCATAAAAGGCACTAATTTATCCGTTACGGAAGCTATGCGTTTGATGCCACCTATAATCACTAATCCGGCTAATAATGCCATCACAATTCCAATGTAAATTCCGGCGTTTTGATTTTGGATTTGGAACAATTCTATCAACGATGCCGATGCTTGATTGGCTTGAAACATATTGCCACCGCCAAACGAGCCACCAATAACTAATACTGCAAAAATTGCAGCCAATATTTTCCCGAATTTGGCAAATCCTTTTTCTTTTAACCCTTTGGAAAGATAGTACATTGGTCCCCCATAAACCACTCCATTTTCGTCTATATCACGGTAACAAACGCCCAATGTACATTCTGCAAATTTAGACGCCATTCCTAATAAACCCGCTATAATCATCCAAAAAGTGGCACCGGGACCTCCGATGGAAATGGCTACTGCTACTCCGGCAATATTTCCCAATCCGACGGTTCCGGAAAGTGCTGCTGAAAGTGCTTGAAAATGAGAAACTTCTCCGTGATGACCTTCTACTTTAATCGTATCTTTTATATCGTCATTTTGAATTTCATCACCTATTGTTTTGTGCGCACCGTGATGATCCAATGCGTCATAATCTCCTTTTACTGTTTTTATAGATGTTCGAAAATGTCTGAATTGAACGAATCTGAAAGTAAGCGTAAAATAAATAGCTCCACCTATTAAAACAAACAACACCCATGGCACTTTTACTGTATCAGAAAAAGGAATTTCATAAAATATAGCTTCTACAAACCATCCGGTTAATTTTTTAAAAACCGCATCCACTTTTTCAGCTGTTGAGGGCTCTTGGGTTTGTGCAAAAGCATTGATTTGAATTAACAAAAAAGCAAGGAAAGTATAAAATCTCTTCATTATTGTGATTGATAATAAAATTAATTGCGCAATATCCTATTTTTTATTTGAATTGGCAATGAAAATTGAATTTAAAAAAAATAAAAAATGCTATTCCATAAGTTTCAAGCCTTCCACCAGCGTCAAAGGCTGAAATCTTAACTTTTTGATGGCTTTATCTAATATAAAACCGGTTTTAGAGGGACGTTTTGCCGGTTGGGTTAAAGAAGACGTTTGCACTTTTTTAATTAAATTCTTATCTAAATGATAATATGCAGCAATTTCTAATCCCATATCATAAACTGACATCAAATCTCTTCCGGAAATATTAAAGATGCCAACCGCATTTTTTTCCATACATAAAATACAAGCATCTGCAAGACTTCCCACATAGGTTGGCATACGAAATTGATCATCTACCAAATTCAAAGTTTGACCCTTTTCTAAAGTTTCTTTAATCCAAAGTACAATATTATTGCGTTTCATCTGTTTTAATTTCCCATACACAACTATTGTTCTTAAAATACTGTAAACCAAACCACTGTCTTGTACTGCTTGCTCTGACCATAATTTACTCCAACCATAATAATTTACCGGATTGGGGACATCTTCTTCTGAATAAAACCCTTCTAACCCATCAAAAATAAAATCGGTGGAAATGTGAATTAAATGAGCTTTGAGTTCCTTGCAATAGGCTGCTAATTCGGTTACAAAATCCGTGTTAATACGTTTGCAATCTTCTTGATTTAATTCGCATGCATCCACATTAGTCATGGCTAATGCGTTGATAACATATTGCGGTTCAAGTAGATTTAATTGTATTTTGAGCTTTTTTAAATCCATCAAATCTATGCTGATGAACTTCAATTCTCGTAAATCTTCATTCCTGTTCTCGCCGGATGCCATAGCATACAATTGATAATCAGAATGATTATATAATTTATTGACCAAAGTTTGACCTAATAATCCGTTGCTGCCTATTACTACGACTTTCTTCATGTAAGAGAATTGAAAATTGAGAATTTAAAAAACTTCATGTAATTTTTTAATCTGTTCCGGCTTTCCAAGAACAATAATATGTGAATCCGGCTCTAAAACCGTATGAACATCCGGATTAATAATATATTCATTAAATGCATTTTTAAAACCAATAACCAAACAACCTGTTTTTTTACGCACATCTAAATCTAATAAGGTTTTATTGATATATTCACGGGGCAAAGCATTGATAGCTACTTCTTCCAAATTGGTTGAATTTTCTCCTTCAATACTCAAGTGGTCCACAAATTCCATTAAATCCGGTGTTACAATAAGTGAAGCCATGTGGCTTCCGCCAATCTTATCCGGCATAATGATATTGTCAGCACCAGCCATTTTCAGTTTACTGATGGAAGTTTCTTTTGCGGCTCTACTAATGATTTTTAATTTTGGATTCAACTGTCGAGCGGATAATACCACAAACAAATTTTCAGAATCACCTGGCATAGCTGTAATCAGATGGCTCGCTTTCAATATATTGGCTTGTTGCAACACTTTATCGTCTGTAGCATCACCATTCATACATACAATTCCATTACTTTCCAATTCCTCAATAATTTTAACATTTTGATCTATTACAACACAATTTTTATGGTAAGATTTTAGCAATTCAACCGCCTGACGTCCATTGCGACCATAGCCACAAATGATGATATGATTTTCTAAATGATTGATTTTTTGTTGCATTTTTCTTTTGTTTAATTCATTAAAAAAACGACCTTGTGCAATATATTCCGAAATTACAGACACCACATAAGCATAAATACTAATGCTTGTAATAATTAGAAAAACAGTAAACAACTTTCCGGCATCATCCGAAGGGTGTACTTCGCTAAAACCTACCGTAGAAACGGTAATTACAGTCATAAACAGAGACTCAATCCACGAATACTCCGGTGAAATAATTTTAAATCCAAAAGTTCCAACATTTAATACTAAAAACATGAGCATTAATGCTCTGTACAATTTATTTTGGAATATTTTAAATATAGGTGTCAAAATCGCAATGATTACTCATTTATAAATCAAAAACCGAACTGCGTTTGGTGTATATCATATCTTTGAGCTTAAAAATAAAAAGCATTGTCAAATACAGCCCAAACGTTAATCCTGCAGTAGCAAAGGTGATGTAAATGAAAAACAAACGCACATTAGATGCGCGCATACCCAAACGATCTGCTAAACGCGATAACACATTAAAACCACGTTTTTCGAAAAAATATTTTAATTTATAATCAAACCGCATCCTTTAAAACTAAAATTAGTTACCTTTTTTATGCTTCAAAAATAGGTATTTAAAAATTACCCTTCAAAAAATCACCTATTATTTGATTAAATTCCGACGTGTTTTCCAAATTAGCAATATGACCTGCTTTTTCAATCACGAATAGTTCGCTGTTTACAATGTTCTCCCAAAGCATTTCTGCACGCGCAAAAGGCGTTACGGTGTCATTTTCCCCTACTAAAATTAAGGTAGGTTGTTTTATATTTTCTAATTTAGAACAAGTTTCTTCACGGTTTGCCAACGCTTTCAGCGTTTTAACTATTGTTATTTCGGAAGTATTTTCTATCATAGCACGTATCAATTGCACTTCAGCTTGTTTGTTTAGTAAAGAATTTGGTGCAAAGAGATTTTTCACACTTTCTTTGGCATAAACTTCCATACCTATTTTGGGCAAACTTTCGATTGTTTTCATTCTTTTCTCTTTTGCTTCCGGTGTGTCTGGTATACAATTTGTACCACTTAATATTAAACCCGAGACCCTCTCCGGAAATCGCGTTACCAAATTCAAAGCGATATAACCACCCATAGACAGACCGACTAAAATCACTTTTTCAATTTTCAATTCATCCAATAAGCTGATAATATCATTTGTAAAACCACTAACAGAAAAATCTTCTTCATCGCTTGTACTTAATCCGTGCCCTTTTACATCTAGGGCAATACAGCGAAATTGTGTTTTAAAATGTTCGATTTGGGGTAACCACATCTCCTTATTAAATGGGAAACCGTGAATAAAAAACAAGGTGTTTTCAGACTGGGTTTCTGTGTCGTAATATGCAATTTGGTCTGAAATTATTCTGTGAAATAGGTTTTTCATCTTAAAATTTAAAAACTCAAAATTAGCGATTATTTACTAAAAAAACTTATTTTTGTAATTATTAATTTTTAATTTTTTTGATATGAGAACAACTTTATTGCTTACCTTTTTATTAATCTATTCCATCTCAAATTTTTCCCAATCTGAAATGAGTGTCAAACCTGATTTTTGGTCAGGAAAAGCAATTTATCAAGATGGTAAAAAATTATCGATAAGTAACGCTTTAGAGATAGCAAAAAATAATTCTGAAGTTATTAAAAATTTAAAAAGTGCAAGAACAAATAGAACAATTGGTGACATTATTGCTTATCCAGGTGCTATTGCTTTTGGATATACATTGGGACTATCTTTAAACTCACATGAAAATGCCCCAGACCCAAATTGGGGAGTTGGAGGTATTGGAGCAGGTATGATGGTAGGTGGTATGATTCTACAAGGTAACGGAAATAAAAAATTAAAAGAAGCTGTTCGTTTATACAATTCATCTCTCAATGGTAATTCGAACGCTTTAAAACCTGAACTAAACATCATTTATTCAGAAAATGGATTGGGAATTTCAGTTAATTTCTAATAGTTACATTTAATCAATTCGTATATCATATTTGTAAAGCAATCCTTCCAAATTATTCTTGGAAAAGGTTGCTTTTCTTATTTTGTTGGTTTCTGGATTGATTGCAAAATTATATGCTGTTCTGAAATCACATTTCTGCAAATTAGTGTTTTCAAACATCGCATTTTGGAAATCGCAATTCTCAAATATACAACCGTGTAAATCGGCTTCAGCAAAATCAACATCCGACAGATTGCAGTTAGTAAATTTGGTTTTGGGTATCTTTAATTGGTAAAAAACACTGTGTTGGAGTTGGCAATTTTCAAAAGTAAAACGCAAACCCATCCTTTTACTTTTGTCCCATCTCAAGCCCAATAATTTACAATTTTTGAATGTAATCTCTCTAAATGCCGTTTCTAAAATAGTACTATTGCTCAAATTGCAATCGATAAAAACACATTCTGAAAATACAATTTCCGTTAAATCTACATTTGAAAAATCACATCCGATAAATTCACAGTTTTCATATTCCGCTTTTTCAAACTTATCGTTTGTAAAGTTTTTGTTTATAAAGGATTGGTCGGTGATGTAGTTCATAAATAGGGTCTGCTGATAAAGTATAAATTAAAGTATTTCAATGTTTTAAATTTAATTTTTCATTTTTAAGTTCAAGGTTTTTTTGATATTATTCAATTTTTTTTGCACTTCTATCAATTATTTAACCGCAAAGTTCGCAAAGATTGGTGATTTTTTATAAATTATTGTATAGCAGTATATTATGATATTCACTTTGTACACTTTGCGTTATTCTTAGCGTATTTTGCGGTAAAAATTACTTTTTCAGCAAGCCCTAAATATTTAAATGCAAAACTTATTAGTTTACTTGTTTCTTCTGCTTTGTTTTTGTGTTTTTCCTTATCTATAGGGCTTGTTCTTTTGCTTTTTCCAATGTGGTTGGCAATTGTTTGGATACGTGAATCATGGCTATTTCTGCTCTTTCTTGAAAGGATATTTTGTAATTCATTTTTTAATTGATTAAAATGCATATTGCAATTTTTAAATTAATTTAACGAATTTTAAATTCATTAGTTATTGTTCACAAAAGTACATAAAGAATAACAAATTCAACTGTAAACTAAATCACTAAAAAGGGAAAAAAATCTTTCTAATTCTATAATTTTTCGACGGAAAAAAATCTTAATTTTGCAACCAATCTAAAACTATGTCTGAAACTCAATCCTATATAGAAGTCTACGGGGCACGCGTACACAATTTAAAAAATATTGATGTACGTATTCCGCACGAAAAATTGGTTGTCATCACAGGATTGAGCGGTAGTGGCAAATCTTCTTTGGCTTTTGACACCATTTATGCCGAAGGACAACGGCGTTATGTAGAGACTTTCTCCGCATATGCTCGCCAGTTTCTCGGTGGATTGGAACGTCCGGATGTGGACAAAATTGACGGCTTGAGCCCGGTGATTTCCATTGAACAGAAGACCACCAATAAAAATCCGCGTTCCACAGTGGGAACCATTACCGAAATCTACGATTTTTTACGTTTGCTTTACGCCAGAATTGGGGAAGCCTATTCCTACAATACCGGTGAAAAAATGGTGCAATACAACGCTGAACAAATTCGAGATTTGATTTTCAATAGTTATCGGGGAAAAAGAGTTTATATAATGTCTCCCATTGTCAAATCGCGAAAAGGACATTACAAAGAGCAGTTTGAAAGTATTGCCAAACAAGGATTTGTAAGGGTTTATGTAGATGGGGAATTGCGTGAAATCACCAAAGGCATGATGGTCGATCGTTATAAAAACCACGATATTTCTATCGTGATTGACCGTATGGAAATTGATGAAAATTCCGAAAAAAGATTACAAGAGAGCATACATACTGCATTGTATCACGGTGATAAAGTTTTGCAAATTTTGGAAGCAGACCAATCGGATTCTTTACGCTATTTTAGTAGTAATTTGATGTGTCCGAGTACCGGAATAGCCTATCCCAACCCTGAGCCTAATACCTTTTCATTCAACTCACCAAAGGGTGCTTGTCCACATTGCAACGGCTTGGGTTATGTGAACGAAGTGAGTTTGCTCAAAGTAATTCCCGATCCGTCTATTTCCATCAAAAAAGGGGGCATTGCCCCTCTGGGCGAACAAGAAAACACTTGGATGTTCAAACAATTGCAAATTATTGCAGAACGTTATAACTTCAAATTGACCGACGAAATTGAAAATATCCCACCTGAAGCGTTGGAAATCATCTTGCACGGTGGTAAAGAAAAATTTGATGTAAAATCAGAAGTCATGGGGATTACTAAAAATTACACCATTGATTTTGAAGGGATTATACCATTTATTGAAAATCAATTTAACAATAGTGAATCATCAACTATAAAGCGCTGGGCAAGTGGATTTATGGATGAAAACACGTGTGAAGTTTGCGGTGGTACTCGTTTAAAAAAAGAATCCGTTTATTACAAAATACACGATAAGAATATTGCCGATCTTTCGCAATTAGACATCAGTGAATTAGCAGATTGGTTTCAAAAGATAGACCAACATCTCTCTGAAAAACAGAATGTTATAGCCATCGAAATTTTAAAAGAAATCAGAACGCGCATTCAATTTCTATTAGATGTAGGTTTAAATTACTTGAATATAGGTCGTAGCAGTAAATCATTGAGCGGTGGTGAAGCCCAACGCATTCGTTTAGCCACCCAAATCGGGTCGCAATTGGTGGGAGTGCTCTATATTTTAGATGAACCAAGTATTGGCTTACACCAAAGAGACAATCAGCGTTTGATAGATTCTTTAATCAAATTACGCGATGTGGGTAATTCGGTTATAGTGGTAGAACATGACAAAGATATGATTATACACGCTGATTATGTATTGGATATTGGTCCCGGAGCAGGAAAACACGGCGGTGAGATTGTAAGCGAAGGAAATTACCGAGAATTATTGAACCACAGCACCTTAACTTCTGATTATCTCACCGGAAAGCGTAAAATAGAAATTCCAAAAAAACGAAGAAAGGGCAACGGTAAGAAACTCATTCTCAAAGGGGCAAAAGGGAATAACCTAAAAAATGTAACGCTTGAAATTCCCTTAGGTTGCTTAACATGTGTTACCGGCGTATCGGGAAGTGGCAAATCTACTTTAATCAACGAAACACTGTATCCTATATTGAACAAACACTTTTATCACGGCGTAAAAGAACCTTTGGCTTATGACAGCATCGAAGGTTTGGAGCACCTCGACAAAGTGATAGACATAGATCAATCGCCCATTGGACGCACCCCGCGCAGTAATCCTGCTACCTATACCGGTGTTTTTACGGAAATTCGCGACTTGTTTGCTCAAACTCCTGAATCAAAAATTCGTGGCTATAAACCCGGAAGGTTTTCATTTAATGTAAAAGGCGGGCGTTGCGAAGCGTGTGAAGGAGCAGGAGTAAAAGTGATAGAAATGAACTTTTTACCGGATGTAGAGGTAGAATGTGAAGTCTGCCAAGGCAAGCGCTTTAATCGTGAAACGTTAGAAATTCGCTACAAAGGCAAATCCATCAGCGATGTGATGAATATGACCATTGAAGAAGCGGTTCCTTTTTTTGAAAATTTCCCAAAAATCCATCGAAAATTGCAAACTTTGCACGATGTAGGATTAGATTATATCACCTTGGGACAATCTTCTACTACGTTAAGCGGTGGCGAAGCGCAACGTATCAAATTGGCAACCGAATTAAGCAAAAAAGCCACCGGAAACACCATTTATATCCTTGACGAACCCACTACCGGATTGCACTTTGAAGACATCAGAGTATTAATGGAAGTAATTGATAAATTGGTAGAAAAAGGGAATACGGTCATCATAATTGAACATAATATGGATGTGATCAAATTGGCAGATCACATCATTGACATCGGGAAAGAAGGGGGAAAAGCCGGCGGAACAATACTTTGCACCGGTACTCCTGAAGAAATTGTAAAATGTGATGAAAGTTATACGGCTATGTTTCTAAAACAGGAGATAGAACACAAATAACACGGATTTAACAGATTTTCACGGATTTTATATTTATCATATTGAATTAACAAAATATTTAATATCAGCAATATATGCTTCATCTGTGCGCTATCAAAAATCAAGTTTTTCAATTTTCATTATAGCATCGACGTCTTTTAACAAACTTTTTAAGGTGTCAATACTTGCATTGGAATAGACTTCATGCAAAGGTTTAACGTTTGATGTAGTCAACAAATCGTTTTGAGTTAAAATTTTTTTAGTTTGCCGTGCTACGGCTTCGCCACTATCAATAATTTTTACATTTTCAGGAAGTATTCTTTGAATTTGCGGAATCAAATAAGGATAATGAGTACAACCTAATATAAGATAATCAATATTCTCCTGCATCATAGGCTGTAGATATTTTTGAAGTAAATTCGTGGTTTCAGTAGCATTAATTTGATTATTCTCTATGAGTTCTACCAATCCGGTTCCCACTTGCTCCACTACTTCAATATCTTTGGCAAATTTTTCTTTAGTTTGGTCAAAAAGGGCACTGCTCAATGTTCCCTTGGTGGCTAAAATACCGATAGCTTTGGTCTGAGTGTGTAAGGCTGCCGGTTTAAGAGCCGGTTCTATGCCAATAAAGGGAACATTGTATTTTTCTCGGAGATGCGTTATAGCATTGGTAGTAGCTGTATTACAAGCTACCACAATGATTTTACAATTTCTTTGCAATAAATATTCCGTGTTCTTTTCACTTAATGCAATAATTTCATTTTGAGTTTTGGTACCATAAGGAGCATTTTTACTGTCTGCCAAATAAATTGTTTTTTCATAAGGCAATAATTTGATAATTTCTTGCCAAACACTGGTTCCTCCCACTCCGGAATCAAATACGCCAATTGAGTTATTTTTTTTGCTCATTATTTGAATTATAAATTCCAATTTGGTTATTTCCTGCTAAAAATATTTTTGCTCCATTTTTTGCCTTTTTTACTACATGAAATGAGTTCGGTGAAATATTTAACCATGTTTTACCATTATCATTGGAGATATCCACACCACTCAACCCACAAATAATCCAAGAATCTTTATCAATGTATTCTACTCCACTACGGTAACCACGCGGTAAAACGACAGGTTTTAAAAATGTATTTCCGGCATCACTTGTAAAAAAAACATTGGGTTCAAAAGTATCTTTTTTGGTGTAATCTCCACCAACAATCATCCAATTCTTTTCATCTTTTGCCACAATAGCATTGGCGCCTGAAGATGTTATCCCTTTGAGAAACGGAAGCAAAATGACATTTTTATCTACAAACAAATGAGATTCTTTTCCTCCTGAAACAAAAATAATTTTCTTTTTGGATAGCATTTTAATATTACTTCCGCTTGCTGCAAAAAAGGCTTCGCCCTCTTCCATATTGTGCAATTTTTTTTCTTTTACTTCTTTCCAAGTATTGCCTCCATTCTTCGTTTTTGCCAAAAACACTTTTCCATTGATAGGATCACCCACCACAATTCCATTTTCATTGTCAATAAAATCCATAGCATCGAGGAACATTCCCTTTGAATTGTTTTCATAAACTTTATTCCAATGCTGTCCGGCGTCGGTTGTTTTTAAGATAATGGCGGGTGCTCCTACTGCCATTATAATTGCCGTTTTATCGTCGAATGCTTCTATATCTCTAAAATCAATATTTTCAAATCCTTTTACTTTGATCCATTTAAAAGTTTTACCTGCATCAAAAGATTTTCCAACCGTAGCGTTTGTACCACTCACCCACAAAACTGAATCATTTACTACACTTAATCCTCTGAAAGAATTGTTCAAATTAGCGTGTAGCATATCAATTTTTTGAGCAATTAAATTTTGCCCTAAAAAAATAAATAAAAATGAAAATAATTTTATTGACATAATATACAAAAATAAAAAAACCGTTCAAAAGAACGGTTTTTAACACAAATATTATTTCAATATTTACTATTGTACACCTAATTTAACTTTTACATCGGATAATAAATCTTTACCTTTTGCAATGATTAAAGTTTGCGCATTGATAACGTAGTCATAGCCTTGAGCTACAGCAACTTCTTCTATGGCTTTTTGTGCTTTTTCTAAAATCGGAGCTAATCCTTCATTTTCCGCTTTTTGAAGGTCTTTGTATGCTTCTTGTTTGAATTGTTCAATTTTTTTTGCTTCATCCTGCACCTCTTGAGTCCTTTGGTTGTTTACCAACTCTGTTTGAGTGGCGAATTCAGCATTGTATTTTTCAAATTTGGCTTTCAATTCTGTTTCTTTCTTAGAAGCTTCATCATTATAAGATTTGCCTAAAGCTTCTAATTTTGCTTGTAAAGCTTTGGTTTCAGGCATAGCAGCCACCAATTCATCGGTATTAATGTGCGCTATCTTGGATTGTGCTTGCATGGACTGAAATCCGACAAATAGTACTACTACTAATAAAACTCTTTTAATTGTGTTCATTTGTTGTTACTTAATTTTAATTGTTTTTGTTATTTAATTTCGTTTTGTTGTTTATCTTCCCTTGCCTTTTTTTCAGCTGCTTTTTTTTCTTCTAATTTCTTTTGAGCTTCTTCTTTTTCTTGTAATTTCTTTAGCTTTGCTTCTTCTGAGGCTTTGATTTGTTCTTCTCTGAGTTTTGCTCTATCGGCCTTTTGTTGCTCAACTTTATTAAGCATCTCTTCTTTTTTAGTTACTTGTTCTGCTTTTTTTTGTTCATTTTCTTCTTGACGTTTAATTTGCTCTTCGGTTAATTCTTTTTCATCAAAAGGATCTTTTACATCTATTTTTTCTTTCATTTCTTTTTGTTTTTCCGTACGCGTAATACTTTTTACAATCATATCGCTGATGTCATATTTATCATTTGAATACAGCATAATCAAATCGCTTGACTTATCGAGAACAAAATCGTACTGTCTATTGGTTGCTATCTCTTGAATAGCATTGAAAACCTGATCTTGAACGGGTTTTGTCAGTTGTTGACGCAAAATAAAAAAATCTCCGTCAGTACCAAAGTACTTCGTTTGCTGCTTTCTCAAGTCATCTACTTTTAAACTAATATCTAATTCACGTTCATCAATCAAATCTTTGGTCAACAAAGCTTTTTCGTTACTTAAATTCAATTGCATTTGATCAATTTCTTTCTGTAATTGATCTAAATTAAGCTTCCATTTTTCGGCTTTTTGATTCAATTGATTGACGGCATTTTGATAGTCCGGAATATGCTCTAAAATGTATTCCATATCAATGTAAGCGATGCGTTGGGGTTTTTGGGCAAACAGCCCAAGAGTTAATATAAAACCCAATGCAAAAGAAAGAACTTTTTTAGTCATAACTCTATAATTTATCCATTAGAAAAAATCGTGCCAAAATGATTTGTATGGCAAATGTACATAGAATAACTGATAATTTTATAGATTATTATACACATCAACAGAATATTATAGATTTAAAACTGTTGCCCGATGATAAAATGCGTTTGCCATCCTGATTTAACATTGCTCCCCGGAAGTGGATCAAATCCGTGCGCAAAATCAATTCCTAACAATCCGAACATAGGCATAAACACTCTTATACCGGCTCCGGCTGTACGTTTTAAAACAAATGGATTGAAATCTTTAAAATTATTATAGGCATTTCCGGCTTCTAAAAATGCGGCTACGTAAATAGACGCTGAAGGTTTGAGCGTAATAGGATATCGGGTTTCGAGGGTAAATTTATTGTAAACGGTTCCTCCACTAGACAAACTACCGTTTTCATATCCCCTTAAACCTATGGTTTCGCTTCCGTCAAATCTGTATTGTGCTAATCCGTCTCCACCCACTACATATCTCTCAAAGGGAGAGTAACCCAAATCTTTGTTGTAATATCCTAAAACACCAAATTCGGTATTGGTCATCAAAACTAATTTTTTATAGATCGGGGTAAACCATTTTGCCTTAAAGGTGGTTTTGTAATACTCCAACCATTTATATTTTTCATCAGCAGTCATCGAAGTATAATTTTTTCCATTTAACAACGAGAACGGGGGTGTAGCTTTAAAAGTAACACTAACATCTGAGCCTCTTTCAGGGTAGATTGGGTCAGGTCCTGAGGAATTTCTGGCAAACGTGACATTGTAACTTAAATTATTAGATGATCCATTAGAAGTGGCTAAACTAGAAATAGTGTAATTATTCATTTCATAACGCTGAAAACTAACAGATTGCGATAGTTGGAAAAAGTCGTCCGGCCATTTGAGACGTTGTCCTAATCCGATACTGGCACCATAGATGCTTAAACCTTGATTGGGGTCAACATCATAAGTTTGGGTATATCCGTTTTGTTTTGAAAAATAAATAGACGTAGAAAGTGATTTTGGTTTTTTACCACCCAACCAAGGTTCTGTAAATGAAAAACTGTAAGTGCTGTAAAATTTACTTTTTTGTAAGCGTAAATTTAAGGCTTGTCCATCGCCCATCGGAAGAGGTTTGTAAGCTTCTTTATCAAACAAATCTTTTATTGCAAAATTATTGAAACTCAGTCCTAAAGTCCCTATGAAGGAATTTCCGCCATAACCGCCTTGCAATTCCACTTGACTTGAGCCTTTTTCAGCCACTGAATAATCAATATCAACTGTTTTATCGACGTAATTAGGTTTTACATCTGGTGAGATGGCTTGTGCATCAAAAAATCCTAATTGACCTATTTCACGGATGGAACGTATGATATCTTCTTTGCTGAATAAATTTCCCGGTTTTGTTCTTAATTCTCTGTAAACCACCGGATCATTGGTTCTGTCGTTTCCTGAAACAGATACATTTCTAATGGTAGCCGGTTCGTCTTCATAAATTCTCACTTCAACGTTGATAGAATCATTATCAACCTTTGTTTCAACGGGAGTTACATTGGCAAATAAATAACCATTGTTTAAATAAAAGGTCTGGATATCTTCTGAATCCGGAGTGCCGTCACCATTAACTCTATCTTTTAAAACTTTTGAATTATAGACATCTCCTTTATCTATTTTCAGGAAGTTTTGAAGTTGTTCGTCTGTGTAAACGGTGTTGCCAATGAAGTCAATATCACCAAAATAATATTTTTTTCCTTCGTTTATGTATAAGTCTAAATCTATGGTATTATCTGCATTGACCGTCATTTTTTCATCTGTGATGATAGCATCTCTTAAGCCTTTTTCACTGTAAGCATCTATTATATTCTGTAAATCTTCTTTATAATCGGTTTCAATATATTTAGATTTTTTCCATATTCTTCCAAAGAATTTTTCTTTGGTTTTTTTCATTTGTTTCTCTAATTTTTTTTCAGACAATTGTCCAATTCCGTGAAAATTAATTTTATTAATCTTCACTTTTTGTCCTTTGTCAATATATACCATTAAATCAACTGCATTTGGCTTTTCAGATGGTTTGGTATCGACTGTCACTTTTGCATTCAGATAACCCTCTTTTTTATATTTGTCTTGAAAGAAGTTTTTAGTGGTAACCATAAGATTATCATTGACCATATCTCCAGCCTTAATTTTAACTTCGTCTTGTAGCGTTTTTGCTTTTGAAGCGCGTTCGCCGGGGAATTCCATTTTATCTAATTGAGGCAATTCAGTAACATCAAATTCCAAATACACCTTTCCATCCTCCACTTTGGCGATGAAAACATCTACTTTACTAAATTGTTTGGTATCATACAATCTTTTGATGGCACTTGTCAATTTATCACCGGGTAATTTAATGGGCGAATCTACAATTAAGCCGGAGTGCACTTTTACCGTTTGCTCACTAAACCGATCTAATCCGTTGATTTTAAAATCGCCTAAGATGTATTCTTTGCCGGGATGATATAAGATAGAATCTTTAACCATCACATTGACATCTTGTGCATTAACAGCAAAATTGCCAAAAAAGAGGGCAATAAGCATCAAGCAATATTGAAAAGCTTTAAGTAGTTTTAATTTGTTCACTTGTTTTACCATATCTTCGTTCTCTGTTTTGAAATTCTGCAATTGCATTGTAAAAATCAGCTTTTTTAAAATCGGGCCAAAGGGTATTTGTAAAATACAATTCTGCATAAGCTGCTTGCCAAAGTAAAAAATTACTTATTCTTTGTTCCCCACTGGTTCTGATTAAAAAATCTACATCAGGCAAAGAAAAAGTATATAAATGATTATTTATAGTATTTTCGTCAATATTTTCAATTTCAAGTTCATTATTAACAACTTTTTTAGAAATAGTCTTAACAGCTTCTAAAATTTCAGAACGCGAACCGTAATTCAAAGCTAAATTTAGAACCATTCTATCATTACCAATTGTCAAGCCCATTACTTTATTTAATCCCTTTTGTGCTTTTAAAGGTAATAGCGTAATATTGCCTATCGTGTTAAGCCTGATATTGTTTTTTTGAAGGGTTTCTAATTCATTTTCTAAAGAAGACACTAAAAGGTTCATTAAAGCATCCACTTCGGTTTTAGGTCTTTTCCAATTTTCGGTCGAAAACGCATATAAAGTTAAAACATTAATTCCAATTTCAGCTGCTGCTTCAATGGTTTCTCTGACTGAATGCACTCCATTTTTATGTCCGAAGACTCTAAGTTTTCCTTTTTGCTTGGCCCATCTTCCATTACCGTCCATGATAACGGCAACGTGATTCGGTAGTCTATTTTTATCTAATTCTATATTCATTTTATATTAAAATCTTGGCACAGCACACGGTGGACGACCGAATGAATAGGTCAAACCAATACCGGTAAAAAAATACCAATCGTTAGTATTTGGATTCCCAATATTTAACTCTGGAATGTTTTGATCCGTATAGTCAATTTTATCGCTCAGGGCATAACGTGCTCTTAACTCTACAGCATAGCTTAACCTTCTTGTGATTCGAGACTTGTAACCTATTCCTAAAGGAATGGCAAAGGCAGTTTCAGTAGTAAAATTAGTTCTCCCGTTTGCAACACTTGATGCTACTTTACTGCTAAAACCGGCTACTTCAAAAAACAAATAGGGTGTGTGATACGTGCGCTGCTTCGTTACATCGTAACTCCAATAATTAAACTCAATACCCGCAGCCACTTCATTCAAACCATTAGTTAAAGTAATTGCTCTTGCCCTCCGTACCGGATTTGAAGAGAATTTATCATCGTCATAGATTCTATAGTGGCTGAAAGTGGCTCTTATTGTCAATCTCTCATTGAGGTTTCTTCTGTAAATAACACTCCCCGCTAAAGCATTTGGATAAATGTAAGTTTCTCTACCAATATCACCACTGTAATTTGAACCTCCAACAAAAAATCCTATCTCATTGAGATATTGCGCATTAACCGGTATAAAATTTATAAAAAAAAATGTTAAAATTAATTGTTTCATGTGTTCATAATTGTTTGTTTTATAATGGTCACATGGAATTCGCTATAATCATTTTCGGTTGATGTTAACTTTTTGTTATGCTCATTTCATCTTATGTAACAAGTTTGCAAATGTATTGAAATTCTTCGTTTTTTTAATTCAATTTAGGATTATCTTGAGAAATAGCATCAGACACTTAAAATTGATCAACTAAAATAACAAATTTTGGCTGAAAATATTGTGTTTTATTTAAGTAAATGACCATTTTAAACACTTGACAGTTTGATATATTATTGTACTTTTGCGCATTCAAATTTTGGAGTATGTTAGATAAGTTGCAAATAGTAAAACAGCGTTTTGATGAAGTATCAGATTTAATCATTCAGCCTGATATTATTTCTAATCAAAAACGTTATATTGAAATCAATAAGGAATACAAAGATTTAAGTAAAATCATAAAAAAAATTGAAGAATACGAATCACTTATCAATGTAATTTCAGAGGCAAAAGACATCATCAAAACTGAATCAGATGCGGAAATGATTGAAATGGCGAAAAGTGAAATAGAAGATGCTCAGTCCAAAATCCCTTTATTAGAAGACGAGATTAAATATTTGTTAATCCCAAAAGATCCGGAAGATGCTAAGAATGTAATGATTGAAATCAGAGCCGGAACCGGTGGTGATGAAGCCAGTATTTTTGCGGGTGATTTATATAAAATGTACACAAAGTTCTGTGCGGCTCAAGGTTGGCAAACTGAATTAGTAGATTTAAACGAAGGGACAGCCGGCGGATTTAAAGAGGTTATTTTCAGTGTTACCGGAGAAGATGTTTATGGAATTATGAAATTTGAGTCAGGCACGCATCGAGTGCAACGGGTACCTCAAACCGAAACCCAAGGCAGGGTTCATACTTCGGCAGCAACTGTAATGGTTCTTCCGGAAGCGGAAGAATTTGATGTGGAAATCAATCCGGCAGATGTACGTGTTGACTATTTTTGTTCATCAGGCCCGGGTGGACAGTCGGTAAATACAACTTACTCTGCGGTTCGACTCACACATATCCCTACGGGTTTAGTAGCTCAGTGTCAAGATCAAAAATCACAACACAAAAACAAAGATAAAGCATTTCAAGTCTTACGCTCCCGTTTATACGAAAGAGAATTGGCAAAACGCCAAGAGGAAGAGGCAGCGAAGAGAAAAACTTTGGTCAGCAGTGGGGACCGTTCGGCTAAAATTAGAACCTACAATTATCCGCAAGGACGTTTTACAGATCATCGCATCAATCTGACCATTTATGATTTGGACAGCGTGATGAATGGAAACATCTTTAAGATCATAGAAGAACTACAATTAGCTGAAAACACTGAAAAACTCAAAGATATCAGAGATACTTTTTAAAAGCGAAAGAAGTACTTCTGTATTTCGATATGCTATGTGAAGGCAAAAAGAAGCCATCTTTGGAAGGAATTAAGGAAAAAGAAAGCTATTTTTAAAATTATACAAACAAATACTAACAGAAATAACAATTAACGTTTGAATGTGTTTTACTGAGTATAATTCAATATACTACAATACACAACTTTACGTTTTAAAAACATAAAAAGTAAATATTTGATTTTGAATTAGAAAAAAAATAGGAGACTCGTTGCATCTATTATTATTTTAATTAGATTTGCGAGTTACCTCAAGTTACAGTAAATTTAACATTTTTAAGACCAACTTCAATTAACAAATGGGTTTTTTTGATTTTTTGACAGAAGAGATAGCCATTGATTTAGGCACAGCAAACACTTTAATTATTCACAACGGAAAAGTAGTAGTGGACAGCCCCTCTATTGTTGCTAAAGATCGCACAACCGGAAAAATCTTAGCCTCCGGTAAAGATGCTTTACTAATGCAAGGGAAAACACATGAAAACATCAAGACCATTTGGCCCTTAAAAGACGGCGTTATTGCTGATTTTGATGCTTCGGAACAAATGATTCGCGAATTTGTCAAAAATATACCTGCCATCAAAGATAAATTTATTCAACCTTCATTGCGCATGGTAATTTGTATCCCGTCCGGAATTACTGAAGTTGAAAAAAGAGCAGTTTACAACTCAGCCGAAAAAATGAAAGGAAAAGAGGTAAAATTAATTCACGAACCTATGGCGGCTGCCATTGGGATTGGAATTGACGTAATGCAACCCAAAGGAAATCTCATCATAGATATCGGTGGTGGTACCACTGAAATTGCTGTAATTGCTTTGGGGGGAATTGTGGTCGATAAATCTATCAAAGTTGCAGGAAATGTCTTTAACAATGACATTGCATATTATTTAAGAACACAACACAATCTTTATATTGGAGAAAGAACATCGGAATTGGTTAAAATTCAAATTGGAGCTGCCACCGAAAGTTTGGACAATCCGCCAGAAGATATGTATATTCAAGGACGAGATTTATTAAGTGGGAAACCAAAGCAAATTCACGTTTCTTATCGTGAAATTGCCAAAGCACTTGACAAATCCATTGTTCGTATAGAAGACGCATTGATGGAAACCTTATCGCAAACACCACCTGAGCTCGCTGCCGATATATACAATACAGGAATTTATCTCGCGGGTGGCGGTTCTATGCTTAGAGGCTTAGACAAACGCCTTTCCCGCAAAACCGACTTACCGGTGTACGTTGCTGAAGACCCTTTAAGAGCCGTGGTGCGCGGAACAGGGATTGCTCTTAAAGAGAGAGAAAAATATGCAAGTATATTAATCTAAATTCTCTCTATTTTACTAATGAACCTTGCAACTATAATGAACTATGTTTCAAATTTTTAGATTCTTTTCAAATAACAAATCTATCTTGTTATTTCTATTTCTGGAGTTTGTTTCATTGGTTTTTATTTTTCGCTCTCACTCCTATCACCAAAGTAAATATATTACCTCTACCAATCGTCTTTCCGGATATTTAATCACTAAATCTCATAATATCAAATCTTATTTTGGACTAAAAGAAAAAAATAATGACTTGGTTCTTGAAAATGTAATCTTGAAAAATGAATTAGAGCGTTTAAAACAGTTGAATAGACCGGTGAGTATGCTTTCTGTTGACACGATTAGAAAGTACAAATTTGTATCAGCCAATGTTATTAAAAATTCTTATCACAAAAGAGACAATATTTTAACCTTAGACAAAGGCACCTTAGATGGCGTTAAGCCTAATATGGGTGTAATTTTACCCCAAGGAATTGTGGGCATTACAATAAATGTATCAGAACACTACTCAACGGTAGTTTCCATTCTCAATTCTAAAACCAGTATCAATGTTAAATTAAAAAAGAACAAGCATTTTGGTAGTTTGCAATGGAATGGGAAAACCTATAAAACGGCTCAACTATTGGATATTCCCACCCAATCCAATCTAAAAGTGGGCGATACCCTTGTGAGTGGTGGTCAATCTATATTTTTTCCTGAACAAATTCCCATTGGAATCGTATCCAAAATTGAAGTTAAAAACAGAAACTATGAACGAATTGACGTTCAATTATTCGAAGATTTAAGTGCTTTGCACTCTGTTTATGTAGTAGTAAACAAATTTAAAGACGAACAAAAGGAACTTGAAGATAAAAGTGAATCACAAATGAATCATGAGTAAAGAGATTTTAAAATACATATTTTTGCTTTTATTGTTGCCTGTTTTACAGGAAATGATATTTAACAATATCAATTTATTTGGCTATGTAAATCCGACTATTTTTATTGTTTTTGTTTTTATATTTCCGGTTTATAAAAACAAAACCTGGATACTTCTATTTGCTTTTATCTTGGGTTTATCTATTGATTTTTTGAGCAATG
Source organism: Polaribacter sp. (assembly GCA_020740485.1). Taxonomy (GTDB): domain Bacteria; phylum Bacteroidota; class Bacteroidia; order Flavobacteriales; family Flavobacteriaceae. The sequence continues at coordinate 57,863 of DYMN01000005.1, read as the reverse complement.
ACAACGGAATTAATGCTTTTGCCCTTGTATTTATAGCTTATTTCCGATTAACAATTCTTAAATTTATAAGAGGAGTATCCTTCGACGATGTAGATGAAATTGACATCAAACATCTTGAAAATTTGGTAATGGTTTTTTGGATTGCAATTGTTACTTTTATCTATAGTTTTATTGTATTTCTCTTAGAACAATTTAACTTTCATTTATTGGGACAGGTGCTTTTAAAAACAATTTTAACAAGTATTTTAACAAGTTTATTACTTATTTTTGGAATGCAGTTATTTAATAACAAAAAATCCAATGTTTGGTAAAAAAGGAAGCATATTATTTATATTTACAATCCTAAGTGGCTTACTCTTTCTCGTAAGATTGTTTTACCTGCAAGTAATTGATGATTCTTACAGAAATAATCCTATGAATAATTCTTCTGTAGCTACAAAATATGAATATCCCAATCGTGGTTTTATTTATGATAGAAATGGAGAATTATTGGTAAATAATCTCGTTTCTTACGACGTGATGGTCATTCCGCGAGAAGTAAAAGAAATTGACACGGCGAGTTTTTGTGAATTGTTAGAAGAAGATAAAGATTTTTTTATCAAAAAAATGGAAAAAGCAAGAAAGTATTCACCCATCAGGCCTTCTATATTTGCAGATCAATTATCAAAAGAAGATTATGCGGCTTTGCAAGAAAAGATGTTTCAATTCAAAGGCTTTTACATTCAAAAGCGCATGCTCAGAATGTATCCACATCCTACATCTGCCAATGTATTAGGATATATAAGTCAAGTAAATGAAGCTACGATAGAAAAGAACCCCTACTATCAGATGGGGGAATTAACAGGAACACAAGGAGTTGAAAAGCAATATGAAGAAGAACTTCGCGGCAAAAAAGGGGTGCGTTTTGTAAATAAAAATATTCACAACATAGAGGTGGGATCATATAAAGGTGGAAAATACGACACCTTATCCATTCCAGGAAAAGATTTGACCTTAACTTTAGACCTAGAGTTACAACAGTTCGGCGAATGGTTATTGAACAACAAATGGGGAGGAATTGTTGCTATTGAGCCTTCAAGCGGTGAAATTTTAGCATTGGTTACAGCCCCAAATTATGACCCTAATATAATGGTTGGTCGTGAAAGATCAAAAAACTTCAATGTGCTTTACAACGATAAGTTTAGCAAACCTTTGTTTGACAGGGCATTACAGGCACAATATCCACCGGGTTCCACATTTAAAATTGTCAATATTTTAGCAGCCTTACATTTAGGGGCTATGACACCGGAAACCACTACAACTTGCCATGGAGGATACCGTTACGGTAGAGGTCCAAATGATTTTATGGCTTGTCACTGTGGTACGCACGGCAGACCCATAGCTATTAGAGAAGGTATTTTCCGCTCGTGTAATTCCTATTTTGCAACCACTTATAAAAGGTCTTTAGAGCATTTTACTAATCCGCAAGAAGGCTTAAACCAATGGAGCAATACTGTTAAAAAATTTGGAATGGGGGAATTTCTCGGTGTAGATTTACCCATAGGACAAAAAGGACTTATTCCCGACGCAGAATACTACAATCATTGGTATCCGCAAAAGAATTGGCGCGCCTCCACTACCATTTCAAATGCTATAGGGCAAGGACAAATTTTAACTACACCCATTCAGTTAGCCAATATGGTGGCTACCGTAGCTAATAGAGGTTTTTACATAACCCCTCATGTGGTGAAAAAAATTGATGGAAAACCTATAACAAACCCAAAATATACAACCAAAAAAGAAACCGGAATTGACCCCACTTTATTTGAGCCCGTAATCGACGGAATGCAAATGGTATTTGAGAGCCCAGGAGGAACCGCCTATTGGTCTCAATTGAAAGGTGTTCATCTCTGTGGAAAAACAGGAACTGCTGAAAATTTTATAAAAGTAAACGGTAAAAAAGTAACATTAGAAGATCATTCCATCTTTATAGCATTTGCTCCACGCGAAAATCCCAAAATAGCTATTGCTGTTTTTGTAGAAAACGGAGGATTTGGCTCGCGAATTGCTGCTCCAATTGCCAGCTTGATGATTGACAAATATTTGAATGATTCAATACAAAATCCGGTAAAAGCGCAAACCATTCACGATATAGATTTGTATAAAGAGCAATATAATCACAAAAAAACTTTGTTAGGACTCAATGGCACACTTCAACAAAAATAGTTTACATGTAGATTGGGTTTTAGTACTTACCTATCTGTTATTAGTTACATTTGGGTGGCTGACCATTTTTGCCGTTACAGGACCGGATACGTTTATTGATATTTTTAATTTCAAAGAGTCTTATGGAAAACAGCTTATATTTATAGGCTTCAGTTTTATGCTTATTGCGATTCTTTTATCCATAGAGAATCAATTTTATGAACAATATTCCGGCGTTTTTTATATTATTTCAATCCTCTTATTGTTAGGCTTGTTTGCCTTCGGAAAAAACATCAATGGACAAACCAATTGGTATGCTTTTGGCTCTTTCACTATACAACCATCTGAATTTGTTAAAGTTACAACTGCTTTAGCTTTATCGTCTCTTCTCGGAGACAATCTTTTTGATTTAAAAAAGTTCAAAGATTTAAGAATTGTTGCACTATTGTTGTTCGTCCCTATTGTCATCATTGTATTGCAAAAGGATGTGGGCTCTGCCTTAGTGTTTTTCTCCTTTATCTTTGTACTCTTGCGTAAAGGTCTTTCTATTCAATTTTTTTGGATTATGTTTGGCATTGCATTTTTATTTATAAGTACAATTAAATTAGGTTTAAGTCCAACCTTGATTATATTGAATTTACTCCTTATCGGATTTTTCATTTATGCTACAAAAAAACAACCTTTATTTTTTAGAAAAAATATGGTTATGGTAATTACCACTTTTGTAAGTGTGAATTTATTGATATTTTTAAGTTCGTTTGCCTATTCTAATATTTTGGAACCTCACCATAAGGATAGATTGCATCTCTGGTTAAGAATAGAGAAAAGCCCTGAAAAAATCAGAGAATTAAAACAAACCTACGGCTATAATAACAATCAGTCTATCCAAACTATTGCATCGGGTGGTTTTGCAGGAAAAGGTTTTTTACAAGGGGATAGAACCAATGGAAAATTTGTGCCGGCTCAATATACAGACTATATATTCAGTGCTGTAGGAGAAGAGTTCGGCTTTTTAGGTAGTGCCTTGGTAGTGATTCTGTTTATGATTCTTATTTTAAGATTGGTTTACAAAGCTGAAATGCAAAAGTCAAAATTTGCCCGATATTACGGCTATAGTGTCGCTTCTATTTTCTTTGTACATTTTGCCGTCAATATAGGAATGGTATTAGATTTACTTCCCACTGTGGGCATTCCCCTTCCCTTTTTCAGTTACGGGGGCTCATCACTTTGGGGATTTACCATTTTACTGTTTATCTTTATAAAATTAGATGGCACCCGATTGGATGATTTTTAATGGTATATTTTACTCCGCCCTAAAGGTCTGAGCTAAGGGCGAAGCTAATAAATTTACAAATTAAATTCTTTTTTTATAGTAGCTACAAAATCTAATTTTTCCCAAGTAAACAATTCAACATCCAGCGTTTTCTCATTGAATTTTCCTTTGTTGAAAGTTTTGGACACTACTTCATTTTTTCTGCCCATGTGTCCGTAAGCTGCTGTTTCAGCATAAATCGGATTTCTCAATTTCAATCTTTTTTCTATGTAATAAGGACGCATATCAAACAATTGAGCCACTTTTATACCAATTTTGCTGTCCGATAAATTCACTTTAGATGTCCCAAATGTATTTACATAAATAGACGTAGGTTCAGCTTTTCCTATAGCATAGCTCACTTGAACCAGTACTTCGTCACATAATCCGGCAGCTACTAAATTTTTGGCAATATGACGCGTAGCATAAGCGGCACTTCTATCTACTTTACTGGGGTCTTTGCCTGAAAATGCACCACCGCCATGCGCGCCCTTTCCACCATAGGTATCTACAATTATCTTTCTACCGGTCAAACCTGTATCTCCGTGAGGTCCTCCAATAACGAATTTTCCGGTTGGATTTATATAATATTTAATTCCGCTGTTGAAAAAGTGGGCATATTGCGGATAGCGTGCTTCTACTCGAGGGATTAAATATTGAATTAAATCATTTTTAATTCTTTCTGAAGTCAATTCTCCTTGTTCATCAGTCGGGTCGTGTTGAGTTGAAACGACAATGGTATCAATTCTCAAAGGTTTATTGTCGTCAGAATACTCTAAAGTAACCTGACTTTTAGCATCAGGTCTGAGGTATTTAATCTCTTTGCTCTCTCGACGCAAAAAGGCTAATTCTACTAGCAAAGCATGGGCAATATCCAAAGCCAACGGCATAAAATTTTGGGTTTCATTGGTGGCATAACCAAACATCATTCCTTGATCGCCTGCGCCCTGCTCTTCCGGTTCGCTGCGTTCCACTCCTTGGTTAATGTCTGAACTTTGTTCGTGTAGAGAGGATAAAATTCCACACGAATTGCCATCGAACATATACTCACTCTTGGTATAACCAATTTGATTGATGACGTCGCGTGTTATAGATTGCACATCAAGAAAAGTTTCAGTTTTTACTTCTCCGGAGAGTATTACTTGACCCGTAGTAACTAATGTTTCCACTGCCACTTTGGAATTGGAATCATAAGCTAAGAAATGATCAATTAAAGCATCTGAAATTTGATCGGCTACCTTGTCAGGATGGCCTTCGGAAACGGATTCCGATGTAAAAAAATATGACATAAATGGTTTAAAGTTTAAAGTTTAAGGTTTAAATAAACGCTAAAACTAAAATTAAAATTGTCTTTTAGAAAAAAGTAATGGCAAATGATAGCATACTGCTTTAGCATTTTGTAAGGGTTGCAATCAGCCAAATTTTTCCCTGAAAAGTGGGACAAAAATAATACTATTATTTGAAATAGGAAATTTAATTTTATATATATCCAAATATATTTAAAATCTAAACAAATTGATTATCAACACTATAAAAAAATAAAATTCAACTATCATAAAATTCAATACAAACCTATTTCGTAGTTCTTATTTTTTAATAGCTTTGCACCCACAATAAATTCAACTCGTTAATCCAATAAAATTAAAACTTTTACATTATGGCAATTGAAGTAACAGATGCTAACTTTGAAGAATTAGTATTAAAATCAGACAAACCCGTTTTTGTTGATTTTTGGGCTGCTTGGTGCGGACCTTGTAGAATGATTCATCCTATAATGGATGAAATTAGTAATGAATATGAAGGGAAAGCCATAGTTGCTAAAGTAGATGTAGACCATCATCAAAAATACGCCGCTGATTATGGCATCAGAAACATTCCAACCGTTCTTTTGATCAAAAACGGAGAAATATTTCACAAACAAGTGGGAGTGGCTCCTAAATCATTGTATGTAGAAAAATTAGAAGAAGCCCTTAGATAATTTTATTTCAAAATAAACCACCAAATTACAATTTGGTCAACAGAAATGTAACTTTTATAAAAGGTTTGACAATTAGTCAAACCTTTTTTTTATTTTTGATTTTTGATTCACATAACTTTCTATGTTAATAGACCAGCTTAAAAATTCCGAACCTATTGATAATTTTGAATTATTAGCCCGTCAAGTGGTCGAGGGTTTTGTTGCCGGGATGCACCAAAGTCCATTTCACGGTTTTTCTGTAGAATTTGCTGAGCATCGTCTTTATAATTCCGGTGAAAGTACACGTCATATCGATTGGAAAATTTATGCTAAAACGGACAAACTCTATGTAAAACGTTATGACGAAGAAACTAATTTGCGTTGTCATATTATCATTGACAATTCGGCATCTATGCATTATCCTGAATCAAAAAATAACAATCTGTCCTCTCTCAATAAAATCGGTTTTTCTGTAGTAGCAAGTGCTGCATTAATGAACATTCTCAAACGCCAACGTGATGCGGTGGGCTTGAGTATTTACTCAGATTCCTACGAATTTTACACCGGTGAAAGAGGCAGCGAAAGACACCATAGGCGTATTTTGGAAGCATTGGAAAAGGTATTAATAACACCCACGCAAAAAGGAACGGATACTTATAAATATTTGCATGAAATAGCCGAGAGTTTACACCGAAGATCTTTGGTTTTCTTGTTTACGGATCTTTGGCAAGCCGATGCTGAAGAAGAAGCATTATTTGAAGCCTTACGCCATCTGAAATACAACAAACACGAAGTGGTTTTGTTTCATACTTTTGACAGTGTGACCGAATTAAATTTTGATTTTGACAATCAACCTAAGCGATTTGTGGATGTTGAAACCGGCGAAAGCATCAATCTATATGCTGAAAATATTCAGGATAATTACCAACAAGCTGTAAAAAAATATTTTAGCGAATTAGAGATGAAGTGCTTACAATACAATATAGATTATGTACCGATAGATATACAAAACGGATTTAGAGAAGTGCTTTCTGCTTATTTGATTAAACGAAATAGTATGATGTAAAGCACTTATACCTGAAACAAAATTCACCTAATGTCTTCATTAAACAGATTTTTTAAAGACAGCTTAATATACGGGGTTGCTGCCGTGTTACCGAGAATCATCAATTTTTTGATGGTTCGTTTGCACACTGATGCGTTACCTGCAGCTGCTTATGCCATCAATACAGACTTTTATATTTGGGCGGCCCTTATTTCCATAGTGCTTACGCTGGGATTTGAAACTACTTTTTTTCGTTTCTTTAAAGAACCGGACTATAAAGATAAATTAATTGCAACGTCTTTTCTAACCATAAGCGCAGGAATTGTTGTCTTTATTTTGGTATTTAGTCTGTTTTTTAGACCCATTCAAACCTGTTTTCACTTTGAAGGACATGATTTGCGCTTACAAATGTTTATAGCTATAATGGCTTTAGACACATTGGCAATGATTCCCTTCGCCTATTTGAGAGCCATCAATCGTCCCATTCGCTACACTATGATAAAATTAATCAACGTCTTTGTTATAGTTATCCTTCAACTCATCACCTTACGTTGGATTCCCAATGGACATGCCAACGGGACAGAACTACCCGTTGGGTTAATGACCGCTTACCACAAAATACCGTTGGTTGATAACATTTTCTTATCAAATCTCTTAGGAAGTGCAATGAGTTTTATGTTAATATTGCCCTATATAACAAAAACGAAATGGATTTTTGACAAAGATTTGCTCAAAAAAATGTTAGTATATTCTTATCCCATTGTAATTGCCGGATTGGCTTATGCTATCAATGAAAATTTAGACAAATGGCTGATTGGGGAATATATTGACAAGGAAACGGAAGGGTTTTATGCAGCAGCATACAAATTAGCCATATTTATGAACCTGTATATTATGGCATTTAGATTGGGTGCTGAGCCTTTTTTCTTTAAAATTTCCGTCCAAAAAGATGCTCAACTCATGTACGCCAAAATCATGAAATATTTTGTCAGCATCGGCAGTATAGCTTTAGTGGGCGTAGTGCTGTTTATTGATATTTTCAAACACATGATCAATCCTGATTATTGGACAGCACTGAATATTGTTCCCGTTGTACTACTTGCCAATCTCTTTATGGGCATATACAACAATCTGAGTATTTGGTACAAATTGCAAGATAAAACCCGTTATGGTATGTGGTTTTCTCTGGTGGGTGCTGTATTGACCATTGTACTTAATGTGCTCTTTCTCAAAGAATACGGCTATATGACAGCGGCTTGGGCTACTTTGGTAGCTTACGGCACCATGAGTTTACTGTCCTTTTTATACGGACAAAAGAACTACCCTATTCCCTATGATTTATTGCGTATTACAGCTATTTTAATCACATCAACCGCCATTTCCTTTTTATTTTTCTATCTTTACAAGCCACCTTTGTGGTTGTCATTAATCCTAATTGTTTTTTATAGCAGTATTCTATTTATAACCCTACGCAAAGAGATTCAATTAGATTTTAAAAAGTTAAATTAGCAATATCATTTTCTCTAAATCAAAACTTCAGCTCATTGATTTATAGCCCAAATAAGGTACTTCTTTTTCTTGAAAAATGATGCCGTGTTCCCTTAGTTCTTTTAAAATGGGTTCATATACTTCTTTAATGATAGGAATTTGAACCCCTGGTTTTGTGATCTCCCCATTTAATATTTTTAAAGTAGCCATTGCAACGGGAAGACCTACCGTATCGGACATAGCGGTAAAGTGCTGGTCTTTTCCTTTGATTAACATGCTGCTTTCAATTTGCTTATTTTCTCCATTCAGTTCATACCCAAACTTGTGTAACATAACAATCATATCTTTATCATCCGGTTTTAAAGTCCATTTTTCAGATAAAATTTTTTCCAAGATTTGAGCCGGTGTTGCTTGTTCCATATTTACCTTTTTAGTAGCATCAAACAAATCTAATTCGAGTAATTTATCCCAAATTATATCGTCTTGGTCAATGTGTAAATAATGTCGCAATTTGATTTCTACTGAATCATAAGGATGATAAGGCAAGAAAGAATTGGTAAAATCCCGATAGGACATTTCTTTGGTGTTTTCCATTTCATAAGTATCATCCGTCATTCCCAATTGAACAAACACATTCCATGCTTTGCTATAGCCTACTCTACGAATCGTACCGCGATACATGGTTTTAATAGCATCTAATCCATATATTTCTCTGTATTTCAAAGAATCTCGATTAGCTAATCCTTCAAATTTACCATAACCATCAATATTGAGTATTTCCGTTCTTCTGAACAATTTTTGGTAAGGAATGTATTTATAAGTTCCTTCTTGAATAAATTTGGCAGCCCCGCCTTGTCCTGCTACTACTACGTTGCGCGGATTCCAAGTAAATTTGTAATTCCACAAATTATCATCACTTTCCGGTGCTACTAATCCACCGGTAAAGGATTCAAACAAAATCATTTTCCCACCATTTGCTTTGATGCGGTCAATAATTTGCATTGCACTCATGTGGTCTATTCCGGGATCTAAGCCTATCTCATTCATAAAAACTAAATTCTTGGCTTTAACTTGTTCATCTAAATCTTGCATTTCGGGAGAAACATAAGAAGCCGTAACCATACTTTTTCCATAGAGAATGCAGTCTTTAGCTACCTCCAAGTGCAAAGCTGCCGGCAACATAGAAATAACAATATCACTTTGTTTTATAAGTTCCCTGCGTTGTGCTGTGTCTTTTATATCTAACTTTACTGCAATTGCATTGGATTGATTTTTAATCTTATTTTGGGCTAAATCTAAAGACATATCTGCTACAACCAAGTGCAAATTTTCTTTTTCCGATTGGTCTAATAAATATTGGATTAAAGAAGTAGCAGAACGACCTGCGCCGATGATGAGAATTTGTCTTTTAGCACCCATATGAGTTAATGTATTATCTTTAAATGATTTGAATTAAATTTACTCTTTCTTTGAATGGCTTACGAAGTTAAGAAAAAAAAGCACATTACAGCAATAAAAAAACCCCAATCTTTTCAGGTTGGAGTTTTTACTATTTTATTGGTAACAAAATTTATTTTTGTTGAGTAGACATCATGTTTTGTTGTTGTTGAATCGGAGCCGGAGCATTAGGATCTGTTACATTTCCTTTGATTCTCAAAATTATGGTTTCAGGATTTCCGTTGGTTGTTACAGTGATAGATTTACTGAAACGACCTACACCCATATTGTATTTTACAGTAATTTCTGCCGAATCACCGGGCATAATATCGGTCTTTGGATATTCAGGAACGGTACAACCACAAGAAGATTTCACGTTTACCAATTTTAATGGTGATTTTCCGGTGTTTTTAAATTTGAATTTTCTGATACCGTCGTCTTTTCCTTTTTCTACGTCACCGTAATCTATGGTTTCATTTTCAACGGTCATCACAGCTGCGTTGGGATCAATTTGTTTAACAGTTGCTGGTACTTGCGCATTTTGTGAATATCCGGCAAAAGCGGCTAAAAATAGAACTAAAGTAAAAAGTTTTTTCATTGTTTTGAGTATATTAAATGTTGAAAAAATTTAAGCAAAAGTAATAATAAAATTGAGTTACAAAAAAATATGGTTAAATTTTAATATTCTTTTTATAATTGTACTTTTGCACACTATTGAATTCAAAAACTATACCAAAATGCAAATTCCGGATAAATATATTCCCAAAAATGTAGAAGACAAGTGGTACGACTACTGGATGAACAACGGTTATTTTTATTCCAAGCCCAACGAAAAGGAGCCTTATACTATAGTCATTCCACCCCCAAATGTTACCGGCGTATTGCACATGGGACACATGCTGAATAACACCATTCAAGACGTTTTGATACGCCGTGCGCGTTTGAAAGGATATAATGCTTGTTGGGTGCCCGGAACCGACCACGCCTCTATTGCAACAGAAGCCAAAGTGGTTGCCAAATTAGCAACAGAAGGTATAAAAAAATCCGACTTAACACGTGAAGAATTTCTACAACACGCTTGGGATTGGACACATAAACACGGCGGCATTATTTTAGAACAATTGAAAAAACTCGGTGCTTCGTGCGATTGGAAACGTACCAAGTTTACAATGGATGATGACCTGAACGAAGCGGTAAAAAAAGTTTTTGTTGATTTATACAACAAAGGGCTCATCTATCGCGGCTACAGGATGGTTAATTGGGATCCCGAAGCCAAAACCACACTAAGTGATGAAGAAGTAGAATATATAGAACAACAAGGAAAACTCTACTATTTAAAATATCCGATTGAAAATGCTACTGAATTTGTAACCATAGCCACCACACGTCCTGAAACTATTTTGGGTGATACCGCAATTTGTGTTAATCCAAACGATGAACGATTTCAACATCTCAAAGGGAAAAAGGTGATAGTGCCGCTTGCCAACCGTGTAATACCTATCATTCAAGATGACTATGTAGATATGGAATTTGGAACCGGTTGTTTGAAAATTACGCCGGCACACGACCCCAATGATAAAATTATTGGCGAAAAACACAATTTGGAAGTGATTGACATTTTCAATGACGATGCTACCTTAAACGCTCACGGACTTCATTATCAAGGAAAAGATCGTTTTGTAGTTAGAACCGAAATTGTAGATGAATTACAACAAAAAGGATTCATACACAAAATAGAAAATTATGCCAACAAGGTAGGAATTTCCGAGAGAACTAAAGCCATTATCGAACCCAAAGTTTCGGTACAATGGTTTTTGAAAATGGAAGAAATGGTGAAACCGGCACTAAACTCAGTATTAGACGGTGATATCAAATTCCACCCCAAGCGTTTTGTCAATACGTACAAACATTGGTTAGAAAATTTTAAAGATTGGAATATTTCGCGCCAATTGTGGTGGGGACATCAGATACCGGCATACTTTTATGGAACAGGCATCCAAGATTTTGTGGTTGCTGAAAGCAAAGAAAGTGCTTTAAAATTAGCTCAAGAAAAAACAGCAAACCCATCACTATCCCTTTCCGATTTAAAGCAAGACAACGATGCTTTAGACACTTGGTTTTCCAGCTGGCTGTGGCCTATTTCCGTATTTGACGGCATTAGAAATCCTGAAAATGAAGAAATTAAATATTATTATCCTACCAATGACTTGGTTACTGCGCCCGATATTATTTTCTTTTGGGTTGCCCGAATGATTTTTGCCGGATATAAGTTTCGCAACGAAAAACCCTTTAGCAATGTCTATTTTACCGGAATCGTTCGCGACCATTTACGCAGAAAAATGTCAAAACAATTGGGAAATTCACCCGACCCTTTAGACCTAATAGCCCAACACGGCGCCGATGGCGTACGCTGTGGCTTATTACTTTCTTCGGCTGCCGGCAATGATTTACTTTACGATGAAGAGTTAGTAAAACAAGGAACCGGATTTGCCAATAAAATTTGGAATGGATTCAAATTGGTGCACGGTTGGCAAACAGACGCCAATTTACCACAACCGGAAGCTGCAAAAATGGCTGTAAAATGGTACGAAGCCCGTTTTCAACAAGTGTTGACTGAAGTGGAGAAATCCTTTGAACAATACCGTATCAGTGAAGCTCTGATGAGTATTTACAAATTATTATGGGATGATTTTTCTTCTTGGTACTTGGAAATGATAAAACCGGCGTATAGCGAAAAAATGGATCAAACAACCTATAATGCTTCAATTTGTTTCTTTGAAGATAACTTGAAAATTTTGCATCCGTTTATGCCTTTTTTAACGGAAGAAATTTGGCAATACATCGCCCAAAGAACACCGGAACAAGCATTAATTATTGCACAATACCCTGTTCAAAAACCATTTGATCAAGGGTTGATTGATCATTTTGAAATCACTAAAGAAATTATTTCCGGCATTCGAACTTCTAGAAAAGAACAAAATATCGCCTTTAAAGATAAAATTGATTTTTATATTATCAACAACCTTAATTTATCTACTGAATACGATAGCGTGGTTCAAAAAATGGGGAATACAAATGATGTAAAATATGTTAACGAAAAAGTAAACAGAGCGGTGAGTTTCCGTGTTAAAACGAATGAATATTTCATTCCGCTTAGCGCAAATATCGATATTGAAGCTGAAAAAGCCAAAATTCAACAGGAGCTTATCTACCAACAAGGTTTTCTTAAATCAGTGCGTATCAAGTTAAATAATGAAAAATTTGTTTCCTCTGCACCCGAAGCTGTGGTAGCCAATGAACGCAACAAAGAAGCAGATACATTAGCTAAAATCGAAACTTTGGAAAATAGTCTAAAATCACTTTAGCACTTATTAAACCTATTTTAAAAAAAGTCGACTTTAAGTCGACTTTTTTTTATTTGAACCTTAATTAAAAAAGAATTTGTCAATTTTTTTAAATTATTTTTGAAATATATATAATTATTAAATTATTTTTTTTAGTATTGCATAACATTTTTTTAACATTTAATCTTTTCAAGCTAATTTTTATGAAAACAAATTTACATTCAGTACTTGCCCTGACATTGCTACTGTCCCTTTTTTCACTGCAAATTGTTGCTCAAACCCCAAGTGAAATACAAAAAATTGTTGCTAAAAACAACACTTCGATGTTACAAAATTTAAAAGAGAATTTTAGTGTAACCAAACAGCTTCAGAAAAAAGAAGCCTTAGAAATTGCCAAAATGCGATCGCTACCTACCAAAGTGGAATTAGAAGATGGTGGCTATGCTGAATTGCAAAGAGTTGATCCGGATGGTTCTATGATTTATTACAGAACTTTCAACGTCAATGCTGCCTTATCAACTAGAACCAATCATCTGAACTCAGGTGGTTCTCTGGGTCTTGCATTAGACGGACAAAATATGACTGCCTACGTTTGGGATGGTGGACATGCCAGAGTAAGTCACCAAGAATATGATGGTGCCGGTGGAACAAACCGTGTAACGATAGAAGATGCAGCTTCTGAAGGAGGCACGCAATTAAATTTTCACTCTGCTCACGTTACCGGAACAATCTGTGCATCAGGAGTCGTGGCCAATGCCAAAGGTATGTCACCTCAATCTAAAGTAAAAGGATATATGTGGAACGACGATTTAGCAGAAGCTACAACCGCCGCTTCGAATGGCATGTTATTATCCAATCATTCCTATGGGTATGATTCTTCTCAAGTTCCTGACTATTATTTTGGGGCTTATATTACCGACTCCAAAGATTGGGATCAATTGATGTACAATGCTCCTTATTATTTAATGGTTGTTGCCGCAGGAAATGACGGTTCAACCAATTATAACGGCAGTCCGTTGAATTCATCTTACCCACAATACGATAAGTTGACCGGACATGCTACTTCTAAAAACAATTTGGTGATAGCTAATGCCAATGATGCGAGTGTGGATGCCAATGGAAATTTGACTTCTGTTACTATCAATTCTTCAAGTAGTCAAGGACCAACAGATGATTTGAGAATCAAACCGGATGTAACCGGAAACGGTACTTCTGTCTATTCTACTTACGACTCTAGCGATACTGCTTATAATAGTATTACCGGAACTTCTATGGCTTCGCCTAACGTTACCGGGACTTTAGTGCTTTTGCAACAACACGCTAATAATGTAAACGGAAATTATATGCGTTCTGCCACTTTGAAAGGCTTAGCTATGCATACCGCAGATGACGCCGGAGCTGCAGGACCTGATGCTAATTTTGGTTGGGGTTTATTAAACGCCAAAAAAGCAGCCGAAACTATAACAAATAACGGAACTTATGCTTCTGTTCAAGAATTAAACCTTGCACAAGGTCAAACCATTACTATCAATGTAAATAGTGATAATTCCAATCCACTATTAGCTTCTATTTGTTGGACGGATCCGGCTGGTACAGCTACCACTACTTTAAATAGCAACACCCCTAAATTGGTAAACGATTTGGATGTAAGAGTTTCAAATGGAACTACTTACTATCCTTGGATGCTTACCGGTGTAAATACAAACACAAAAGGAGATAACATTCGCGATAATTTTGAAAGAGTGGATGTTTCTAGTGCTTCGGGTGCTTATACTATTACCATTTCACACAAAGGAACATTGAGTGGTGGAAGTCAAAACTTCTCTTTGATAGTAACAGGAATTACCAATAACACTTCTTGTACTGCAACCGTTCCTACAAATTTTGCAGCGTCCAATGTGGGTTCTAGTACAGCAACGCTTTCTTGGTCAACGGTACAAAATGCTACTTATATACTGCAATACAGAGTGGTGGGCACTTCTACTTGGACAAATGTTAATGTGAGTGGAAACACCACCACATTAAGCGGATTAACTTCCCAAACTAATTATGAAGCACAAGTACAAAGCAAATGTGCAAGCGGTTCAACCTCTGAATTTACAAGTCCTATTCAATTTACAACTACGGAAACCCAATTGAGTTATTGTGCATCTCAAGGAAATAGTGTATCGGACGAATACATCGGAAAAGTGCAATTGAATACCATTAATAATGCTTCGGGTGCTACTAGTGGTTATGCTGATTATACCTCCATAAGCACTAATTTAACCAAAGGCAATGCTTACACGATTACAGTAACTCCCACTTGGTCCGGTACTGCTTATGCAGAAGGATACTCAGTATGGATAGACTACAACAAAGACGGTGATTTTGGTGATAGCGGTGAGCAAGTTTGGTCATTGGCTGCCACTACTGCAACACCCGTTTCAGGATCATTCACCGTTCCGACAAGTGCTGTAACAGCTTCAACCCGTATGCGTGTTTCGATGAAATACAATGCGATTCCAACTTCTTGCGAAGCATTTTCTTATGGTGAAGTAGAAGATTATACGGTTGTTCTTGGTGCAAGTACGCCTGATACACAAGCTCCGACTGCACCGACTAATTTAGCCGCTACCAATATTACTCAAACAACCGCAACGCTAACATGGACTGCTTCCACTGACAATGTGGGGGTTACAGGTTACAATGTGTATTCAGGCACCACCTTATTTACAAGTGTTACCGGAGCAACTGCTAATTTAACCGGATTAACTGCCGGTACAACATACAGTTTCACGGTAAAAGCCAAAGATGCTGCCGGAAATCTTTCAGCTGCGAGCAATGCAGTAAGTGTAACCACTCAAAGTGTAGATACACAAGCTCCGACTGCTCCCACAAATTTAGCCGCATCCAATATCGCACAAACTACGGCGACTTTAACTTGGACTGCTTCCACTGACAATGTGGGGGTTACAGGTTACAATGTGTATTCAGGCGCAACCTTATTTACAAGTGTTACAGGAGCAACTGCTAATTTAACCGGATTAACTGCGGGTACAACATACAGTTTCACGGTAAAAGCCAAAGATGCTGCCGGAAATCTTTCTGCCGCGAGCAATGCAGTAAGTGTAACCACCTTAGCGAGTAGTGTTACTTATTGTACATCCAAAGGGAACAGTACAGCAGATGAATGGATTAATAAAGTTCAATTAGGCAATATTGTAAACACATCGGGTAATAATAGCGGTTATAAAGATTATACCAATCTTTCTACAACCTTAGTGAAAGGAACTACCTATACTGTAACGATTACTCCAGGATGGACTGCTACCAAATACAAAGAAGCCTACAGAGTTTGGATAGATTACAACCATGACGGCGATTTTGCAGATACTGGAGAACAAGTGTATTCAAAAGCCAGAAGTACGACATCTCCCGTAAGCGGCAGTTTTAAAGTACCAACTACAGCTCTAACAGGTGCTACAAGAATGAGAGTTTCCATGAAATACAATGCCTACCCCACTTCTTGTGAAACATTCTCTCATGGCGAAGTAGAAGATTATAATATAAACATTTCTGCTACCGCTACTAGTAGTTTTGAAGAAGATAATACAAAAGAAATTACGGAACAATTCTTTAAATTATATCCTAATCCGGCAACGGATGTATTGAACATTAGTACTAATTTTGAAAACCCAGAAACAATCAGAATTTATTCAATTTCAGGGCAATTTGTACTTGAACAAAAATTTGAGACTACGGTTGACATTTCAAAACTTTCTTCCGGTCTATACTATATGACATTAGTCAAAAAAGACCTATCGGAAAGTTCTCAGAAATTTATTAAAAATTAATTTATTAAAAAAACCGCCCTTGTGGCGGTTTTTTATTGAAATTTTCTATATTAGACAACCATATATTTAAAAAATGTATGTATAGAATATTTATAATTGTTTTACTGCTAACTGTTAACTCATTTAGTCAAGAACAATTGACGCAATGGAATGTAACCTATGGCTATGGAAGTGTTATTAAGCACAAATTAAACATGGGGCACTTGGTAACGAATCATCCTTACTTGTATCAATTATCTTGGTCGAAGACTTCTGATACGACAAGCCAATGGAAAAAGCACTTCAATTATCCCGACGCAGGAATATCCTTATGGCATCAAAATTTTGGAAATGATATATTAGGACAAAATATCGGACTGAGCTATTTTACCGACCACTATCTCTTGAATAGAAATGCAAAACATCAACTCAATTTGGAACTCGGATTTGGATTATCTTTATTCGACACTCATTTTAATTTTGACACGAACAACAAAAATTCGTCCGTTTCCAGCTCATTGACCTATAATCAATACCTCAAAATAAAGTACGTATCTCCGGTTATTTTAAAACATTTCAGTATAAACACCGGAATTACTTTTTCCCATTTTTCAAATGCAAGTTTTTATAATCCTAATAATGGCATCAATTCTGTATTTGCTCATTTAGGGCTTCAATACATTGAAAAACAAAACTTATTCAAATATCCTTCAAGAGTAAAATCTCAAAAAACAGACGCTTCTAAACCTCAATTAGCTACTTATCTTCGCTTAGGTTTTCACGAAACCTATCCCGGATTAGGGACAAGATCGGTTGGGACGATCGGATTTAAAGGGTTTAAAAAAATTAGAAAAATGGCAAGTGTGCAAAGTGGAGTCGAATTATTTTATTCCCTTGATGCAAAAGAAAAGGCTAATTTTATGATAAAATCCGGTTACAATGCATCAACTCAAAACAAGGATTTTAAAAAAATTGGACTTTTTGTAGGATACGAACAATTTTTTAATAGCATTTCAATAGATGGCAACATTGGGTATTATATATATGATCCATTAAAATTCGAAGCTTCTATTTATGAACATTTGAATATGAACTATCGTTTTAACCACAGTCGATTCTCTGCAGGTCTCGGTCTAAAAACACATTTTTTCAAGGCTGATCACACTTATTTTTCCATTCAATACCAAATCTCTCCATGAAGAAAATTATATTTTTCTTTTTCATTGTTTTCAACTTTACCCATTGCAACAAAGAATGCTTGGCTGATTATGGCAATTGGATTGAACAAGAATTTGAAGTTGAACCTTTTTCGAATATTACGGTGTATTCAGGAATTGAACTTCACATTATAGATGGATCTTCTCAAAAAGTGATTGTAAAAACCGGAGAAAACAGATTGGATCAGCTTACATTCAAAATATATGGCGAAACCTTAGAAATCACAACCGAAGAAGAATGTATTTACAACGCGAACTATGAGCCCATTAAAGTTTATATTACTCATCCAAGTTTGTTTAATTTGAGAAATGCGGGATCCTACCCAATTTTTTCCGAAAACACGCTGACGTATCCTCAGTTAACCTTAATTTCAGAAAACTTTCAAAATCTTGCTTATTCAAATATAGGAGATTTTCAAGTGTCAGTAGACAATGACAGACTTAACGTAATCAGCAACGGCGTTTCCAATTTTTTCATTCAAGGGAAGACCCATACACTCTCTTTGGGTTATTACAGTGGTAGTGGCAAGTTTGAAGGACAAAATCTAATGGCTCAACACGTTGAAGTTTTTCACCGAGGAGAAAACACATTAAAAATATTCCCCGTTCAAAGTTTAATTGGAAATATTTATTCCGTTGGCAATCTTCTATCTTTCAATCATCCTGATACAGTCAACATTACACAGCACTATACCGGAAAGTTGATTTTTAATTAACTTTGTGTCAACTCTTTAAATAATAGCTCTAAACTCTTATTTTGACGATTCATATTTAGGATCTTCAAGCCATTTTGTTGTGCAAAATCAAATACTTGGGGTCGCATATCTTCAAGAGTATCGAAAGTCAATTGCCAAGTAGTATCAAAAACATTGTGAAGATTTTTTAAACTTGCCATTTGTTCTAAAAACCGGCTTTCCACTTTTACATCGAATTCTACTTCAATAATCTGTAGTGCTTTTTTTCTTAAACTCTCTAATTTTTCATCCGCTACAATTTTTCCTTTATTTAGGATAATTACCCTATCGCATATTGCTTCTACTTCTTGCAAAATATGGGTTGAAAACAGAACCGTTTTATTTTTTCCATATTTTCTTATAAGCTCTCTTATTTCTACTAATTGATTGGGGTCAAGTCCTGTTGTGGGTTCATCCAAAATTAACACTTCGGGATTGTGTAGAAGAGCCGCCGCAAGACCCACTCTCTGGCGAAATCCTTTTGACAGTTCATTGATTTTTTTATTCGCATGCGAGGTAAGCCCTACTTCCTTAATTATATTTTCAATCTCATTTTTTTCTACTTTGTATATATCAGCGTGCAATCCCAAATATTCTCGAACATACATTTCTAAATACAAAGGATTGTGCTCCGGCAAATAACCGATTAACTTCTGGGTAACTAATGTATTTTCAATTACGTCTATATCATTAATTTTTACTACCCCTTGATAATCTTTCAGATAGGAGGTTAATATTTTCATCACCGTAGATTTTCCCGCTCCATTGGGACCTAAAAAACCGACTATTTCTCCTTTTTGTAAAGAAAAACTTACATCATCAACTGCGGGTTGTGAACCGTAAAATTTAATCAGATTGGTTACTTGAATTGACATGCTGCAAAGATATGTTTTTTTTAATTTTGCGTAACTTTACTGCGTATTAAACGTCAAATAATTATGAGTTTACTTCGAGTAATTTTATCAATTTTATTTCCTCCTTTAGCTGTAGTTGACAAAGGTTGCGGTAGTATTCTCATTGTTTTTTTATTAACCATAGCCGGATGGGTTCCGGGGGTTATTGCGGCATTAATTATTTTAAACAAAAATTAATGAAAAAATATTATTTGCGTACTTTTGCGACTAACAACCATTAATCATAATGAAAACACTTCAACTCTTTCTAATCATTTTCTCAACTTTATTACTGGCATCTTGCTCCTTTACTGAAGAACTCACTTTCAATAAAGATGGAAGTGGAACCTATAATTTGAATATGGATATGAGTGCTATGACCGCAATGATGGGCTCTATGAAAGATTCTACGCAAGCTAATGCAATGGAAAAAAAAGATACCCTTATTAACTTTAAAGATTTGATTGAGGAAAACAAAGTCGAAATCGACACGATGAGTGAAGAATCGAAAATGGTTATTGAATCCCTCAAAAATATGAAAATGCGCATGCAAATGGATGAAGCTGAGGGTTTATTCCTTATGGATATGTTTATGGACTTCAAAAATATTAACGAAATTCAAAACATCAATGAAGTCATTGCTAAAGCCCAAAGCTTACAATCCGACCAACTCAGTGAAGCCCCGACCAATCAAAAAGTGACCTTTGAATACACCAAAAAGCTGTTCAAACGCAAAGTAGAATTGATAAAACTGTCGGCAGAAGAACAAAAGAAATTTGATGAAAACAATGCGCAGTACGCTATGTTTATGGCAGGAAGCAAATATAAACTCAAATACACTTTCCCTAAAAAAATTAAAAAAGTAAATCAAAAAGAGGCTGTCATCAGTGAAGACCAAAAAACAGTAACGTATGAAGTTGATTTTGAAAAAGCAATTAACGAGCCTAAATCCTTAGAATTAGAAGTGAAATTTTAAAGATGCGTCAAGTTCAATTAAGAGATTTAGGAATTTTAGACTATCAAAGTGCTTTGAATATACAAATAGAGCATTTTGAAAAGATTAAAAACATTAAATTGAAAAATAGAGATTCGGGATTGCAAGAACCAACCCCGAATTTTTTCTTTTTTGTAACCCATTCGCCTACTTATACCATGGGGAAAAATGGGAATTTTGAAAATATATTATTTTCAGAAAACGAACTAAAAGAAAGAAATATTTCATTTTTTCAGACCAATCGTGGAGGTGACATCACTTTTCACGGTATGGGGCAAATTGTAGGTTATCCTATTTTAGATTTGGATAATTTCCATGCTGATATTCATTTATATATGCGCCATCTCGAAGAGGTCATCATCAAAACCATAGCTGAATACGGGCTGAAAGGAGAAAGAAGCCAAGGTGAAACCGGCGTTTGGTTAGATGTTGGAAAAATAACGGCAAGAAAAATTTGTGCCATGGGAGTTCACACTTCGCGCTGGATAACTATGCACGGGTTCGCGCTTAACATCAATACAGACCTTAAATATTTTGATGGAATCATTCCTTGCGGTATTTTAAATAAAGGGGTTACCTCATTAGAAAAAGAATTAGGAAAAAAAATTGATGAAGATGAATTAAAACAGATAATTTTGAAGAAGTTTGAAGAAGTATTTGAGTGTGAATTTACATCAAATCTATAACTTTTTAAGTCTATAATTAAACAAAAATGAAAACACATATTACTCCATCAAAAATCATAACCGTACTACTTATTTTAACATTTAAAATGCAAGCACAAGACCAACAAAACCCACTATTTTCAAATTTTGAAACGCCTTACCAAACCGTACCATTTAGTCAGATAAAAACCGAACATTTTGTTCCCGCCTTTGAAAAAGCAATAGCTGAAGCAAAATCAGAAATTGAAAATATAAGTAACAGTCCCGAAATACCTACTTTTGCCAACACCATTGAAACTTTAGATTTTGCAGGAGGTCAACTAAATCGAATATCAAGTGCTTTTTTCAACTTGAATTCCGCAGAAACTAATGAAGAAATCCAAAAAACAGCTAAAGTGGTTTCTCCTATGTTAAGCGATTTTCACAATGACATCATCCTCAACAAAAAGCTGTTTGAACGTATCAAAAGTGTGTGGGACCATAAGGCGCAATTTAATTTGAATACTGAACAAACGACTTTGTTAGAAAAAAAATTCAAAGAATTCAGTAGAAATGGAGCTTTATTATCAGAAACCGATCAACAGAAACTACGAGCATTAGATAAAGAATTGGCAACATTAAGTCTAAAATTCGGAGAAAATGTGCTGGCAGAAACTACCGCTTACGAATACTTGGTGACCAATGAAGAAGATCTAAAGGGCTTACCTGAAGACACCATTGAAAACGCACGAAAATTAGCTCAACAAAAAGGTAAAGAAGGTTGGATATTTACCTTAGATTTCCCGATTTATCAAGCAGTAGTGAAATATGCTGACAATAGAAGTTTAAGAGAAACGATAGTAAAAGCTTACGCTAAACGTGGATTTAATGAAAATGATTTTAACAACGAAAATATCGTAAAAGAAATAGTAAAGCTACGTCATGAACGGGCTAATTTGTTGGGATATAATACACATGCACATTTTGTATTAGAGCAACGTATGGCTGAAAATCCGGAAAAAGTAAATACATTTTTAAATGATTTATTGATCAAAGCAAAACCTTTCGCCCAACAAGAATTTAAAGAATTAGAAAAATCCGCTCAAGCTCAAGGTTTAGACCGACTGCAAGCTTGGGATGGCAGTTATTATGCGGAAAAATTGAAAAAAGAAAAATTCAATTTAGACGATGAAGCTTTAAAACCCTATTTCAAATTAGAAAATGTGCTCAGCGGCGTATTCACCATAGCCGGCAAATTGTACGGATTACAGTTTGAAAAAATTAGCAATATTGATGTGTATCATCCCGAAGTGGAAACCTATAAAGTTACCGATGAACAGGGCAATTTTGTAGCTATATTCTACACTGATTTCTTCCCGAGAAAAGGCAAGCGTGCAGGTGCTTGGATGACTTCGTTTAAAGATCAATGGAAACAAAATGGTGAAAATTCTCGTCCGCACGTATCTATCGTTTGTAATTTCACAAGTCCTACAAACATCAAACCTTCCCTATTGACATTTAATGAGGTAACTACTTTATTTCACGAATTTGGTCATGCACTTCACGGCATGTTAGCTGATACTACCTATCCGAGTTTATCCGGCACAGACGTTTATTGGGACTTTGTAGAATTACCCAGCCAAGTCATGGAAAATTGGGCTTACGAGGAAGAGGCACTAAAACTTTTTGCACATCATTATCAAACCGGGGAATTAATTCCATTGGAATATGTGAAAAAAATAAAAGAATCAGCTAATTTTATGGAAGGAATGGCAACACTCAGACAATTGAGTTTCGGGTTGGTTGATATGGCGTGGCACGGACAAATTCCCGATAACAGCATTCGTGTTAAAGCGTTTGAAACCA
Source organism: Polaribacter sp. (assembly GCA_020740485.1). GTDB lineage: Bacteria > Bacteroidota > Bacteroidia > Flavobacteriales > Flavobacteriaceae. The sequence continues at coordinate 34,933 of DYMN01000005.1, read as the reverse complement.
AAGCAATGGCGCCTACTCAATTATATCCTTTGATTGAAGATAGTAGTACAAGCACTGCCTTTTCACATATTTTTCAAGGAGGCTATTCATCCGGTTATTACAGCTACAAATGGGCAGAAGTGTTAGACGCCGATGCCTTTGAGTACTTTAAAGAAACCGGAATATTCAATAAAGCTACGGCAGATAAATTTAAAAAATACGTTCTATCGCAAGGTGGAACCGATAAACCGATGAAATTATATATTGAGTTCCGAGGACAAGAGCCCAATGCAGATGCCTTACTGAAACGAGCCGGAATGTTGAATTAAAAAAAACTAATAAATGTCATTATTTATTATTTTTTTATTCGTACCTTTATATGTTTCTTTTTCTTAACTTAGATTAAAAAAAGTAAACACTAATTTTAAGTAAAATTCTTAAACATATTTTGTATGAAACAATACGATGACAAACACATTAAAACCATTGCATTGGTTGGTGCACATCATAGTGGAAAAACCACTTTGGCTGAAACAATGCTCTTTGAAGCCGGACTTCTGTCTCGCCGTGGAAGTGTAGAAGAAAAAAACACCGTTTCCGACTTCCACGAACTTGAAAAAGAAAGACAAGCTTCTATTTTTGCTACACCGTTGCACACTGAATGGCGCAATTATAAAATCAACATCATAGATACACCCGGCTCGGACGACTTCGTAGGAGAAATAGCTTCTACTATGCGCGTGGCTGATACTATTGTAATGATGATTAATGCGCAACACGGTGCTGAGGTAGGTACCGAGATTGTTTGGAATTACATAGACACCTATTCAAAACCTACTGTATTTGTTATCAATCAAATAGACCACGAAAAAGCTAACTACGATCAAAGTTTTAATAGCCTTAAAGAATTAGCCGGAAAAAATGTCGTAAAAATTCAATATCCTGTAACAATTGGTGGTGCGCAATGTATTATTGATATATTGAAAATGACCATGTATAAATTCGGGCCCAATGGTGGTAAACCTGAAAAATTGCCCATTCCGGATGCTGAAAAAGAAACAGCGGAACAATTACACAATGAATTAGTAGAAAAAGCAGCTGAAAATGACGAAGCATTAATGGAATTGTTTTTTGAAAAAGGAACGCTTGACGAAGATCAGTTAAGAGAAGGAATCAAAAAAGGAATGTTGAACCACGAAATGTTTCCGGTATTTTGTATCTCTGCTTTAAAAGATATGGGTAGTGGCAGATTGATGGGATTTATTGACAATGTATGCCCAGCCGCAATAGATCTCAATGAAGAGCAAAGCGTGGAAGGCAATACCGTTAATAGAACATCTGATCCTGCTACCTTATTTGTTTTCAAAACCTTAAACGATCCTAATCTTGGTAAAATTACCTTTTTCAAAGTAAAAGCTGGAGAACTAAAACAAGGCACAAAATTAATCAATTCCAGAAATGGTGAAACTGAAACGATAAACCAAATGTTTATCATGGATGGAAAAAACCGTGAACAAGTTGAAAAATTAAACGCAGGCGATATTGGTGCTACTTTAAAGTTAAAGTTCACCGAAACTAATGATACGCTTTATACAGATGGGAAGCAAATCACCATCAAACCTATCTTGTATCCTGTTGATCGTATTCAAAAAGCTGTTCACGCCGCGGATGCCAAAGAAGAAGAAAAGTTACACGATGCCCTACGTAAGATTCACTCTCAAGACCCCACTTGCACCATAGAATATTCAAGCGAATTACGCCAGCATATTTTAGGTTGTCAAGGCGAGTTACATTTGCAAATGATAGATTGGTTATTGAAAAATGTGTATAAAGTAGAAGCCGAATACACACAACCTCGCGTAGCTTATAGAGAAACCATTCAACGATCTGCTACTACCAGTTATCGTCATAAAAAACAGTCAGGGGGAGCCGGGCAATTTGGAGAAGTTCACATAAAAATAGAACCATTTACCGAAGGAATTCCCGACCCACAAGGATTCAATATTCGCGGAGTAGATACCATAGAATTAAATTGGGGTGGAAAACTGGTTTTCTATAACTGCATCGTTGGTGGTGCAATAGACGCCAGATTTTTACCATCAGTACTTAAAGGGGTAATGGAAGTCATGGAACAAGGACCACTCACCGGTTCTTACGCTCGTGACGTCCGTGTAATGCTTTTTGACGGTAAAATGCACCCTGTAGATTCTAATGACTTATCATTTAAATTGGCAGGAGCCCATGCCTTTAAAGAAGCATTTCTCAATGCTGCTCCAAAACTGATGGAACCTATTTTGAATCTTGAAGTATTAGTACCTGAAGAAATGATGGGAAGTGTTATAACCGATTTACAAGCCCGCAGAGCAGTAGTGATGGGAATGGAAGGAGCCGGACGTTACCAACGCATTAATGCCAAAGTACCTCAAGCCGAAATGTATAAATATTCTACCTCACTTCGCTCTATGACACAAGGTCGCGGTTCATTCAAAACCAGCTTTGATATTTATCAATTGGCACCACCCAATGTACAGGAAGAATTAATGAAGAAACATGCGGCTGAAAATAAAGAGGAAGAATAAACTTAAAATCAACTATTTCAAATCCCAATTTAGTTCTGAACTGAATTGGGATTTTTTTTAAAAAAATTTTTTGTCTAATGCCATTCTAAAAAATAAAAAGCCATTCATCTTCACTAACCTTTGCTACCCCTTGCGCCACCCTTTAGACCACCCTTTAGGGTAGTGACTTATTGAAAACTTCAATTGAGGCTTTAGCCAAAAAAATTATTTAACTATATTTACAAAATTTAATTTTAAAATCCAACAAATTGATTTTCAAAGGCGTTTTAAAGAAAATGGTTACAGAAGCTACTGATCCCATTCGATATTATTTAGAGTTAGACGAAGAGTTGGTTGCAGTAAACCAACTCATTGAAAAAAAAATAAGCATTGAATTTGCAGGATATCAATGTTTGTCGTGTGGTAGTGACGAACCCATTTTTAGACAAGGGCATTGCAAAAAATGCTTTTTTGAAATGCCTCAAACAGCAGACTGGATTATGCATCCTGAATTGAGTAAAGCACATTTAGATATAAAAGACCGTGATTTAGCTTATGAAAAGCAGGTACAATTGCAACCGCATATCGTATATTTAGCCAATTCAAGTAATGTAAAGGTAGGTGTAACGCGTAAAAGCCAAATTCCCACTCGATGGATAGATCAAGGAGCACACGAAGCATTGGAAATTGTTGAAGTTCCCAATAGATATTTAGCAGGTATAACGGAAGTAGCACTCAAGAACTATGTAGAAGACAAAACCAATTGGCGGACCATGCTTACCAATCAAATTAAAGATGTGGATTTGCAACAATGGCGCGATGAACTAAAAAAATACATTCCCCAAGAAGTAAAGGAATACTTTTTAGACAACACAAAAGAAACTCATTTACATTTTCCTGTTCAACAATATCCTGTTAAAGTGAATAGCTTAAATTTAGAAAAAACTCCATTTTTTGAAGGAATATTAAGTGGAATAAAAGCACAATACCTCATTTTTACTGATGGCACCGTTTTTAATATCCGAAGCCATGAGGGATATGTTGTTAGATTAAAATATTAGGTTGTACTAAAATAAACAATAATTGGTACCCAAGCTAGGAATCGAACCTAGATCTAAAGTTTAGGAAACTTCTATTCTATCCGTTGAACTACAAGGGCTTTTACAGTTTCATGTTACGGTTGCTGAGCGAAGCCGAAGCACAATTTTTATGTTTCACGTTTTGATGTTGCGAAGCCGAAACGTATGTATTACGTTTTACAAATAACATCTCGCACTCGACATTCATCATCTATATTTTACAAAAATACTACATTTGCAATATTTCATTCTATAATTGAGAGCAAATTTTTATAAATATCAACTGAATTTCAAACAGCCTGCCGGAACCTCAAGGGGTGTATTGCATAGTAAAGATACGTATTTCATTGTGATTGAAGATGATGAAAGAATGGGAATAGGTGAATGTAATCTTTTTAAAGGGCTAAGCTCGGATGATGTGCCTGAATATGAAAGTAAATTGCAATGGGTTTGTGAGCATATTGCTTTAGGTTTAAATTTTTTTTATACCGAGTTGGTTACTTATCCTTCTATACTTTTTGGCGTGGAGCAAGCCTTTTTGAATTTGCAACACGGGCTTGATTTTATGTACTTCCCATCGGAATTTACGGAAGGGAAAACAAGTATTCCCATTAACGGATTGGTGTGGATGGGTGATTACGACTTTATGAAACAACAAATTGTGCAAAAAATCGAATCAGGCTACAATACCATCAAACTCAAAGTAGGCGCTATTGATTTTGAAAAAGAAATCGACTTATTGCGCTTTATCCGAAAAAATTTCTCAAAAGACACCATCACTATCCGCTTAGATGCCAATGGTGCATTTACAGAGAAAGAGGTAATGACCAAATTGCAAACCTTGGCAAAGTATGATATACATTCCATAGAACAACCTGTTAAAACCGGACAATGGCAATTGATGCAAACTTTATGTAAACAAACTCCAATTCCCATTGCATTGGATGAAGAACTGATTGGCATACATCACTTTAAAGATAAGACAGCATTGCTATCTCAAATTCAACCGCAATTTATTATTTTGAAACCTGCTTTGCACGGTGGATTTAAAGGTTGTGAAGAATGGATTTCCATAGCCAAAAATCATAAAATAGGATGGTGGATAACCTCAGCATTGGAAAGCAATTTAGGGTTGAATGCCATCGCTCAATTTACTTATCAATTGGGGATTTCAGTGCCACAAGGTTTAGGAACCGGAGGACTTTATACCAATAATTTTGAAAGCCCATTGTTTATTGAAAAAGGGAATTTATTATTCAACACCTCTTTTACAAACACGTCTTTATACCAACAAATACAATGAATTTTATAGAACAAGCACAATTAGGAAAAAATAAATGGTGGCAAACGCTATTAACACTATTTTTTACGATGATAGGATGGCAAGTGATTGGAGTCCTGCCTTTGGTTTCCGTTGCCATGATGTACAGTTACGATGAAAGTGCGTTTGACAAAGCGGCAAACAATAATTTTATGGGATTGGGGATTCCTACTAATCTCTATTTTTTTCTGATGATTTTTATGTTTGCAGTAGGGTTGATTTCTTTATTGCTATCCGTTCAAAAAGTGCATAAAAGAAGAATATTATCTGTTTTAACCTCTCGTTCATCTTTTGATTGGAAACGATTTTTTTATGCCGTTTTGATATGGACTTTTTTTTCATTGCTGTTGATGGTCATAGATTATTACATGCATCCGCAAGATTTTGTCTGGAATTTCAAAGGAGAGTCTTTTCTGATTTTGGTGTTGCTTTCCATTGTGTTTTTACCTTTACAAACCACTTTTGAAGAAGTGCTGTTTAGGGGTTACTTATTGCAAACGATTGCTAAGGAGAGCACTAAAAAAAGCTTTGTTTTTCGCTGGACATTCTATATAGCTCTTGGCTTTGGACTCTATTTTTTAGATTTTCATAATTTAATAAAATATGGGATTTTTATTATTTTGGGATTCTTCTTTGAGCTGATCGATGAGAAAGGATTATTAGATAAAATTTATGCTACTTCTTTTTATCGAATTTTATCCAATACATTTAGAAATTATCTGATTCCTTTGGCGGTAACTTCTGTGGCATTTGGCCTTTTGCACGGGTTTAATCCGGAAGTTGAAAAATTAGGAAAAATATTATTGCTCTACTATATTGCCACAGGCTTTTTCTTTGGCATTATTACTTTGATTGACGAAGGATTGGAGTTGGCTTTAGGACTTCATGCCGCTAATAATGCGGTGGCAGCTATCTTTATTACCACCAACTGGACGGTATTTCAAACCGATGCTTTGTTTATAGACACGTCAGAACCCAATCTCGAGATCATGATGTATGTGCCTTTGTTTGTAATCTATCCTATCGTATTTTTTATTCTTTACAAAAAATACGGATGGAATGATATCAAAAATAAATTATTTGGGAAATATAAAATAATTGAGGAGAACTTAATACAAGAAGTATGAAAAAAGAATATTAAACCGAATAATTATTATTGCATTTTATAAATTTAGCCACTTTAATATCAATTTAATAAATGCTAAACTGTAATTTGTGAGTCATAAATCACAATTAGTAATTAACTCACATTCGTTCGTTGAACGCTAAAGCATTTCGTAAATCGTAATTTGTAAATATTCTTATTCGTCTTTCCAATTCAATCTATCCATCTGGCTATACTGCCAAGGAGCACCATTGTTTTCAATATTGGTCATAGTCGTATTGAGTTCAGCAGGTGCTGCCGATTGTTCCATAACTAAATATCTCCTCAAATCAATGATAATAGATAATGGGTCAATCAAAACAGGACATTCTTCCACACACGCATTACAACTGGTACAAGCCCATAGTTCTTCCGGTGTGATGTAATCGTTTAACAATTGTTTGCCGTCATCTTGAAAACTTCCGTTGGCATCAATATTCTTACTCATTTCTTCAATTCTATCACGGGTTTTCATCATGATGGCACGTGGTGAAAGCAGTTTTCCGGTTTGATTAGCCGGACACATACTGGTGCAACGTCCACATTCCGTACAAGTGTAAGCATTCATAAGTTGAACCCAACTTAGGTCTGTAACATCACTAGCGCCAAATTTTTCGGGAACAGCATTGGGGTCTTGTTCTGCATACGGATTAGCATTAGGGTCCATCATTAATTTCACTTCTTTAGTAATGGATTCCAGATTGTTAAATTGTCCTTTAGGATTGAGATTTGAAAAAAAAGTATTGGGAAATGCTAACAGAATGTGTAGATGTTTGGAATAGTATAAATAGTTCAAAAAAACTAAAATACCAAAAATATGTATCCACCAAGCTGTTCTTTCTATGATGATAAGCGAAGTAATATTTTGAGGTAAAAGAGGCGCTATAAATTGACTTATCGGAAAACTTCCTGCTTCTTTGTAATGTTCATGACCTAAAACTTGTAAATTTTGATCCGCTGCATTCATGATGAGAAATAAGGACATCAATACCATTTCAAAATAAAGTATATTCAAAGCGTCGTGTCGGGGCCATTCGGTCATTTCTTTACTCCAAAAACGCGGGATTTTCAATATCATCCTTCTGCTCCAAAAAATCGTAACAGACACCAAAACCAAAAAAGCCAATATTTCAAATGAACCTATTAAAAAGTTATAAAGTCCACCAAAAAATGAAAAAGCCCTATGGGTACCGAAAAGCCCATCAGTAATGATTTCCAATACTTCAATATTGATAATAATAAATCCGGCGTAAACGATAAAGTGAAGGATGGCGGCTATAGGTCGTTTAACCATTTTTGATTGCCCGAAAGCCACGAGCAACATGGTTTTCCATCTTTCATTTTTTTGGTCAGAACGGTTTAAGCTTTTTCCGAGTTTGATGTTACGGATTATTTTTTTTACATTTTTTGAGAAATAAACTATGCCCGCTGTTAATAGCAGTGCAAAAATCAAATTTGGTACGTAATGCATATTTCAATCGTTTGATTCGATTGTACAAAAATAAACCAAATTTTTTTATAAAGTAAAAATGTTATTGAATAAATATTAAGATAAAACTAAATTATTTACATAGTTTAATTTAAGGTGTCATTGGGTTGATAACCCTTGTCTTTTTTTCCAAAAACGGAGAAATGTACGAAGCGTTTTGGGTTTACCTTCATCTCTTGGAGAAGTTCCTCTAATTCCTTGGAGGCGTTAGTGAGGTTATTATACATTTCTTCGTCTTTGATGAGTTTTCCTAAACTTCCATTTCCCGCATCTAATCCTTGCACAAGAAGGTTAATGTTATCAACCGTTTTTTTTAACTCTTGGATAGTTGCTGCGATTTTAGCATTTTCCAATTCTGAATTTAGATTATCAGTCAGTGTATTAATTTTTCCGCTTGCAGTTTCCGCATTTTTTAAAGTTTTGTCTATTGTGCTTTTGTTTTGCGCTAATAAATGATTTAGATTTTCAGTGACCTCCTTAAAGTGAGCCATAGTGGCATTCAATTGTTCTACACTTGATTTTAAATCGGTTCTTGTTTTTTTATCTAACACGTCATTCATCCCTACCAAAAGCGAATCGGCTTGTACAATCATACTTTCTACTTTAGCTTGAAGCGGATTCAATTTTTCTGAAACGGAAGAAAAAATATCGGATTCAATATCACCCTTGAGGTAATCCCCGGGTTTGGCAACAATGCCTTCATAGGATGGAACTATAGCCAGAACTTTCCCGCCCATAATACCGTCGCTGTATATTTTAGCAATAGAATTGACAGAAAAAGGCAAATCAGTTTCTGCGCTAAACTCCACAATCAACTGCCCTTTTTTATTAGGGTCAGGATTAAAGGTTATATTCTGCACTTTCCCTACTTGAAATCCGTTGATAGTTACAGGACTTGCTCCATTGAGCCCTTGCACATTTTTGTATTCTGCAAAATAGGTTTTCACTTTAGGCTTCAATAAGTTTTTTCCGTCTAAAAAATTAAAACCCCATATAAATAAAGCTAATGCGGTTATAGCGACAAACCCTATTTTAAATTCTCTGGTTATTTTCATAATTATAAGTACTATCTTCGTTATTTTGTTCTTTCATTTATGACATCTGTCACAGATACTTTTTCTCCATTTTTAAATGCTACGATAAAACAATCGGAATAACCCACTTCTTTAGCTTTTCCTCTCATCTTGAGTATTTCGTCATAATTTGAGGTTTTGCCGTAATAATATTTATACGTTGAACCTGTTTTTATGCGTTCTATTCCTTTTAATCCTTTGAAATTTTGAGACTTTGTTTCAATGGATTTAACTCCGGATGCTATTTGAATTTTAAATGTAACCCCTTCAAAAATTCTGTCTTTAGTTTGTTCCGTTATCTTATTTTCAGAGGTATCAGTTGAGTCAATTATTGGGTCATCCACTTTATTTTCAGAGGTAACATCTTCTATTTCAACGGATGAAGAACCATTCTGCGTTAACTCATTTTTGTATTTTATAATAGATGCTGCTAATGATTGAGCTATTTTTTCCTGCCCTTCATCCGTTCTTAAAAAATCTTCTTCGCCGGTATTGCTCAAAAACCCGATTTCAGTTAATATGGCTGGCATATATGATTGGTGTAATACTACAAATCCTGCTTGCTTAACTCCTTTTGAGGTACGACCGCCCACGTTTACAAAATTCTTTTCTAAAATTTTTGCCATTTTGATACTTTGATCTAAGAAATCCTCTTGCATTAGGGTCAATCCTATAATTGACTCCGGATTATTGGGATTGTAAGAATAATGTTTTTCATAATTGTCTTCTAACAAAATAACGTCATTTTCTAATTTAGCAACGGCTAAATTTGATGCATTTCTATGAACACCGAGCACATAAGTTTCTGTTCCTTTCGCACTTGGACTTGCCGCATTGACGTGTATGGAAATAAATAAATCGGCATCTGCTTTGTTGGCAATTTCACCTCGTTTATGCAGCTCAACAAAGACATCTGTGTTTCGGGTATAAATAACATTTATATCATGTGCTTCTTCCTTCAAAATAGCACCCACTTTGAGTGCCACAGCTAATACAATATTTTTTTCATACCAATTTTTGTATCGTTTGGTACCTATAGTACCCGAATCTTTACCACCGTGACCGGGATCTAATACTACGGTGAATTTCTTATTTTGAGCTACTTGATCAAAAGGGGAAAAGAACAATAGCGACAAAACCAGTAGCATGCCTACTAATTTAGGAGATAATTTCAGATATTTAATATTTTCTTGGGAATTTACCCGCATATTTTACTTATTTTTGACCGATTTTTAAAGAATCAATTATCAAGCCAAATTGATTGTAATTCATAGATTAATTTGACTTTAACGATAATGCGAAATTACTATATTTTCCTACAGAAACAAGTTTTTTATCATCATATTGGCCTTTTATAAAAAAATATTAATATTCTCTTTTTTAAATTTTTTGTTACTTGTACATCAATATGCTCAAGTAAAAGATACTGTTATGAAAGAGCCTGAAAAATCAGATAACCTGTTAGTAAAAAAAGATAGTGTCGTAAACGACACCTTAAAAATAAGCACAAAAAAAGAAAAGTTAGAAGATATCGTTACGCACACCGCTGATGATTATATTTCCATTGATATGAAAAATAACATCACAACGCTTTACAATAACGCTAAATTACATTATCAAGATGTTGATTTAGAAGCCGGAGTCATCATCATTGATTTTAAAAATGAGTTGATAAAAGCCCGTGGTATTGTCGATAGTTTAGGCTATGGACAACTACCGCATTTTAAGCAAGGAAGTGAAGAATCAGTTCAAGATTCACTGTTAGTAAATTACAAAACAGAAAGAGCTTTGATTTGGGGCTTAAAAACGGAGCAAGAAGGTGGCATTTATTTAGGAAGTGCTATCAGTAAAAAGGTGAATGACTCTACGCTTTATGTCAAAGACATATCTGTAACAACCTCAAAAAAAGAACCGCGACCGGATTATTACATTGATATTAATAAAGCCAAAATCATTCCGAATAAAAAAATAATCGCAGGATGGTCGCAATTGTATATCGCTGATGTGCCTACTCCAGCGGTGATGCCATTTGCTTACTTTCCATTGACTAAAACCAGAACTTCAGGGATTCTGATACCTACTTGGGGTGAATCTGCCGACAGAGGCTATTTTCTCCAGAATGGAGGGTATTATTTAGCTTTAAACGATTATTTTGACTTGACTTTGACCGGAGATTTATACACCAACGGCAGTTGGGGATTTAGTACCGGAAGCAGTTATAAATTAAAGTATAAGTTTTCAGGTTCATTGGATTTTAATTATGAAAATAACATCAACAGTCTTAGGGGTTTTGATGATTACAGTAAAAGTGTTTTATACAACATAAGATGGTCGCACCGGCAAGATGCTTCGGCTAATCCAAATGCCAATTTATCTGCCTCTGTAAATCTGGGTAGTAGTACTTATTATAGGGAGTCGCTGAATGAATATACCACCAATGCCAATCTGAACAATACGTTGAGTTCTTCAATTTCTTATTCAAAAAGGTTTTATGGCACACCTTTCAATATGAGTCTTTCTGCAACCCATTCGCAAAATACAAATACCAAAAAGATTAACATGACACTGCCCACTTTAGTACTCAATATGGATAGAATCTATCCGTTTGCGCCTAAAAACGGTAGTAAAAAAAATGCATTGCATAGGTTGAGTTTAAATTATAACTTAAATGGAAGATATGATCTAAACACTACAGATTCTGAATTTTTTACCAAAAAGATGTTTGAAACCGGAAGAAAAGGATTAAAACACAGTATGAGTTTGAGCACCAATATGAAAGTATTGAGTTACTTTACACTTTCGCCTTCTGCAAATTTTAATGAATTTTGGTACTTTGATTATATTTCAAAGCAATATGATATCGTAACGGATAAAGAAGTAAAAGATACGTTGCAGGGATTTAATGCCATTAGAGATTTTTCAACAGGAATGAGTCTTGCAACCAATGTTTATGGTACTTTTAATTTTAAAAAAGGAAGATTAAAAGCCATTAGACACACAATAACGCCCAGCATCTCATATAATTATAGACCTGATTTTAGTTTCTATGATCAAAGCTATTACAATCCGATAAAAAACGAATATGTGCAATATTCTCCTTATGAGGCAGCTTTGTATAGCAGCCCTAGTCGAAGTATGTCAAATAACATCGGAATTAGCATTCAAAATAATTTTGAAGCCAAGGTCATGGAAAAAGATTCTACAAAAACGGAACCCAAGATAATTCCATTACTCAATAACTTGAATTTTAATACCGGCTATGATATCACTGCTGATTCCCTGCGGTGGTCCAACGTCACTATGACTACCGGAATAGATATATTAAAGAAAAAAATGCGCATCAATGCTAATGCTTCATTAGATCCTTATGCCATCAATGCTAGTGGCAAGAGAATTGATAAATTCAACATTCAAAACGGTGGAAGTCTTTTCAGGATGACTAATGCCGGTCTGACGATGAGTTATAGCATGTCTAATGAAACTTTTAGTGGAGAAAAGAGCCCCAATAATCAAAGCTCAGAAACTAAAAATGATGCAGGGATTGAAGGAAGTGACACAAGAAATATCAAGAATGCTTCAGCATCAAATGAAACAAAGACCAAGAAGACAAGATTGTATTACGCTGATATTCCATGGACGATGAACATTTCGTACTCATTACAATATGCTGACAATGGATTTACCCAAAGTGGTATTTCATCAAACTCTTTAACAATCAACGGAAATATAGATTTAACCCCAAAATGGACCGTGGGCTATACCAGCGGTTATGATTTTAAAAGAAAAGGAGTTACTTATACCACTTTAAATTTCGGTCGTGATCTTGATAGTTGGCAAATGACGTTTAATTGGGTGCCTTTTGGCTACAGACAAACGTACTACTTTTATATTGGAGTAAAATCAAGTATTTTAAGTGACTTAAAGTACGACAAACAAAGTCCACCCGATAGAAGATTGCGCTAGTAATAAGCTTCTCAAAGCTCCATGATTCAAAAAACACATGCCATAGTAATACATGCTATAAAGTACGCAGAATCCGACTTGATTGTGCATTGTTTTACCAAAGATTTCGGCTTAAAATCCTATTACCTCAAAGGGATATTAAACACGAAGAAATCAAAGCTCAAAAAATCCTATTTTCTTCCCTTGAATGTGCTTGAAATAGTGGCTTTTCATAACAACAAAGGTCAATTGAATTTAATAAAAGAAGCCCAAATTTTACAACCTTATCGCACATTACATACTGATATTTTTAAACAAAGTATTGTTCTTTTTATTAGTGAAATTTTAAATCAAACTTTAAAAGAAGAATTACACGAAGAGCAATTGTTTGATTTTTTAGTTGAATCTTTTCAAAAATTAGACCACTTGAATCAAGTGAGTAATTTTCATTTGAATTTTGTTGTAAATTTGATTAAATATTTAGGTTTTGCTCCTGTTTTTGAAGAAAACGCAAAAGTATTTGATATGGTGGAAGGAAAATTTTTAAATCAACCTATAAGTACAATTTTTATTGAAAATGAAGAATTAAAATGGTTTGTATCTATTTTATATTCAAATACTTACAATGAAAATGAAGTGATATTCAACAGAAAGCAGCGTAATGAACTTTTAGAAAGAATCATTCAATATATGGGATTACATTTGCCAAATTTTAAAAAACCAAAGTCAATAGTTGTTTTAAAAGAATTGTTTGACTAACTTTGCTTCTCCCAAATTATATTTTAACCAATGAAAACACTAATAAAACTTCTACTGACCACTTTTGCTGTGTTAATTATAGCTTATCTCTTTCCTAATAATTGGGTAAGGGTGGATAGTTTTGGAGCTGCTCTTTTAGTAGCTTTAGTTTTAGGATTACTGAATATTTTTATAAAGCCTATATTGATTATATTAACGCTACCTATTACCATAGTAACTTTAGGTCTTTTCTTGTTGGTAATCAATGCCTTAATAGTAATGCTGGCGAGTTATGTAATTCCGGAATTTTATGTCAAAGGTTTCTGGATAGCGCTACTTTTTAGCGTGGTATTATCTGTTTTACAATCTATTTTATATTCTTTTTTAGACGAAAAATAAATTTTATTTCAGTAGATTATTTAAAGCTTCGTCAACATCACTATATTGGAAAGTAATTCCTGTATCGAGTAACTTTTTATTTGATACACGACTGCCTTCCAATGCTAATTCTGCCATTTCTCCTAATATTAACTTCAACATAAAACCGGGTACAGCCGGCAACAAGATTTTTTTGTTTATTGTTTTTGCAATAGATCGGGTCAGTTGTTTGTTGTTTACAGGGTTAGGAGCAACAGCATTATAGGCTCCCGCAACGCTTGGGTTTTGCAAGACCCATAAGAATACCTTAACGATATCATCAATATGAATCCAAGGAATGTATTGTCTTCCACTTCCTAATACTGCTCCAAACCCCATTTGAATAGGTTTTAACATTTTGGGAAGAGCCCCGTCTTCTTTAGCTAAAACAACCCCGATTCTCACTTGAATAGTTCTAATGTTATCCTTCACAAATAACAATGATTTCTCTTCCCATTTTTGACATACACTACCCAAAAAATCTGAAGCAGGAGGGTCGGATTCTGTAAATATTTTTTCAGAGGTTACACCTCCATAATAGCCCACAGCAGAAGAAGTAATATAGGTTCTTAAAGCTATCTTTTCCTTTTTTACGGTGTCAAAAAGCAATTGAGCACTTTCGGTTCTGCTACTTACAATTTCTTGTTTTCGCTTTTCGCTCCAACGCTCTGACCCTATATTAGCACCGGATAAATTAATGAGATGTTGAACGTCTTTTAGTGCATTTTCTTCTATGTATCCTTTATCTAAATCCCAGAGAAAATATTCTATTGCAGGATGACTTTGTTTTTGACGACTGAGCACTCTAACCCGATAATTGTTTGCTAACAACAAAGAGATGAGATGTTTTCCTACTAAGCCGGTGCCACCCGCAATGAGAACTGTTTCCATTTTTTTATTAGTGTTTATTGTTTTTTATATCTTAGTTTAAAAACCTAAGATTAATTTTGCTAATGAAAAATAAATTAAGGTTCCGAAAATATCGTTAGTAGTGGTGATAAAAGGTCCTGTTGCCAAAGCCGGATCAATGCCTTTTTTGTCTAAAAATATGGGTATAAAAGTGCCCACGATTGATGCAATAATAATGACAGCTACTAATGCAAATCCAACGGTAAAACTAAATAACAATCCCCAATTCATGATGATACTGAATATAAAAACCATTAAGGCAACTACTATTCCGTTGAAAAGGCTTAATTTAAACTCTTTGTATAATCTTTGCCAAACACTTCCTTTTATCAAATTATTGGCAAGACCTTGCACCATGATAGCAGAAGATTGAACACCTGCATTTCCTGCCATTCCGGCTATTAAAGGCGCAAAGAAAAATAGTTGAGGAAAATGAGTAACCGCATTTCCAAATCCATTTAAAATAAAAACACTCAGCACGCCTCCAAATAATCCTAAAACCAACCAAGGCAATCGTCCTTTTATCAAATCTATAATTGTATCGTCCGCTTCAACGTCATCGGTTAAACCGGATGCCAATTGGTAATTACTGTCAGCCACTTCTTTGATGTAATCTACCACATCATCAATATTAATTGTACCAACCAATCTTCCTAATTCATCCACCACGGGAATGACCACCAAATTGTATTTTTGCATAATTTGAGCTACTTCATCAGCGTGATCGGAAGTGGTTACGTAATGTATATTTTTTACATACACATCTTTCACTAAAGCTCTGGTAGAGGTAGTAAGTAAACTCTTTAAAGACAATCTTCCTTTTAAAATTTCATCATCATCTACGACATAAACAATAAAAACTTCACCTATTTCTTGGGCTTGTCTTCGCATTTCTTTCACACAGGTAAGCACAGTCCAATTCTCATTGACCAATACCATTTCTTTACCCATCAAACCACCGGCGGTATCTTCGTCATATCGCATTAATTCTACGATGTCGCTGGCGTGTTCCTTGTCATCAATGGCTTTAATTACGATATCCTTTTTGTGTTCGGGCAGTTCAGCAATAATGTCCGCTGCAACGTCAGCATCCAATTCATTGATTTCTTCCGCAATTTCGTGCGGAGTGAGTTCGGCTAAAACTTTAGTTCTGGTTTCTTCATCCAACTCTTCCAAGATGCCGGAAGTAGTTTCACTATCCAAAAGACGCATGATGTAAATTGAATCTTCAAAACTCAATTCATAGATTACTTCCGCTAAGTCCGCAGGGTGCATTTCGTTTAATAAATCGTTTACCGCTACTTCATCGTTAGCAGAAATCAATTGTTCTAAGTCTTGGATAAATTCTTTGGATACTTCAAATTGCATACAGACAGTTTTAGAAAATTCAATAATTTATTTTTGAATGAGTCTGAAAATTAAATTCCACCTTGCAAATGACCTTCAATCAGTAGCGTTAAATCTTCAAATTCTGAATAGGAAAGTTGCTCCGGACGCAACGCAAAGATAGACATTTTGGTGATATTTTCAGGCAAATTGTAGCTTTTTAAACTATTCCTCAAGGTTTTTCTGCGCTGATTAAAAGCGGTTTTTACCACTTCAAAAAATAATTTTTCATTTACCTTTAACGTGAATTCATTTTTTCTTATCAGTCTGATTACACCTGAATCTACTTTAGGGGGTGGATTAAAAACGTGTGGTGAAACCGTAAAAAGATATTCTGTATCATAAAATGCTTGTGTTAAAACTGATAAGATTCCATACGTTTTATTGCCTGGTTTTGCCGTGATGCGCTGGGCTACTTCTTTTTGAAACATACCGGAAAATAATGGAACCAATTCTTTATATTCCAATGCTTTAAACAATATTTGACTTGATATATTATAAGGGAAATTTCCAATAATTGCCATCGTTTTTCCATTGAAAAATTGACGTAAATCCATTTTTAAAAAATCAGTACCGTGTATTTTTCCGTTTAAAACCGGAAAGTTTTCATTGAGGTAAGCCACAGACTCTCTGTCAATTTCCACTACTTCTACCGGATATTCTTTTTTAAGTAAAAATTGGGTTAAAACGCCCATACCGGGACCAATTTCCAACACCAATTGAAAGTCTTCACCTTGCAAGGTATCCGCAATTTTTTGAGCAATTGATAAATCTTTCAAAAAATGTTGACCTAAGAATTTTTTAGCTTTTACTTGCATGATTATTGTTTTGTAAATTCTTGAATGACTTGCAATTCTGTGCTAAAGGTTACGAATTGATTGGGAAACATTCGATGCATTTCGGCAAATAAATTATAGGAACTTTCATTCAAAAACAAATCTAAATATTCTTTATTATCTACTTGGTATTGTACCGAATAAGTGCAACCACCCATTTCCTCTTCTAGCATAACTTGGATCATTTTGGCGTGTGTAAAAGGGCTGTTTGCCAATACTTCAGGGATGTGGGTTTTTTGCATCCATTCTAACCATCTTTGGTGCACTTTATAGTCTATATTGTAGGTAATATTGTAAAGATACATAATATAATTTTTTAAAAATTCTTTACGCTTTAAAAAGAAAAATCTAATTCAAGTCTGCAAAGGTAATATTTTGATGGCAGTAAATAATCTACTTGCAAATAGACTTACATTATTTAACCCAAATCACAAAATCAAATTTAAAAACAGAAACAGCCTAAATATACAATAGATTGAATACAACATCATAAAAACTGTCTTATCTACAGTTGTCAAATTAATCTGTTTAATTTGCAACTAAAGTGCTGAAATTATCTATACACTACAAATCAACAGTCAATTCTGTATTAATTTTCTACTACTTGACTACAAATCTAACAAGTTTTGTATTTTTGTTAAAAAATAAATAGATGTCAAAAAAAATAAAAAACCAAACTGAATCTTTAATACCATCAAATGAATTAGCGTGGTTTAACACCTTAATTGTTCTCCTTTTTCCTTACCTAATGGTGATTACCCCTCACGCGATTACTATGGATGCTACAGGTTCTAAATTTTGGGTACTATCGGTTTACAATATTCTAATTGTCAGTTATCTATTACTACAAAAAAGAAACGATTTTATTAGCTATCTATCTCAATTGTTGACCTCTTCCTTTTTGTTTAAAATTTATTTGGCTTTTGTAATTTGGACTTTAATTACATTTACCGTAGCCTATAATGTTATAGAATCATGGTTAACATTCAGCAAGATAAGTCAAGTTTTTATTTCTTCTTTATTGATTGGATATTTTATTTCCAGAGATAAAAAAATCATCTTATATATTGCCTACGGAATGACCATTTTGTTGTTTATAGACGCGATACAAGGGGTTATGGGTCTTATAGATTTGGCAAAAGGAAAAATTTTAAATGTCGGATTCATTAAATTCATTTATTCTAATAAAAATATTTTTTCAGCTGCTCTTTTTATTAAACTACCGTTTGCAGTTTATGTATTATTGAATGGGTCAAAAAACTGGCGTTATTTTACTTGGTTGGTCGTGTTTTTAACCATTCTTTCCGTAATCACCCTAAAAAGTACTACATTTTATCTCGGATTGACTGTAATAACTATTTTGTATTGGACTTATTATTATTTAATCAATGGAAACAAAGGGCTCAAGAACATTCTTCTTTCTGCTTTGATTATTATTATGGCTTTCATAGTTCATTCGTCAATTTTTGCTTTATTTAACGCTTCAGATGATTCAGTTATTAGCAATGCTATTGAAGAAATCAGCACAGAATCTACTACTGGTAAAGCCCGGTTGAGAAACTGGAATTGGAGTGCCGATATGGTCAAGAATCATCCTTTATTAGGAGTTGGAATTGGAAACTGGAAAATAGAAAGTGTTAAATACGATACCCTTCGCGATGCTGATCAAATGGCATATAAAAACCACAACGATTTTATAGAAATAACTGCTGAAACCGGAATAATTGGTGGAGTGTTATTCTTGCTTATATTCGGTTCGGTTTTTTACATTTCTTATAAAATAATTGCAGGGAAAAGTGAAAAAAATATTTCTTGCCTACTTTTACCGGCCTTTGGACTAATAGCCTATGCTACTGATGCTTTTTTTAATTTTCCGCATGACCGACCGGAAATACAATCCCTCTTCGCCCTTTACCTCGGAATAGCTCTATCTTTGAGTTTGAAAGAAAAATCAATAAAAAAATCAACTTCTTTTTTGAAAACCACATTAATATTGGGGATGTCTTTTTTAGCCCTTCCCTCAATTTATGTTTTATATCAAAATTATAAATCTTTGAAACTTCAAAAAATAATTTACAAAAAAAGCAATCTTAGCAGAAAGGATATGAATATTGTATCGCTTTACAATCAACTTCCTTCCATACCCACTTTAGCGCATATGGGCGAACCTCTAAATATACAAAAAGCCAAGTATTTAACCAATGAAGGTAAGCTCAACTTAGCTATGCAAACGTTGAAAAATGAAACTGCAAATCCTTATTACACTACTAAGGATTATTTAATGGCTAACATCTGTGTGAGACAAAATAAAATTGACTCTGCCTATGTATTGCTCAAAAAAGTGATTGATAAAAAACCTTTGTATTTCGTTGCCAATTTACAATTATCTAATTTATATACGGCTGATAAAAAGTTAGATTCTTCAGTGGTTTTATGGCAAAAGTATCTTGAAAAAAAATCTGATAATCCAAAACCATATCAAGAAATTATAAATTCATTTATTAACAAAGAAGATTGGAATAGTGCATTAATTTATGCTACACAAGCAAAAAAGAAATTTCAAGATGACCATAAAATTTTAGAATTATATGAAAAAGCCAAAAAATTCCAAATGATAGAACCTTTTAAAGATAAAATCAAAGAAGCCGATGCAGCTTTTATGAGCAAGGATTACAAAAAATCTTTAGAGTTGTCTAATAATTTAATTCAAAAAATTCCTGAATTCACCAAAATGCTGGAGTTACGAGCCTTTTCAAATTACCAGTTAGGTCATTATAAGGAAGTGCTGTCCGATGCCAATATGATAATCTCTAAGTCAACGCAAGTCAATAAAGCGATTTTGAACTTACGAGGTTTGGTTTATATTAAAATCGGCGATAAATTGAAAGGGTGTACTGATTTAAAAAATGCCAAAAATCTGGGAGACAAAGATGCTGCTAATAATTATAAGCTGTTTTGCCTTAAAACAGAAGATTCAATCAAAAACAATTTTCTCAAACCTAAAAATGAAATTATTCCTTCAATTGTCCCTGCTCCGAAAATAATAAAAAATAAAAAATAAAAATCTGGTCTAATCTTTTATTTTACAAATTTAAAAGAAACATAAAATAGTAAATCAATTACACTACATTCACTTCTAATTCCAAGTCTATTTCAAATTGGGCTTTCACCGTTTTTTGTATTTCTATAGCTAATGCCAGCACCTCATTTCCGGTCGCACCGCCATAATTGACTAATACCAAAGCTTGGTGTTCGTGTACTCCTACATTTCCAATCTTTTTACCTTTATAGCCACATTTTTCAATCAACCAACCGGCAGGAATTTTGACCATCTCATCTGATGTTGCAAAATTGGGAACATCCTTAGAATTAGATTTTAATTGCTCGTACTGAATTTTTGAAATTAACGGATTTTTAAAGAAACTTCCTGCATTTCCTAATACCTTATAATCCGGTAATTTCGATTGTCTGATTTCAATTATCGCTTGAGCTACATCCATAGGCGAAGGCGTCATCACCCCTTTTTGTTCTAAATAACTTTGCACAGTGCCATAAGATGTATTAACCTGATTTACATTTTTTTGCAACTGCATATTGATGGCGGTAATGATGAATTTACCTTTATTTCTTTTAAAAATGGAATCTCTATAGTCAAATGCACAATCGGGATTAACTATTTTTCGTGTTTTGAGCGTTTCCATATCAAAAACTTCTACACATTCTATTACATCCTTTATCTCAACTCCGTAAGCACCAATATTTTGTATAGGGGCTGACCCAATCCTACCCGGTATCAGTGCCAAATTTTCTATTCCGGAATAATCTTGTTCCAAAGCCCATAGCACAAAGTCATGCCAAACTTCTCCGGCACAAGCTTTTATAAGCACTTTCCTGTCATTCTGACGAATAATTTCCTTCCCTTTTATATTCATATAGAGCACCAACCCATCAAAATCTTGTGTAAATAGGGTATTACTTCCTTGACCTAAAATCATATATTTCAAATCAAAATTTTGAATAATTATAGCGATTTCTTTAAGTTCTTCAAGGCTTCTCACCTCTAAAAATTGTTTAGCTTTAACGTCAATATGAAACGTATTATAAGCTTTTAAAGAAAAATTTTTGTGAATAGGTAACATTATGAATATTTTTTTTGGAATTCTTCAACACTTATAGATAAAGTGGTCTTATCTTTTCTTTTAATATCAAATACCGGCTCTAATGCAATAGTTTTTAATGGGATATGTCCACTCCATTGGTCAGTAGCTCTATCTTCATCGCCATCGGGTCCACCGGTTCTTATTTTTACAGATGCACTTTCTATTTTAAACTTTACAACGATAGGGCTTTTGTCATTGCGTTCCATCCCCAAAGGCACTTCATTCCACCTACCCGGAATGATATGTTCGGTGATGCATTGTAAGGCACTCCATCGTTCCTCTTGGTTCGTTACCCTTTCGGCTTTGCCATATAGAATAACCGAACGATAGTTCACTGAAGTATCCAATATAGATTTTGCCAACACCAAACCATCGAGAAAAGTAACCGAAACCCCTATTTGCTCATTATTTACGATTTCATTCAGCATAAAATTATTCGGACTTCCGTGAAAATAGAGCAAATCATTCCTTCTACCGTAAGATGTAGGCAGTAACATCGCTTGTCCTTGATGCGTGAATGCTATGGTGCATAGGGTGCCGGCATCGAGGATGGCGTATAAATCTTGCTCGTTATTCGATTCGCGTTTGTGTCCTCTAATAATTTTATTGAATTGCATTAATTTAGGTTGTATTGACGTAAAGCTTTCCCCAAAATTTCTACTGATCTTATTAAATCCTCTCTTTTCAGAACATAAGCAATACGCACTTGTTTTTTTCCTAATTCCGGATTGGTATAAAAACCACTAGCAGGGGCTACCATGACCGTTTCGCCTTTGTCTTGAAATTTTTCTAACAACCATCGGGCAAAATCGTCTGCATCAGCCACCGGAAGTTCTACCACACAGTAAAAAGCTCCTTTGGGTTTAGGTACTTTTACACCTGGAATTTTTTGCAATTCCTCTATTAAGGTGTTTCTACGCAAGGTATATTCTTGATTTACTTCTTTAAAATAAGCATCGGTAGTTTCTAATGCCGCCTCTGCAGCTATTTGCTCGTAGGTAGGGGGGCTTAGACGAGCTTGTGCATATTTGAGCGCAGTGGCAATTACCTCTTTATTCTTTGAAACCAAACAACCGATTCTGGCACCACACATACTGTAACGTTTAGATACAGAATCAATCATGATAGCATGTTGGTCTAATCCGTCTTGTTCCATTATAGAATAATGCTTCGTTCCATCGTAAACAAACTCGCGATATACCTCATCGGCAATGATAAACAAATCGTGTTTTAACACCAATTCTTTTAATTTTACCAATTCTTCTCTAGAATATAAATAGCCGGTGGGATTGCCGGGATTACAGATGAGAATGGCTCTGGTTTTAGGGGTGATCAATTTTTCAAAATCCTCAATAGGGGGCAGTGCAAATCCGGTTTCTAAATTAGAAACCACGGGCACTACTTTCAAGCCACTTGCCGTGGCAAATCCGTTGTAATTGGCGTAAAATGGTTCCGGTATGATGATTTCATCCCCTACATCAGCCACCGTGCCCATCGCAAAAAGCAAGGCTTCCGATCCGCCGGTTGTGATGATAATATCTTGAGCCGAAATTTGAATATTTTGTTTGGCGTAATAAGCCGCCAATTTAGTTCTGTACTGTTCGCTTCCTTCCGAACGACTGTATTCTAACACCTTGATATCTGCATTTTTAACCGCATTGCGCGCTATCTCAGGGGTTTCAATATCAGGTTGACCGATGTTCAAATGATATACTTTTATTCCTTTTTTCTTGGCACTTTCTGCATAAGGGACTAATCTTCTGATGGGTGATGCCGGCATGGCTTGCCCTTTTTGAGAAATACTTGGCATATTAATTTCATTTAGATGAACTGCAAATTTGCGATTTTTTTTACAAAAAAAATTGATAAAAATCAAAATAAAAAACATTTGAAAATATAGATACTTTGACGTTTTTTTTTGTTACTTTTGATACAATGCAAAACCATATAAAACATAAGACGCTATTATTTCTTTTTATTTGGTCTGTCTCTTTGTTCAGCCAAAGTAAAATGATGATAATGAATGGCGTGGAGCAAGAGAAAATTCCATTTGAACTTATCAATAATCTTATTGTTATTCCGTTGACCATCAACAAGACTACTTTAAATTTTATATTGGATACAGGAGCTTCAAAAACCATTATCTTTTCTTTGAGCGAAAGCGATTCGCTGTCATTAAATAACACTAAAAAAGTAGAATTAAAAGGTTTGGGATTAGGCGAACCCATAGAGGCTATTCTTTCTGAAAACAATACCATTCAAATCGGGAAAAACCTATTGGGCATCCAGCAGAGTTTATTTCTCGTATTTGACGAAGAATTGGACATATCCTCCCGAATGGGGAAAACAATTCACGGAATCATAGGGTTTGAATTTATTAAAAATTTCAGGATTAAAATTGACTTTAATAACAAGCTATTGACAATTACAAAACCCGAAAGCACCCTACCTAAAAGATTGAAAAAATTCAACGTTCTCCCTTTAAATTTTTATCAAAATAAACCCTACATTGACTGTGAATTGACTGTTTATGAGGGAAAGAGCTCTATTGAAAAAATGCTGATTGACACCGGAAACAGTGATGCTTTGTGGATTTTTGAAGATTATAAAAAAGGAATTGTAACGCCGGTACCTTTTTTTGACGATTTTCTCGGGGAGGGATTAAGTGGCAGCATAGAGGGTAAAAGAGCAAAAATAAAAAAATTGAAGTTTTTCAATATTGAACTCAAAGAACCCATTGCTGCTTTTTTAGATACAACTAGTACTCTTTTTGCAAAATTATATGAAGAACGAAATGGAAGTATCGGCAATGGAATTTTGAGCAAATTCTCCGTTGTTTTAGACTATCCCGCAGAAAAAATGTATCTTAAGAAAAACAGAAGTTTCCCGAAAGAATTTAACTACAATAGAGCCGGAATAGAATTAGCCTATTTCGGAAAAACCTTGGTGAAAAAAGAAAAAATAAGCTCCGGTTCCGACTCCTATTCTAAAAATCAGAATAGCAATCCAATTGATTTTATCATCAATTACGAATATCTTTTCAAACCCGTTTATGGAATAGCCAGAATCAGAAAAAATTCACCTGCTGATCTGGCTGGTTTAAAAGTAAATGATGTGTTGTATAAAGTAAACAACAAACCTGCTTACGAATTCAATATGGAAGAACTCGTAGATTTATTCTATGAAAAAAGAGATGACGACCTCAAAATTCAAGTGGAACGAAAGGGAATGCTTTATTATTACGAAATCAAAATGGTTGATTTACTGTAAAATTTTTACTTTAAATTCTTTAAAAATTGATATAACAATCTCACACCGGCTCCTGTTCCACCCTTTCCATTATAAGAATCAGCTGCCTCCAAATAAGCCGGACCGGCAATGTCCATGTGGATATAAGGGTATTTTACAAAATGTTCTAAAAATTTTCCTGCTGTGATCATTCCGGCATTAGCACCACCTAAATTTTTTAAATCTGCAACATCTGACTTCATTTCTTCTGCCCATTCCTCCCAAAAAGGAAATCGAAAAACGCGGTCATGGGTCTCTATTCCCGCATCGTATAATTGCTTGAAATACTTATCTTTGGCATTGCCCATACTGATGGAGACTCTGTTGCCCAATGCTCTAACGGCAGAACCGGTCAAAGTAGCGGCGTCTATCACTAATTCAGGTTTGTATTTATTGGCGTAAGCCAGCGCATCGGCTAAGATCATACGACCTTCGGCATCGGTATTGAGTACTTCCACCGTGGTTCCATCGTACATTTTGATGATATCACCCGATGCAAATGCTTCGCCTCCGGGACGATTATCAGTAGACGGTATCAATCCAATAACGTGAATAGGAATATTATTTTTTTGTAACGCGTCTATAGCACCAATCATAGCCGCTGCCCCTGCCATATCACTTTTCATTCCATCCATGTAATTTGCGGTTTTAATATTGAGTCCACCTGTGTCATACACCACCCCTTTACCCACTAAAACAATAGGCTTTTCATTTTTAGCTTTTTTGGGCTTATATTCTACAATGCTAAAAGTGGCTGGCGCAATTGAACCTTTGTTTACGGCAAGTAAACCACCCATTTTGAGCGCTTCAATTTTACTTTGATGCAATACTTCGACTTTTACCTCAGTTTTTTCAAATAATTTTTCGATTTCGTGTGCCAATTTTTCAGCACTTAAATGTGATGCAGGTTCATTCACTTGGTCCCTGACCCAGTAAACAGATTGAATTATATTTTGGATTTCAACTATTTCAGATTTTGAAATTGGAGCAACTACATCTATACTTTGTAATTTGAATTTCTTCTTTTCTGCTTCGGTAAGATATTTAATAAATTGATAATCGGATAATAATAAACCTTCTATAAAACGCAATGTCATTGCATTTTGATCAGAAATCAAGATAGCGTTTTCCAATTGACTCAAATAACCGTGAACTTTATTCGCCGCTTTTCGCACGGCATCTTTGTTGTTTTTCTCTATTTTTACTAAAAAAGTATAACCCTTTGGGGTTTTTAAAAATTGAAAAGCTTCTTTTTCCCACTCTTTTTCAAAGTATTGAGCCGTTTCTTTCTCTAAATTTTGATAAACAAATTGAATTTGATCGGTTAATAAAATCAAATTTTGGGTGGAAACAGGTTTTTTTAGTAAGTTGACTTGCATAAAAGTTAAATTTGAGCAAAAATAAAGAATTTAGCACTATGACCTTTTAAAAAATACTTAAATTTGCTAAAAGCATTTTATGATGAGCGATCGCGAAATAGAACGAAAATTTTTAGTTAAGGGTGATTTTCTTCCTTATACAAGCCAATCTTTTAAGATAACACAAGGTTATTTATCTACGGATCCCAATAAGACCGTGAGAATTCGCATTAAAAATGAAGTTGCTTTTTTAACCGTAAAAGGAAAATCAGATGCAGCAGGTTTATCTCGATTTGAATGGGAAAAAGAAATAGACTTGGCAGCTGCTCAAAAACTCCTTTTACTTTGCGAAGCAGCTATCATCATCAAAACCAGACATATAATACCTACTGAAAATGGGTTGTTCTTTGAAGTTGATGTGTTCGAAGAAAACAATCTAGGGTTGGTCGTGGCGGAATTAGAACTGCCGGAAACGGATACCAAATTTGAAAAACCGGATTGGTTAGGCGAAGAAGTCACCGGAAAACCGGAATATTACAACGCAAATTTGATTGCGAACCCTTATGTAAATTGGGAATAAAAAGTTTGCCAAACTTTTGAAGTTTGGCAAACTTAAAACAATGTCTTTACCCTATTTACTTAACAAGACCAATTCATTGCCTACTATTTCAGTGATATAGCGTTTTACTCCTTCTTTATCTTGATAATCACGATAGGTAAGTTTACCGCTGATAGCTACTTCTTTGCCTTTTTGAAGGTATTTTTCTACAATTTCCACAGGTTTTCCCCAGAAAACCACGTTGTGCCATTCGGTTTGCGCTACGCGCTCTCCTTTGTCGTTTTTGTAGTAATCGTTCGTAGCGAGCAATATTTTTGCTTTTTTATTTCCATTTTCGAAAGTGAAGATTTCAGGATCATTTCCAAGATTGCCGATGAGTTGTACTTGATTTCTTAAAGTGTTCATGATATTAAATTTTGATTTTTTTAATGGTCGTCGAGCGAAGTCGAGACGTGATTTTTAATTTTTTATTGTTTGTTTTAAATACAGCGTAGTTTCTTTAAAACTTATTCCTTTTTACCGGAAAGTAATACTAATTCATTGCCTACGATTTCAGTTACATAACGTTTGATACCGTCTTTATCTTCGTATTCGCGGTAAGTTAGTTTGCCACTGATAGCCAATTCGTTGCCCTTGTGAAGGTACTTTTCTACAATTTCTACCGGTTTTCCCCAGAATATGACCGTGTGCCAATCTGTTTTGGTTACTTTTTCTCCTTTAGCGTCGCGATAAACTTCATTGGTTGCAATGCTTATCTTGGCTCTTTTGTTACCGTTTTCGAAAGTGAAGATTTCAGGATCGTTTCCAAGATTTCCGATTAATTGTACTTGATTTCTTAATGAGTTCATTTTGATAAAATTTTAAATGAAATTATTTTGATTTTGTCGTATCAACAGTTTAATTGAATTCGACGATGCAAAGTAACTTCAAGTGTAAAATCTTAGTCGGTTGTTTTTCGGTATTTTTCGTATTTTGTCGTTTGTTGTCGGTTATTTTGATTTAAAACATTTATAATAAGGTGTTTATGAAATCTTTATGATTGAATAAAATTTTGATTGTTTTAGTAATTTTTCATTATACCAGTTTTAACTTTTTCAAAATCTTTATCTTTTACTACAACTGTTATCATACTTAATCCGGAATAATATCTAAATTTAATTTGTTTTGATTTCAAAATTTCTTGAATCATCTCATCTGTCAGTTTATAATTAAATTTAAAAATTTGATAGTAATATTCGTCATAATCCGTTACGACTTCCACCGTGGTCGAATCTGCTTTCATTATTTTTTCTGTATCGATATCAACTTCTTTCTCTATATTTTTTTCTATATTTTTAATTAAAACGGGGAATGTTTTTGCCTCTGTTATTAAATAAATTATTGAATCTAACTTATCGGCTTTTGAAGTCAACTCAATCACATCATATACCTTTGTATCATTATTACCTAAACTATCCTTTTCTTTAAAAAAAGTTTTTTTGAAATAAAGAACCGGATGATTCTTTTCCAAAACGGAGTAAAAAGCAGCATATATATAACGAGTAGATTTTTTAACCTCATCATTTTCTATGCTCAATTTATGAGTTTGTATCAAGGGGAAACAACTTGATAAATAAAAAAGAAAGGAAATAAATAGAAACGGAGTAAGTAACTTTTTGTTCATGAGAAATAACTTTTATTTATAGGAGTAACATCAAAAATGATACCGTATAGTACAAATTCTTTTAGATTTCTTACTTTTGCAGTCTTAATTTTTTAGTTATGGCTTCAACCTACATTGGTTATCATTTTAAAATAGAACCCTTACAACCGGCTACCGATATTCTGGTGGCGGAACTCGCCGAAGTGGGTTTTGAAAGTTTTGTAGAAACTGAAACCGGTCTTTCTGCCTACATTCAAAAAAACGAATGGAATCCCTTTGTTTTACACAAAATAGAAGTGCTCAACAGTGGAAAATTCAGCATACTCTACGAAAAAGAAGAAATAGAACCGGTCAATTGGAACAGTGAGTGGGAAAAGAACTTTGAACCGATTGAAATTGATGGTTTGGTGAGCATCCGAGCGCCATTTCACGAAAAAGGCAATTTAAAATACAACCTCATCATTGAACCTAAAATGAGTTTTGGTACCGGACACCACGAAACCACCCATTTGATGGTACAATTTTTGTTGCAATTGGAGTTGAACAACAAATCAGTGCTTGACATTGGATGCGGCACCGCTGTTTTGGCTATACTTGCTGAAAAATTGGGTGCAACAACTCTTGATGCCATTGACATTGACCCTTGGTCTTACGAAAATTCCATTGAAAATGTAGAAAGAAATCAATGTATGCACATCAAAGTGTATGAAGGCGATGCCACTCTTTTGACGCATCAACAATACGATGTTATCATCGCCAACATTAACCGTAATATACTATTAAACGATATTCCGTCTTATGTTAAAGTTTTGAAATCCGGTGGAACACTGTTGTTAAGTGGATTTTATGCAGAAGATGTCCCTACCATTGATGCGCTTGCAAGCGAATATCAATTAAACCTGATTTCAAAAACGGAAAGAAATAAATGGGTAGGGTTGCAATATAGTAGAGCTTAAGCTCCTCCTAAATATTGCCGCTCTTAAAAACATCATCATTCCATGCAGTTTTCACGAATTTTCCTCTTTTTAATCGGATTATTATTAAATCAAAGTTTTCTTGCGCAAACCCACCTAACAGGTCAAATCATCAATGCGGATAGCGGCATCGGATTGGACCAGGTGAGCATCATCGAAAAAACAAAAAAAGTTACCTTTTTTACAGACGAAAACGGATATTTTAATATAAAACTCCCTGATGCCAAAGGAACGCTGCTTTTGAAAAAAGATAATTATTTTGTCTTGAAATTAAGCTACGACCAAGCCCAAGATTTCGGAAGGATCCAATTAACCCCGGAACCTATTCAACTCTCTGAAGTGGAATTGAACAGCGTTGCGAAGCATCCCAAGAACCCGGCTCTTTTTGGGCAACATTTACCTTTAAAAAGTTTAGCTACCACTACATTACAAGGTGAACTGACCAAAGGTTTTAAAGCTGTTCCTTCGGTGTATGTAAGTGCGCAAGGCGGAGGCATGGGTGATGGTAAAATAAGTGTGCGTGGCTTTGACCCGGCACAAACCTCTATTTTTATCAACGAAATCCCAATCAACGATATGGAAACCGGCTGGGTGTATTGGAGCAATTGGAGCGGAATGTCTGATATGACCCAAAACATCAATCTGTTTTCCGGGATTTACAATGAAAATTTACCGGTTACCTCCTTTGGTGGTGCTATAAACTTAAACACAATCAACGAAAGCAAAAAATCTTTTTCTGATTTTAAAACCGCTTTTGGAAGTGGATTGTTGCTAAAAAATTCCATTTTACATCACGTTGCCGACAATAAAAACAACCTTTCCTACAGTTTTTATCTCAATAGAACTTCTTCAGACGGAGTCGTAAAAGGAACTTCATTTATTTCAAATACCTATTATTTTGACATAGTCAAAAACTTTAAAAAACACCGTTTCAAGGGTTTTATCTTAGGAGCACCTCAAGCACACGGACAACGTTCTGCCTACGAATACCATATGGCAACGCTGGGTGATTACTTAAAATACGGAACCGATTACAACTACAATGTCGGTTATCTCAACGGGAAAGAACTGAATTGGACTGAAAATTATTTTCATAAAAACCTGATGCAAGTGCAATGGAATTGGCAACCCAACGAGCAAACAGCCCTTTCTTCTGATGTATATGCCTCTTTCGGCACCGGGGGTGGCAGCTACGAAGCCGGAAATACCCCTGAATATATTACTTCTGCTGACCGCCGTTGGAGAAACCCCGAAAACGGAGCTGTGATGTGGGATAAAATCATAGCCTACAATCAAGGCAATCGAGTAGAATTAGCCGACGGAAATTACTACCAAAGTGCCGACCAAAATGACACTTATCAATACATCAACATGCCTTTTAATGCCGGACTGACGAAAATTGCTTTTACGAACAAACAATATTGGTTGGGTGGTAAGCTAAAAATCAATCGCGATTTGAATGAACATTGGAAAACCCATTTGGAATACCACTACCGCTTCGCCCACGCCGATAATTTTGACCGCCTTGCAGATTTGTTGGGCGCAGATGGGTTTATGGGTTTTTACGATCAAAATAATGTAGGAAAAATTTACATCCAAACCTATCCTGTGAATATCTTATCCGCTTGGAATTTATTGCAAAAACCTTCGCATTATGACAAACTGCATTTCCATTACCAATCGGACATCGGGCTGCATTCCTTGTCAGGAAAAACTACGTATTTTAAAAACAATTTCTCCTTATTTGCCCAATACAATGTGAATCTTCAACAAAATCAACGCACTGATTTCTTTAACTATTTGTATGATAATCCGGAAAGGGTGTCAAAAAAAATCAATCAATGGGGCTACGCCGGACTTATGGGTATCAAATTCAATACACAACAACACAGTTGGGCGCTCTATAGTGCTTTAATTAAAAAACCCAATCGGTTTGAGCAATTATTTTTAAATTATAAAAATGATGTCAATACGCATTTGAAGCAGGAAAATGCGTTTTCCGCCGAATTGAATTATCAATACAATGAAAAAAACGGGTTTTTAAGCGTACACTTATATTACACCGATTGGAAAAATAAATATACCACGCTTGCTTACGGAAATCCGGAAACCCATCAAACCGGAACCGCTTTTCTGAATGACGTGCACCAAATTCATTTAGGATTAGAGTCGGTTTGGCAACAAAAATGGCGCGAAAATTTTAAAACCCTATGGGCATTATCTTTAGGAAATTGGGAATACCGCGGTGAAGCCACCGGCAATGCTTATGATTATGCACAAACCTATATCGGCTCTGTACACCTTGATTTAAACGGAGTAAAAGTAGGCAATGCCGCACAAGTGAAATCCCACTTTTCACTAATTTATCAACTTAAAAATCAATGGGAAATAAACCTTCAGGAACAATATTTCGGAAGATTGTACTCTAACCTCAATATGAATCAAAATGCCAATGCGGTTTTAGAACTCCCTGCCTATTTTACTACGGATTTATACCTGAAAACAAAATCATTTGACCTTAATAAAGTGAATTTAAACATAGAATTCGCCATAGAAAATTTGTTCAACAGCACCTATCTCATCGAATCGGCTACTAATATAGCTGCTACGGACACTTCGGCGGTTTGGAAAGGCATCAACGTGAACAATAAAGTGTTTTTCGGCCCACAGCGAAATTGGACTATGGGTGTGAATTTTAAGTTTTAAACCAAGCGATGCTCTATTGAAAACCGGACACATTAATTTTTGGTTAACCCCTAATTTAATTAAAATATTCTACATTTGCGTATTAAAAATTTAATTTAAAACACTAACATTATGAAACGAATCTATCTAATTTTAACACCTATAAGTATGACTAATAGCGAACACCATACCTGTGTTGAGCTTGCCGAAACATCCCCTATAAAAAATAAAAAATTTAGCCATATTAAATATTCTTTATTGGCACTCATCTTATTCTTCAATAGCTTGGCTTGGGGTCAAGAAACGCCGGAAGCCGGTATTCAAAAAGTTACCGATGCACTCAACGCAAGCATCAAAATGCAACGCGATTCATTGGAATTAAATTTGAATCAAATAGACCAAAGATTACAGAATGCTGAAATTACAGCAGAAGAAGCTACTGCATTACAACAAGCAGCCAAAGAAGATTACGCCTCTATTTTGGATGATATTTTATACGAAAAGATAAGCGATCTATGGAGCAAAAAACAAGAAATTGATGAGGCTGTATTTGGAATAACCGCAGAGGAGGAAATGGTTGAAAACATTGAAATCGACGTAGATTCTACCCAACAAGAGGCTCCTTCTAATCCCTACAAACCTAAATTATTTAAAAATTCAAAATACAAAGTCGGTGTTAAATTCGCTTTTGGATGGAACAATAGGATCATAAACAATGATATTAACACCTTAGAAAATTCTCCTTATTCTGAGCGCGCTTCTATTTTTGTTGAATATGGAATCAACAAAACCATTCCGTTGTCAGAAAATGTATTTAAATTTAAATACGGAATTGATTTTAAATACGCCGAACTCAAATTGTTTGACAACAAGTACCACAATATTTTAGGGGAAGTTACTGAAATAAGCGTACACCCTGAAACCTTAAAAAAATCTAAACTCACCACCTATCAAATTTTAATCCCTTTGGATTTTGTCTTTGATTTTTCCAAAAAAACGGACGATGCCAAAGTGAAAAAAGGATTTATAATGGGCTTTGGAGGTTATGGTGGCATCAATTATTACACCAAAGAAATCATCAAATTCAAAGACTTTGAATTTAGAAAACAAGAAAATTATGGCAGCTTCAATGTCAATCCGTTCATTTATGGCGTGAGTGCACAAATAGGCTACGGCAATCTTTCCTTATATGCCAAATACGATTTGAGTACGTATTTTAAAGAAGACAACAAGAATATAGTTTACGCCGGATTGAGATTTGATTTATAATAACTTAAAGCGCCACGACCTTCAGGTCGTGGCGCTTTACATTTAGTCATTCAATTTGAGTACGGCTAAAAACGCTTGTTGCGGAATTTCTACATTACCCACTTGACGCATGCGTTTTTTTCCCTCTTTTTGTTTTTCCAATAATTTTCGTTTCCGCGAGATATCGCCACCGTAACATTTAGCAGTTACATCCTTTCTCACCGCTTTAATGGTTTCGCGCGCGATGATTTTAGCGCCAATCGCTGCTTGAATAGGAATATCAAACTGCTGACGCGGAATGAGTTGACGCAGTTTTTCCACCATTTTTTTCCCAATCGTGAAAGCGTTATCCGTATGAATCAATGACGACAAAGCATCTACCGGTTGTGAATTGAGCAAAATATCCACTTTCACTAATTTTGATTCTCTCATTCCAAGCGGATGATAGTCAAAGGAGGCATACCCTTTGGAAACCGTTTTTAACCGGTCATAAAAATCAAATACAATTTCCGACAATGGCATATCAAAGTGCAATTCGACTCTATCTGTGGTGAGGTAAGTTTGATTTTTAATCACGCCGCGCTTTTCTATGCAAAGTGACATCACCGGACCTACATATTCAGACTTGGTAATGATGGTCGCTTTGATAAAAGGCTCTTCTACCCTATCCAAACCCGAAGGATCCGGAAGGTCGGAGGGATTATTGACCAATAAAGGCGTATCAGGATTTTTTTTGGTATAAGCGTGATAAGAAACGTTAGGTACGGTGGTAATCACCGTCATATCGTATTCGCGTTCTAAGCGTTCTTGGATGATTTCCAAGTGCAACATGCCGAGAAAGCCACAACGAAAGCCAAAGCCCAATGCCATAGAACTCTCCGGCAAAAATACCAAAGAAGCATCATTGAGTTTTAGTTTTTCCATCGAATGGCGCAATTCTTCGTAATCCTCAGTTTCTATGGGATAAATACCGGCAAACACCATAGGTTTTACATCTTCAAACCCATCAATTCTGACTTTAGAAGGATTGAGGGCATCTGTAATGGTGTCGCCTACTTTAATTTCTTGAGCTTCCTTTATTCCGGTGATTAAATAGCCCACATCTCCGGTTTTTATTACCGATTTGGGAACTTGATTGAGTTTTAAGGTCCCTACTTCGTCGGCAAAATACTCTTTGTCCGTCGCCATAAATTTGATGCGTTGCTTGGTCCTAATTTCCCCATTGATTACTCTAAAATAGGTTTCAACGCCACGAAACGGATTGTACACCGAGTCAAAAATCAAAGCTTGTAAAGGAGCGCTCGGATCACCTTTGGGTGCCGGAACTTTGTCAATAATAGCATCTAAAATTTTATCAACCCCAAAACCGGTTTTCCCACTAGCAGGAATAATATCTTCGCGTTTGCATCCCAAAAGGTCTATGATATCATCGGTTACTTCTTCGGGATTGGCACTCGGTAGGTCTATTTTATTGAGCACGGGAATAATTTCCAAATCGTGTTCTAATGCTAAATAAAGGTTAGAAATAGTTTGTGCTTGTATGCTTTGCGCTGCATCTACTATCAGCAAAGCCCCTTCGCAAGCGGCTATACTACGTGACACTTCATAAGAAAAATCTACGTGACCGGGCGTGTCAATGAGGTTGAGGATGTAATGCTCACCTTTGTGTTCATATTCCATCTGTATGGCATGGCTTTTTATGGTGATGCCACGCTCGCGCTCCAAATCCATATTATCCAATAATTGGTCTTGTTTTTCACGCTCCGTCACGGTATGTGTGAAATCCAATAGCCGATCCGCCAACGTACTTTTGCCGTGGTCTATATGGGCGATGATACAAAAATTTCTTATGTTCTTCATACTCTATAAAATGGGTCGCAAGATAGTGTTTTTTGTGGAATGATTGGATATTTATTGAAAGCGAGAAAAATGACCCCCGTCAGGTCGAGTGTTCTCGATACGTTCCGACTGCGTCAGGAACTACTTGGTTCTCGATACGTTCCGATTCGTGCCTCATCGGAACTACTCGAACTGACGGGCAGTACTAACTCCGTCAGGTCGAGTGATTGAAAAAACCATAAGTTTTTTCAATCGTATCGAGACCTCGAATTGGCGGGAGTAGCGTACTATGGGTTTGGCATGCCTTAT
>DYMN01000026.1 GCA_020740485.1 Polaribacter sp. | reverse complement strand
GTTCTTTTCAAAAGGGGTTTTCATTCCTTCCTATTTCCATCGGGCATCCCTTTTTGTGATATTGTAATAAATGTAGGATTTTATTTTGCAAAAAAACTGAAGTTAATTATTTACGATGCTATACCTACTTTCTTAAAATTTTCTTTATTGTGGCTTGCCTACTTGCGTCCTTTGTAATCCACATAAACATCGGGATGGTGACAGGGCCAAAGGCATGAAAAGTATTTATCCCACCCAAAAAAAAAGAATGGACCTTTTTTGGTTATTTTAAAAAAAACTATATTTTTGCGAAATAAATATTTCAAATGTTTCAAAATTTTACAAATACTTGGTGGTGGTCTCTATCGAATTTTCATTCGTGAAGAGCGCATTGTCATTTATTATAACACTAAAAGACTTGTCCATTCACGGCAAGTCTTTTTTTTTAACCAAATTTAATCATGAGTATTCCGATTTTTAAATTCAAAACATCCTATAAAAAAATTTTAGTAGATACAATAACGCCAGTCAGTATTTATCTGAAAATAAGAGATGTGTATCCTAATGCTATATTGTTAGAAAGTAGTGATTATCAAACGAATAACAACAGCTTTTCGTATATCTGTAGCCAACCTATTGCCAGTATAAAAGTGCAAAATAATCAAATCGTTCAAGAATTTCCGAATGGTTTATCCCTAACGAATGAAATAAAAAATAGAACGGAGGTGCTCAATGCATTTACGGAATTTACTTCAAAATTTAGTGTTGAACCTTTAGATTTTAAGTTTATAACCAATGGCTTATTTGGCTATGTAACCTACAATGGCGTGCAATATTTTGAAGATATTTCATTAGACTTCCAAAAAGACCCCATTGATATCCCGGAATTATATTATGCGGTTTATCAAAATGTGATTGCTATCAATCACTTCCAAAATGAAGCTTATTTGTTTTGTCATTCTATAGAAGGTAAAGACAATACAGATGAAATATTCAACTTAATTCAAAACAGAAATATCGCTACTTTTTCTTTTTCAAAAATAGGCAATGCCCAAACCAATTATACCGATGAACAATTCAAAGATTTAGTGCGAAAAGCAAAAGATCATTGTCAACTCGGGGATGTTTTTCAATTGGTTTTTTCTCGAAGATTTATACAAAAATTCAAAGGAGATGAATTTAATGTATATCGCGCCTTGCGCAGCATCAATCCTTCACCTTATTTGTTTTATTTTGATTATGGCAATTTTAAAATTATGGGTTCTTCACCTGAAGCCCAGATGGTCATTCAAAAAAATGTAGCCGAAATCCATCCCATCGCCGGAACGTTCAGAAGAACCGGAAATGATGAACAAGATGCTGATTTAGTTCGTCAATTGCATAAAGATCCAAAAGAAAATGCCGAACACGTGATGTTAGTAGATTTGGCTCGCAACGATTTAAGCAGACATTGTACGAATGTTAAGGTAGAAGTTTTTAAAGAAGTTCAATTTTTTTCACACGTCATTCATTTGGTCTCAAAGGTAATCGGCAAGGTAAAATCAGGCAATTCGGCAATTCAGATATTTGCAGATACTTTTCCTGCCGGAACGCTTACCGGTGCTCCTAAATACAAAGCCATGCAACTCATAGCAGCCAATGAAAATGTCAGCAGAAGTTTTTACGGTGGCGCAGTAGGATTTATGGATTTTAACGGCAATTTTAATCACGCTATACTGATTCGAACTTTTTTGAGTAAAAATCAACAACTCTTTTATCAAGCCGGAGCCGGTATCGTGGTAAATTCGTCGGAAGAAAATGAATTACAAGAAGTGTATAACAAATTAAGTGCATTAGACAAAGCACTTTCGTTAGCCGAAAAAATAAATTAAATTACACTTTAACATCGCAATATGAAACGAGCATGTCTAATTTTGACAACCAAGGGAATGACTAATAGCGAGCTCCATTCCAGCCCTTAGCTTGTCGAAGGGTGGCCTTTGAAAAACAATTGCGAACCTGTCACGTCTTTAGCGTGAGTCCCGCTACAGCGGGAAACTCCGCTAAAAAACAAACACAAACTGAATTAAATAATAATAGACACATGAAAGTTTTAGTCATTGATAATTACGACAGTTTTACCTACAATTTGGTTCATTATTTAGAAGATTTGAATTGCGATGTAACCGTTTACCGCAATGACGCCTTCACATTAGACCAAATTGAAGAATTTGATAAAATAGTTTTATCGCCCGGACCCGGCTTGCCCAGCGAAGCGGGATTGTTAAAAGAAGTTATCAGAACTTATGCCCCTACCAAGAGCATACTGGGCGTCTGTCTGGGACAGCAAGCCATAGGCGAAGTGTTTGGAAGCACCTTGAGCAATTTAGAGAAAGTATATCACGGCGTAGCTACCAAAATCAAAATTGTAAATACGGATGAACCGCTGTTCTTTGGTTTAGAAAATGACATTGAAGTAGGAAGATACCATTCTTGGGTGATAGACCCCAAAACCATCAACGAAGAATTAGTCATTACTTCGGTGGATGATAATGAACAAATAATGTCTATACGCCACCGAAAATACGATGTTTGTGCCGTGCAATTTCATCCTGAAAGTGTATTGACCCCTCAAGGAAAAAAGATGTTAGAAAATTGGTTGCACTTTTCTACTGCATCAAAATCATAGAACAAGAGATAAATTATTGACAAAATAACAGTTCCCATTTAATGAAATAGCCATAAAATTAACATCATACCAACTGGGAATGATTAAAAGGCTATTACATGTGACCAATAAAAAACAAATAAATATAGACACATGAAATCCATACTTAATAAACTCATCAATCAAGAAATACTGTCCAAAGAAGAGGCGAAAAGTATCTTGGTAAACATTTCTGCATCAAAATACAATCCGTCACAAATTGCAAGTTTTCTTACCGTTTATATGATGCGTAGCATCAGTGTCGATGAACTTAGCGGCTTTAGAGAAGCTTTGCTTGACTTGTGCATTCCGGTTGATTTAACACCACACAACGCCATAGATTTATGTGGTACGGGAGGTGATGGTAAAAATACATTTAATATTTCCACTTTAGCCTCTTTTGTTACAGCCGGAGCCGGTATAAAAGTAGCTAAACACGGCAATTACGGAGTTTCATCGATTTCAGGGTCGAGTAATGTGCTGGAGCATTTAAAAATAAAATTTAGCAACGAGCAACATTTTATTGATGCTTGTTTAGAGGAAGCCGGCATCTGTATATTGCACGCTCCTTTGTTTCATCCTGCGATGAAAGTTGTGGCTCCCATAAGAAAAGAATTGGGAATGAAAACCTTTTTTAATATGTTAGGTCCCTTGGTCAATCCCGGAAGACCTAATAATCAATTGGTAGGAGTGTATAGTTTAGAATTAGCCCGATTATACAATTATTTGTATCAAGAAAGTGAAATGCAATATACGATCGTGCACAGTCTTGAAGGCTATGATGAAATAACTTTGACCGGTGCGGCTAAGGTGTCAACGCATCTCAAGGAACAAATGTTATTCCCTGCTGATTTTGGAGTCAAACCGGTAACTCCTGAAGAAATTGTCGGGGGTGCTACCATTGAGCAGGCTGCGGCATTATTTATGGAAATATTAAACGGAAAAGGAACGGAAGCTCAAAATCACGTTGTTTGTGCCAATGCAGCATTAGCCATTGCCACGGTAGAAAATTTAAGTATTTTAGAAAGTTTTGATAAGGCAAAAGAGGCGCTTTTATCAGGGAAGGCACTCCAAGTATTCAAAAAATTACAACACTTGAGTAATCTTTAATTGTACCGTTTATGAATATTTTAGATACCATAGTAGCAGCAATAAAAACAGAGCTTTCTTTAAAAAAGCAAGTTATAAATGAGGCAACACTCGAAAAATCTGTTTTGTTTGATAGGCAACCTATTTCTTTAAAACAGAATTTCCTGCATTCTCAAATAGGAATTTTAGCCGAATTCAAACGCCGTTCTCCTTCAAAGGGGGAGATTAATTTTACTTCTGAAGTGGAGAAAGTGGCTTCCGACTACGAAAAAAGCGGTGTCAGCGGCATATCGGTGTTAACCAATCATCCTTTTTTCGGAGGAAATCTAACCGATTTACTCAGGGTAAGAAATAAGGTAAATTTACCCGTTTTGCGAAAAGAATTTATTGTAGATGCTTATCAAATCATAGAAGCTAAAGCGTATGGAGCAGATGTTATATTGCTGATAGCCGCCGTTTTATCGGCTAAAGAAATAAGCACGCTCTCGCGTTTTGCCCATTCATTAGGGCTTGAAGTCATCGCTGAAATTCACAGTGAGGACGAGTTAGATAAAGTGTTGATAGACAGCATTGACATCATTGGCGTTAACAACAGAAATTTGAAAACGTTTAACGTAAGCATTGAGAACAGCTTGGTCTTGTCTACTAAAATTCCGGGTGATTTTCTTAAAATATCTGAAAGTGGTATTGCTGACGTTGAAAATATTATTACCTTGAGAAAAAGTGGTTTCAAAGGTTTTTTAATTGGAGAAAATTTTATGAAAACACCTGACCCCGGGTTAGCGTGCGCCCAATTTATCCATACTTTAAAAGAAAAATTAGATGTCCGTTAAAATTAAAATATGCGGGATGAAACATCCTGATAACATCAATGAATTAGCGGCGTTACAACCCGATTTGATGGGATTTATTTTCTATGAGCCATCCAAACGCTTTATGGAAAATAAAATTCCGAATATAGACAAGAACATTCAAAAAGTAGGTGTGTTTGTCAATCAAACTATAGATGGAGTAGCAGCAACCGTGCTTTCTCATCAATTAGAAGTCATACAGTTGCACGGCGAGGAAACTCCTGCTTATTGTCGTAGGTTAAAAGAAATGAATTTCACGATTATCAAAGCTTTTTCGGTAGATGCAAATTTTGATTTTTCTATTTTGAAGGCTTATCAAAATGCTTGCGATTATTTTCTATTTGACACCAAAGGGGCGCTTCCCGGCGGTAACGGAGCTGTTTTTGATTGGAAACTATTAGAAAAATACAATTTGAATAAACCCTTTTTCCTAAGCGGCGGGATAGGCGTAGAAGAAATTGACACTATATTGCAAATGAATATCCATCATTTATATGCAATAGATTGTAACAGTAAATTAGAAACAGCACCCGGATTAAAAAATATAGAAAGCTGTAAAATAGCAGTCAATAAGGTTAAATTATAAATACTTATAAAAATGAGTTTCAAAGTAAACAAAAAAGGATTCTACGGCGATTTTGGAGGCGCATTTATTCCTGAAATGTTATATCCTAACATTGAGGAACTAAAGCAAAATTACCTTAAAATCATTAAAGACAAGGTATTTCAAAAAGAATATCACGCGCTTTTGAAGGAATACGCAGGAAGACCTACGCCACTGTATTATGCCAAAAATTTATCCGAATTGTATCACACGAATATCTACTTAAAAAGGGAAGACCTTTTACACACCGGAGCCCATAAAATGAACAATACGATTGGACAAATTTTAGTGGCGAAAAGATTGGGTAAAAAACGCATCATTGCCGAAACTGGAGCAGGACAACACGGGGTGGCTACGGCTACGGTTTGCGCCTTAATGGGAATGCAATGTGTGGTTTATATGGGCGAAACTGATATCCAAAGACAAGCTCCCAATGTAGCCCGAATGAAAATGTTGGGAAGTGAAGTGATATCAGTTAATTCCGGTTCTAAAACCCTTAAAGACGCTACCAACGAAGCCATAAGAGATTGGATCAGTAACCCTGAAGACACTTATTACATCATAGGCTCAGTGGTGGGTCCACATCCTTACCCCGATATGGTCGCCCGATTGCAGTCGGTCATCTCTAAAGAAATCAAAACGCAATTAATGCAAAAAAGAATGGCTTCATCTCCGGATTATGTCATTGCTTGCGTAGGAGGTGGCAGTAATGCTGCAGGTGCGTTTTATCATTTTTTAGAAAACGAAAAAGTGAAACTCATCGCGGTTGAAGCTGCCGGGAAAGGAAATGATTCCGGTCATAGTGCTGCTACTTCTGTTTTGGGTAAAATCGGAATTATACACGGAAGTATGACCTTGCTGATGCAATCCGAAGATGGTCAAATCACAGAACCGTATTCTATCTCTGCCGGTTTGGATTATCCCGGAATTGGACCTTTGCACGCTCATTTAAAAGCCACTAAAAGAGCTGAATTTGTAAGCGTCACTGACGATGAAGCTATGCAATGGGGGTTAAAATTAGCCCGAATGGAAGGCATTATTCCGGCGATAGAAAGTGCGCACGCATTTGCCGTTTTAGACCGCCAAAAGTTTAAACCAACCGATGTAGTGGTAATCAATTTATCGGGTAGGGGAGATAAAGATCTAAACACGTATATCCATTATTTTAATCTTTGAAAAAATGAATAGAATTACTTCAAAATTACAATCAAAAGATAAAATTTTATCAATTTACATTACAGCCGGTTATCCAAAATTAGCAGATACGGTTTCCGTTATTCAAAGTTTGGAAAAATATGGAGTAGATATGATAGAAATAGGCTTGCCTTACAGTGATCCGTTAGCGGACGGTAAAACGATCCAAAACAGCTCTACCCAAGCCCTTCATAATGGAATGACTACCGAGGTCTTATTTGAGCAATTGCAAAACATAAGAAAACAAGTATCCATTCCTTTGATCATAATGGGCTATTTTAATCCAATTCTACAATATGGTGTAGAAGCTTTTTGCCAAAAATGTAATGAAATAGGAATTGATGGTTTGATTATTCCCGATTTACCCGTTGAATTATACGAAAAGCAGTATAAAACCCTATTCAAAAAGTACAATTTGTTCAATATTTTGCTGATTACCCCTCAAACATCTGAAGCCAGGATTAGAGCCATTGACCGAATCAGTGAGGGGTTTATTTATGCCGTTTCTACTGCTTCGGTTACCGGAAAGAGTTTGGAGTTTGGAGAAAATGAAATGAATTATTTTCAACGCATCAAGAATTTAAAACTCAGAAACCCTTTTTTAGTTGGTTTTGGTATTCACAGCGCCAAAACATTTGAACAAGCAACGTTTTACTCAAAAGGGGCTATCATTGGAAGTGCGTTTATCAAATTTATCACTGAAAACAACTCTGCAAGAATCAAACAGTTTGTGGCGTCATTGAAAAGTAATTGAACTTATTTTTGAGCTCTTGGATGATATTTATTCAATGCTTCTCCGAGGTATTTTCTATCTACGTGCACATAAATTTCGGTGGTGGTGATGCTTTCGTGCCCTAACATCTCTTGAATGGAACGCAAGTCTGCGCCATTTTCCAACAAATGAGTGGCAAAGGAATGTCGGAAGGTATGTGGGCTTATCGTTTTGTGAATGTCGGCTTTTTTAGTCAAATCTTGAAGGATGAG
The DNA here is from genome assembly GCA_020740485.1 of Polaribacter sp. GTDB lineage: Bacteria > Bacteroidota > Bacteroidia > Flavobacteriales > Flavobacteriaceae. The sequence goes on along the minus strand of DYMN01000026.1, from coordinate 25,415 downwards.
AAAGACCATATTGCGGGTGAGTTTGTTGCCCAATCGGTTCAGAAAAACAATGTCTTCACTCTTCTTTTGAATCTTTTGATGTACTCTATAATAAGTAAGGTAGGTTTCAATATATTTTTGATTGAGCTCATGAATGGGAACAAATCTTTGCTTATTTCCTTTGCCCAGCACTCTAATAAAACCTTCATCAAAAAACAAATCCGAAATTTTCAAACTGATAAGTTCCGAAACACGCAAACCACAACCGTAAAGGGTTTCTAACATGGCTCTGTTTCTTTCCCCTAACGGGTTACTCAAATCTATTTGCTCAATGACCAGATTAATTTCATCCACAGTTAACGTGTCAGGGAGTTTACGAGATAATTTTGGAGTTTCCAATAGATCCGTAGGATTGGTATCACGGTATTTTTCAAACACTAAAAAGTCAAAAAAACTGCGTAAACCAGACGTTATGCGGGCTTGCGTTCGCGGGCTGACAAATTTTGAAATTTCATATATAAATTGGAAAATAGTTTCTTTCTCAATATTTTCAGGTGTACTTTCTATTAGAAAATCATCCAAATATTTAATGAGTTTTTTGATGTCATTGTGGTAACTTTCTATCGAATTCTCTGACAAACCCCGTTCAATGCGGAGAAAATTTTGATAATCTTTAGTTGCAGTTTGCCAGTTCATGAAGTAAAGGTATAAAAAAACCCCGAAACTTTCGGGGTCTATCTGTGATAAGATGTAATGATGTTAAAAACCGTAACCTATTGCTAATTTTGCAGCAGGAATGAAACCTGACAACCCTGTATCGTTAACATTTCCTGTTGTTGAGGCACTGAAATATTGAAAACCCAATCCAAGATCTAATGCAAAACCAGAGTCACTTCCTCCAAAAACCCATTGATAACCGCCAAGCGCTCCTACTGAAAATGCATTCACTTTTCCTTCTTCGTTTCCTGAAGATGCTGATACTGATGCATAATTGAGATTAGGTTCAGCATACCAACCACGAGGTGCAACATTGTTTTTTGAAAAATAGATTTTGTATCCGGCTCCTAAACCTAAACCGGTTGCCTTTGCATTTTCACCTGAATCAACTGTTACATTTACAGTTGTGTAATCCAAAGAAAATTCAATAGCTGATTTATCACTCAAAGCTCTTTCATAAGAAGCGTTGAGCGAACCGAATATCAATCCCAATGGATTAACTTTAACAACATTTTTTTGAGCGTTGACTGTAGCAAACATCAATAACGCTAAAGCTAAAGGTAAAGTTTTTCTCATAATTTTAATAATATTAAGTTAATAATAACAAAGATATAGATTTTATTTTAATAAGAGTAAAAAAAATAACCAAAAATTATATCACCCCTCGCGATTTAAATTCTAAATATTTATTAATTACATTTAAGGTTAAATTTTCAGGTTTGGTGAGAATACTGTAAACCCCACGCTTTTCTAATTCTTTGGTAATCAAACGTTTTTCGTAAGCAAATTTTTCAGCAATGGCTTGATGATAAATTTCCTTTACGTTTTCTGCTTTTTTCTGTATCAATTGCTCCATTTCGGTATTGATAAAAAACACAACAACCAATACGTGTTGTTTGGCTATTGCTTGAAGATAAGCCATTTGCCTGTCCATTCCATCGAGCGTCTCAAAATTAGTGTATAGAAACAATAGACTGCGGTGTTTTACATTCCTTTTTAAATCTTCGTATAATCTTCCAAAATCCGATTCCCAAAAGTCAGTTTTAATGTTATAAAGGGTTTCTAATATCAAATGCAATTGGCTTTCTCTGCGTTCGGCTACTACACGGTTTTCCACTTTTTTTGAAAAACACATCATACCGGCTTTGTCTTGTTTTTTTAGGCTCACATTGCTGATGACCAAGGTGGCATTGATGGCATAATCTAATAAACTCAATCCTTCAAATGGCATTTTCATTACTCTTCCCTTGTCAATGATGGAGTAAATAGGTTGCGATTTTTCATCTTGATATTGGTTGACCATCAATTTATTGCGTTTGGCAGTAGCTTTCCAATTGATGGTGCGGATATCATCTCCAAGTATATAATCTTTGATTTGTTCAAACTCCATTGTATGTCCAATGCGCCGTATCCGCTTGATGCCGTAATCATTTCGATAGGTAACAGCCATTAAATCGAATTTACGCAATTGTATAAAAGAAGGGTAGGAGGGCACCATTTCATCTTTACCAAAATCAAATCGACGGGAAACCATCCCGAATGGACTACTAACATAAACTATCACTTTCCCGAACCAATACTCCCCACGTTCTGTTGGCTTTAAGGTGTAATAAAACGATTTGTTGACAGAGCCTTTTATGTTTTGGTTTAACAAAAAATCTCTTTTCTGAAATTGGAAGGGAATTTCGTCAATTATTTTGGTTTGAATAGGGAAGGTGTAATAGTTGGTCAAGTGAATTTCTACGGGATTTTCGTCGCCATTAGATAGCTTTTCCGGTAAAACTCTGACAGCATCCAAGCCTTTCTTGGTGAAAAACAAAACGAGAATATCCAACAACGTCAAAACGCCTAATGCAAGTAATAGCATCTGCGTTGCAACAAGAAATGGCGGAAATAAATAACTAATGACAAAAAGCAATACAATGACAGTCAACGCAATAAATAAATTGCGCTCTAAATACAGTTTTTTGTAGAATTTTATCATATTGGGACTGTTGATACTGTTGATACTATTGATTATTTGCACTGAGCGAAGTCGAAGTGTTGATACTGCTTGCACTGAGCAATCCCGATACCACGCTCACGCTAATTCGTGATTTTCAACTTGCGTGGCAGGTCTATCGGGAGAAGTGTTGATACTTTTATTTTTATTGATTTCAAGACTTTAAACTTTAAACCTGAAACTTTAAACCTGTGCTTCGGGAACGCTCAGCAACCTTAAACCTTAAACCTTAAACCTTAAACTTTGAACAATTAAATCATCTCGGAATTTCAATGGTTTCCAGCATTTGCAAAATGACTTGTTTACTGTTAATTCCTTCCATTTCTCTTTCCGGCGTTACGATGACTCTGTGTTGTAATACAGGAACTGCGCTTCGTTTGATGTCTTCGGGTGTTACAAAATCTCTTGCACTCATAGCAGCAAATGCTTTTGACGCTTGCAGTATTGCCAATGATGCTCTTGGCGATGCGCCTAAATACAAAAATGGATTTTCGCGCGTATTATTGACTATTTGAGCTATGAATTTAATCAAATTGGGCTCGATGTGAATTTCTTGTACTAATTTTTGAAATTTCATTACTTGCGAAGCGTCCAAAACTCCGGTTACCAAATCAATTTTATTGGTTTCTTTTCTTGAATGATGTGTGGCGATAATGTTGATTTCTTCTTCTAACGTAGGATAATCTACTTCAATTTTGAATAGAAAACGGTCTAATTGCGCTTCAGGAAGTCTATAAGTGCCTTCTTGTTCTATCGGATTTTGAGTTGCCAACACTAAGAAAGGATTTTCCATTTTATAGGTATTTCCATCGATGGTAATTTGGCGTTCTTCCATCACTTCAAAGAGCGCTGCTTGCGTTTTAGCAGGCGAGCGGTTGATTTCATCTATTAAAATGATGTTTGAAAAAATTGGTCCGGATTTGAATTCAAATTCCGAATTTTTTAAATTAAAAACGGAAGTTCCCAAAATGTCTGAAGGCATTAAATCCGGTGTAAATTGAATACGACTAAATCCTATTTTCATCGTTTTTGCCATTAATTTTGCGGTGATCGTTTTTGCCACCCCCGGAACGCCTTCTATTAAAGCGTGTCCGTTGGATAAAACAGATGCCAAGAGCAAATCTATCATTTCATCTTGCCCTACAATCACTTTGTGAATTTCAGCTCTTACTTGGTCTAATACATTTTGAAGCTCAGTTAAATCTACCCTGTTCTGAAATTCTAAATTTCCGTTGTTTATATTGGTTTCCATAATTAGTATGTGGTGTAAAGTTTTGTTATCCTTCCTTAAGTTTTGATTTTTAAATAGTTTTGCGATTGCTCATAAAAATTATAAATCATATTATCTAAAAGTGCTAAAGAATTTTCTCCAATTTCTTTTTGTTTTGACAATTTTACAATAAAATCAATCAACCTTTCTACTTCAATTTTCGCTACCCCCGACTTAATTTGTAACCTGCGTTTGAAATCATCATTCAGGTTTTGCGTGTCTAATAAATAGTTACTTCTGACGTGTTCTAAAAAGAAATTGATTTTTTTATGGACTATGTCTTCCGGTTTGCCTTCCTGATGATAGAGATTGCCAATGGTTTTGGCAAAATTAATGGAAGTATTGGGCAATTTTTCAACAATAGGAATAATGCGTTGACGTCGTTTTGCTCTGAAAATCATAAACAACAGTATACTCAATATTGCCAACTGCCAAGCCCAGCGTAAGGCGGGCTTTGATAGTACAAACCGCAGTGGGTTGCCTATCGTTTGCGCCCAAATTACCGCTCTGTCATCCCAAAGCGTTTCTTTTATCGGTAAGTAGGAAAGCACATTGGAAGCGTAAGCAGCATTAGCTGTTTTTAATAGGTTGAAATTAGTAAAAATATACGGTTGCGTATGAAAATAGATATTTCCTTCACCGTATTTTGTTTGAATGAAATTCACTTTCTTCTTCTTATTTACAATTTGATAACCAAGTACTTTTGTGTTTAGAGTGTCGTATTTGGAGATAAAATGATTGTCAATAGTTTTTTGATACGTATAAGTTTCAGCATCAAAATTGGGGTCGGCAAAGGTCATTTTTACTATGGGTTCATCCACTTCAAGCGGATCGATACTCAATGTGTCTTTTATCTTAATTTTTGGAGCCGGCTCATAAGATAACTCCAAATGTAAAGAATCCGCTATTTCTTGCGAAATGGACTCACTTGAAATAAAAATGTTGTTGCCGCTGTGTACAAAATCCATTAGATAGCGCAAAGACGGCGGGTCAATTTCAATATTTGGATTTATAAAAACGTAATTAAAAAGGGAATCTGAATTATGTTCATTGGTATAAAAAACAGTGTTAAAATATTCATAAGGAGTTGACCCAATAGAATTTATATTTTTATTTGGAAAAATATTAGCTAATTCATTTTTAAATACAAACAAGCCGTAGGGTTCTTTATCATTACTTTTAAAGGATGGATTCCAATTGACCGGTTTGGGTTTGTTGGCATCATTATAAGTAAATGCAATCATCAATAGGATGAACAAGGCAATGTATATTTTAGCTAATCTTGGCAATTCTCTAAATTGTTTTTATAAAATTTTTAAACGATTGCTCACCGGTTTGAAATTGATTTTCGTCAAGATCAAATTCGCCATACCAACAATATTCGTAGAGATAAGAAAGGTGTCTAAAATTCACCTTGTGTTCTGAGTTTTTCAGCTCTCTGTAATAATCTAAATTGGTTTTTTCAGGATGCCATTGAATCAATTCTGCAGTAGCCATTTTTTTTAAGGTAGCTAAATAGTAGTACCTTACCGCTAATCTAAATTGTTTTTTGGCAATTGCTTCAGCAATGAGTTGGTTAAAATCAGTTTGAAATAAGTTTTGTTCCAAATCTTTTGAAACAATGTCAATCGCATCCGAAGTCCTGCCAAAGAACCAAATACCCTTTTCATTGATGTAAGCCTTTACTATTTTATAGATTACAAAAATAATTAACAGAAAACCGACGATTTTTACAAACCATTCTACTATTCTTATGGCTTGTCCCGCATTTTTAAAACGAAAAAGTTTTTGAAGTTGTTCGGCGAACCACTGCTTGAGCTTTTGCCACCAATTGGGCTCTTGCATCAATTGATAATCTCTGTTGTAATCAAAAACTTTTTCGTGGTATTTCTGATTGAGATCATCGGAAAAAGATCTTTTTATAACCTTTTTAGGGATGGCAATACTCATCGTGTCCGCATTTTGACAGAACCCCAAAAACGGATTGAAAAACAATAAAAAAAGTAAGAAACTAAATTTCAGTTTTCCCGATATCATCAATATTGGTTTTGGCTTTTATCCCTTCAAAGGCTTCTTTTTGGCTAAAATAAATGATGCCCGGATTCACTTGTGCGAATTGGAACAAAATGGTGTAAACCAAAATAACTAACACTGCACCCGGAGAACGAAAAATAGCAACCATTTCCATAACGGATTCGGGATCTTGAAAATTAATTCCGGCAAAACTACCAAACAATCCAAAAGCGCCTACAATCAAACCTACAATCACAAATATAATTAAAAAAACCAGAGCGCTACTTCCGGTTGTAGCCCAAAATTTTTTCATAAATAAGCTAAAACCATAACCCATAGCATCAAAATAACCTTTATTGGTATTCATATATTCGTAAAATGTCATAGCAAACCATAAATAAAATGCTGCGTAAACTAAAGGGATGGCTAAAATACCTACTATTGTAATGGCAAACAATATCATAACGATGTAAAAAGCTATAAATAATGGGATTGCCATCACTAAACTAATCAAGAAGAATAGAAGTATTTTCCCGATATTTTGTCCGAAATAATTAATAATATCTCTGTAATTAAAATTAGTTCCATCTTTTTGGTTGTATAATGTCATATAAATAACTGCAAATGAAACACTTACAAACCACATAATTAAAGAAACTAATAAGTTAACAAAATACAACGGTCCAAAATTCATCATATTTTCCACATCTGTCATATAATTTAAAGCAAAGTGTAACAATAAAAACAATCCATTAACTATTAGGTAATTAGTCAAAAGATGCACAAAATTTTCTTTGATAAACTGAAAAGTGTCAGTAAAAAAAGCACTGAAATCGCGTTCTTGGAGTAGTTGCATAATTATTTGGTTTTAAATTGAGTAATCATTTTATTGTGAACGATATAAGGATATATCAAATAGTAAAAACTTATGGCAAATAAGGTAGTAATGATAATTCCCACTGACATCCATTTTGGCATTAAATTGGAATAACGCGTTACATAACCTTCTAAAAAACCCGCTGCAATGGTAAAAGGAAAAGTGCTTAACATTATTTTCAAGGAATCTTTTACTCCGGTTTTTAACGATTCGTATCTTGAAAAAGTGTTTGGAAAAAGGATGCTTGCCCCGAGTATCAATCCGGCTGCAGCTTCAATCACAATGGCAAAAATTTCCATAGAGCCGTGAATCCATATCCCGCGGACACTTTCCCAAAACACATTTTTGTCGTAAAAAAAATATTGAAACGCACCGAGCATAATACTATTTTGCATCAATATATAGATAGTGCCAACGCCTAGAAAAGCACCCCAAATGTACATCATTAATCCTACTCTTAAATTGTTGATGGTAATTCCGATATGACTCCCCCAATTGGAGCCGCTTTTGTATACTGCCATTGGGTCGCCTTTTTCAATATTTTCTAAGGTTTGATTCACATAAGCATCTCCTAAAATCAATCTTACAAAAGTATCATCCTTTGCAGCGGATAAAACACCGATAGCCGTAAACACGAAAAAAAATAAAAAGGTGTATAGAATGTATCTTTTATATTGATATACCGTAAGGGGCAAATCGGTTTTAAAAAAATGTATTAAAGCGTTTTTTTCTTCTTTTTTGGTTTTATAAATGCGTTGAAATGACTTTGCAGCCAAATTATTTAAATATAACGTAGTCTTACTTTTGGGATAAAAAGTTTGAGCATACGACAAATCATTTACTAAATGTATGTATAATTTAGATAATTCATCAGGATTTGAATTTTCTTTGGCGTATATTTGCCTTTCAAAATCCAGCCATTTTTGTTTATTTTGTTTTATAAAAGCCGTTTCTCGCATAGACCACGAAAATATAAAAAATATGGTAAACTTACAAATTAATACCACTCAAAATGTGAATATTCAATTCAATGCCGCCAGTCTTGGGGATAGAATATTAGCATTTATCCTTGATTTTCTGCTCATTTCGGCCTATTTAATCGCTGTATTTTATTTAGCCGGCGCAATGGGTTTGCTTGATCAAAAAATGGATAATTGGAGTAAAACTGCCATCATTTCACTTATTTCATTACCTGCTTTACTCTATACTTTGGTGTCAGAATTTTTTATGGAAGGTCAAACTTTAGGCAAAAAAGTGTTGAAAGTAAAAGTGGTAAAATTAGATGGCTATCAAGCATCCGGCTTAGATTATTTCACCCGATGGATTTTTCGTTTAGTCGATATTTTTCTCGGCTTCGGAACAGGAGGTATTGCCATTTTAAGTATTGCCTTATCCAAGAATAGCCAGCGTTTGGGCGATATGGCAGCCGGAACTGCCGTAATAAGTTTAAAAGACACATACAACATCAGCCATACTATTTTAGAAGAAGTATCTGACTATTATCAACCACATTACCCAAGTGTGATCAATCTCACGGACAGGGATATGCAAATTATAAAAGATATGTTTACTGCAGCTCAAAAGAAAAACGATTATCCAACCATAATAAAATTGCGTGAAAAAATCGAAAAAATAACCAATACCAATCGTGGGACTAAAACGGATAATGAGTACATAAATATCATTATAAAAGATTACAGCCATTTTACACAACATATGTAAGGTTATTATGTATTTGCATCGTGAATTGTTTTAAAATAAAATTTTAGTAACTTTGCCCTTTTAAAACCAAAAAAATGAAAAAATTTGTTTTACTAGTTCTTTTGAGTGTACTATCGTTTCATAACAAAGCCCAAGAAATTTACTATGGGCCTAAAATAGGCATCAATATAAGCAGTTTGTCTTTTTCAGGGAATGATGCAGCAGTTTTGAAACAAAACAGTGGGATGAAACTCTCTACGCATCTCGGTGGCTTTGTTGAATTTGTTATTAATGATTTTTTTGCCGTGCAGCCGGAATTATTATATTCCGTTAAGGGGGCAAGATTTAAAACAGATACAGATGCCGATTATAAGTCTGCATTTGTATTAGAGTACATAAGTTTACCGATTATGGTCAAATATTTTGTCAAAGAACGCATTGCCATTGAAGCCGGGCCTCAAATAGCTTATCTTTTAAGAGCTGAAAATGTGGAAACAAGCGGGCTTTTTTCTAGTAATTTAGGAAATGAAGCTGTTGCTATCAATCTATATAATGAGATGAAACCTTTAGATTTAGGAGTAGCTTTGGGAGTAGGATATATTACTAAATCCGGTTTTTATTTAGGAGCTAGATATGAATACGGCATTTTAGATATTGCTAAGCCTAAGGACAGTCAAGACATTTCGATTAAAAACGGAAACATAATGTTGTCAGCCGGATTTACTTTAAATTATTAAGATGCGCATAGCTATTATCAATGGACCTAATCTTAATCTTTTGGGTAAAAGAGAACCTGATTTATACGGAAATACTGATTTTGAATCTTTTTTAAATCACTTAAAATCTAAATATACGCAAGTAACATTTTCTTATTTTCAATCCAATATCGAAGGTGAAATCATTGATAAAATTCAAGAATTCGGTTTTGAATATGATGGCATTATTCTTAATGCAGCTGCTTATACACACACTTCTGTAGGCATAGGCGATGCTATCAAAGCTATTAAAACGCCTGTTATTGAAGTGCATATATCCAATATTTGGGCACGTGAACCTTTCAGACATCAATCTTATGTTTCACCGGTAGCAAAAGGCGTTATTGCCGGATTTGGATTGATGAGCTACGAATTGGCTTTAATGAGTTTGATCAATTAGTTTTCTATTTCGAAAACATTTTGGAAACTATTTCCGCCTTTGAACTCGTGCTGTAATCGTAAAAACCTTCTCCGGATTTCACACCTAATTTTCCCGCTTTTACCATATTAACCAACAAGGGACAAGGTGCGTATTTTGGGTTTTTGAACCCATCATACATCACATTGAGGATAGAAAGACATACATCTAATCCTATAAAATCAGCTAACTGCAAAGGTCCCATAGGATGCGCCATTCCTAATTTCATTACGGTATCTATTTCTGCTACGCCTGCCACCCCGTTGTAAAGCGTTTCTATACTCTCATTAATCATCGGCATCAAGATTCGGTTGGCTACAAAACCCGGATAGTCATTCACTTCCACCGGTGTTTTACCCAATTTTTTTGACAATTCCATAATTTTTTTGGTTGTTTCGTCCGAAGTAGAATAACCGCGAATAATTTCTACCAATTTCATCACAGGAACCGGATTCATAAAATGCATTCCTATCACCTGAGTGGGTCGCGAAGTAACGGCTGCAATTTCTGTAATAGAGATGGAGGAAGTATTCGTAGCCAGAATACAGGAAGACTTAGCATTACTGTCCATTTGTCTGAAAATATCTAATTTGATTTTCAAATTTTCAGTGGCAGCTTCAATCACCAAATCTGCATTTTTAATTCCTGCTGCTAAATCACTAAACTTGCTTATTCTGCTTAAGGTAAGCACTTTAACTTCTTCTGAAATAGCCCCTTTTGATAGCATTCTGTCGAGATTTTTCGCAATGTTATTAATCCCTTTTTGCAATGCTTCTTCTGAAATATCTATTAAGTTTACATTAAATTCGTTTTGGGCAAAAACGTGCGCAATGCCATTGCCCATAGTACCGGCTCCGATTACAGCTATATTCATTGGTTGAGTTTTAATTTATTATTGATTATAATTTACAAAATTAATGAAATTAGTATTAATTTCGTATCTTAAATTAAGGAGAATAATTGAATGAATGTTTTAATAGAAACAGGTTGGAAAAATATTCTAAATCAAGAATTTGATAAAGCTTATTTTATCAAATTAACAAAATTTGTAAAAGAAGAATACGCAAATCATCAATGTTTTCCATCCGGAAGAGATATTTTTGCCGCCTTTGATCTTTGCAAATGGGAAGAGGTCAAAGTGGTGATTATAGGTCAAGATCCTTATCACGATGTTAATCAAGCGCACGGACTTTGTTTTTCGGTAAAAGAGGGAACAAAACATCCGCCGTCTTTAATTAATATTTTTAAAGAATTAGAAAGTGATATCAGTAAATCTTACCCTGAAAGTGGTGATTTAACCCAATGGGCAAAACAAGGCGTTTTACTGCTCAACGCTACTTTAACCGTCAGAGCGCATCAAGCCGGTTCACACCAAAACAAAGGTTGGGAAGAATTTACGGACAGTGTCATTCGTCTTATTTCACAGCACAAATCAGGAATTGTTTTTCTACTTTGGGGAAATTATGCCAAAGCCAAAGCCAAATTAATCGATACAAATAAACACCATATTTTATACAGTGGTCATCCAAGCCCACTTAGTGCGAATAGAGGACTTTGGCTTGGGAATAAACATTTTTCCAAAACAAACGAGTTGCTAAAATTGTCAGATAAGAAAGAAATTGACTGGTAAATAAATCATAATCTTAAACAATCACAAGTATGAAAATAATATGCGTAGGCCGCAATTACACAGAACACATAGAAGAATTGCAAAATGAAAAACCGACAGATCCGGTTCTTTTTATGAAACCGGATTCGGCGATCTTACCGAATAAAAATCCTTTTTACATTCCTGAATTTTCCGATAATATTCATTATGAAGTTGAAATATTAGTGAAAATCAACCGACTTGGGAAACACATCGCACCCAAGTTTGCCTATAAATATTATGATGAAATTGGGTTAGGAATAGATTTTACAGCAAGGGATTTGCAAGATAAATTAAAAGACAAAGGCTTACCTTGGGAAAAAGCCAAAGCTTTTGATGGTAGCGCAGTCATTGGAGATTTCCTTCATAAAAATCAAATTAATGATTTGAATCATCTACATTTCAGTTTGAAAAAGAATGATGAAGTGGTTCAAGTTGGAAATACGGCACAAATGTTGTGGAAGATTGATGAATTAATAGCCTATATATCTCAATTTTTCACCCTTAAAATTGGGGATGTCATTTTTACAGGTACTCCATCAGGCGTAGGAAAAGTAAAGATAAACGACAAATTATTTGGATATATCGAAGATAAAAAAATGCTGGAAGTGGATATAAAGTAATAAAACAGTATAAAATTCGTTTTTTAATCAATAAAATCAATTCTAATATTATGAACAAACAATTTTTAACCGTTATCTTTTTTATTTTCGCGTTGACCGCATACAGTCAAAATTTTGAAATGGGATTAAAAGGCGGTATGAACTATAATTTCAGTGGAGATTTATACGAAATAAAGACCATTGGAGATGATATCATTCACGGATATGAAGAAAGTGTTGGATTTCATGGAGGATTATTTGTTCAAGCGAACTCCAATGATTTATTTTTGAGATTGGAAACCAATTATACTGAATATAAAACACATTTTGAAGGAAATGATAATCTTTTCTTAACCGGAAAACGAGTTGATGTTCCTTTATTATTGGGATCAAAAATCATTGGACCTGTCGATATATTTGCGGGTCCTGACTTTCAGTATATTTTAAATGAAGATTTTTCTGTTGATAATACAGAAGTCCGTTACGATGATTTTACAATGGGTTTGCAATTAGGTGCCGGTGTAGATCTCGGAAGAGTTTCATTCGATGTGCGTTGGGATAAAGGACTTTCTGAAAGTCAGTCGCAAATCACAAACTCAGAAATTATACAACAAAATTTCACGTTGGACAATCGACCCAATCAGATCATTTTCAGTTTGAATATCAAATTAACAAAATAAAAAAATCCCGAGTAATCGGGATTTTTTATAGTACCTAAAATCCGCAAGGATTTTTATTAGTGTATATTAATCAGCGACTTATAGGCTAATTTATTCATTTTATTAAATTATTATAAATTCGTGAATTGGTGGCTTTTAATACATGTCCTGCGAATTTAAGGAACTGTTACGAAATAACATGGTTATTTATATTTTATAAAAAACTGATAATTAGCTATTTACTTTATAACTTTACAAACGCTAAGGTAGTATAATTTCAATATCATTTTTTGTCGCTAACACTATTCATCAAGCTAGCCAATTGTTTAGTAGAAGGGATATTTTCTAAGATCATTTTAAGAAATACCATAATTGGAATGGCTAGAACTAATCCGGCTATACCAAAGACAAATCCCCACACCGATAAACTGATTAAAATTGAAATGGTATTCACCTTAAAACTTTTTCCCATCAAGATGGGTTCTAAAACTCCACCTATGAATATCTGAGCCGATATTAATAATAAACTGAAAACTACTAGTGTTCCGGTAGTACTAATTTCAACAAATCCAAATAATATCAAAACAGTGGTAATAAAAAAGGATCCTATAAGTTGAACAAAATTCAAGATAAAAGCCATCACTCCCCAGAAAATAGCAAATTTAACCCCAAATGAAACAGCTATTATTCCAAATATTAATCCGGTCAATATGCTGACAAAAAATTTAACTTTGATAAATTTATTTAAAGTGTCAATAATGTTTCTAAAGGTTTGTATAATGTTTTTATCGTCATTTGAAATTTTGCTAATGTAAGTTTCAAATAAATTGGCACCGGTTAAAAATAAGCTCAAAAAGAAAATTGTCATAAATAATCCGGACAGAAAGCTACTGAACTTCTCAATGAGTGAAACAGAATTTCTTTCAACCCAATTTTTTACATCTACAATATTGTTATTTTGTCCACCTTCATCTATTATTCCAAAATAACTTTTTAAATCAGTGATAACCGGGTTGATCTTTTCATTTGCAGAAGCAAGAATTTGGTTTTTTGAACTATATAATTCAGTTGCTGTATTCTGAAAAACCTCAATAGTTATAAAAATGAGAAGAACACTTACAACAACTATTACAGTAATTCCAACCCAATTAGGTAGCTTCTTCCTTGCAAACCAATCTAAGATGGGTAAAAGTAAAAGAGCAATAAATAGAGCCAAAAATAAAGGAATAAAAATAAAGGAGAATAACCTCAGCACAAACATTACAACAACAGAGGCAATTATGACAAGTGAAGTTCTAATAATTTTAATATCTTTTGAAATAGAGTCCATATTCAATATAATAAATTAAAGATGTAAAACTATATTTTTTTTTGAAAAGATTTAAGATTTATAAGATTATTTTTTCCCTCAAAAATTGGATTTGATAGTTGAATCTGCCTACGAAATTATGTCTTTTTGACAAAGTAGTTTTTTTTCAAGAAATTGTCTTTTAGCACACTCGTCTCATCCTTATTACCAGTGGTAAACTATTTGTGAAGCAACGGCTTGTTTTGTTTACCCCTTATATAAAAAAGCTAAATTTCGAATCACAACATTATTTCCAATGTAAAATTTTAGTAGCTGTGCGGTATTTAGAGTGTTGGCAATAGTTTTTTTAATATTCAAATTCCAATTCATAAATATTCGGATTATCTAATTCAAATTCTTGCTGTGAGTTTCCAATTATTCCATTTTTTTTTGTTATCTGAACTCGAACAGTTCCATTAAGATTAGTTTGTGCATTTATAATCAAAGGGTTTTCGTTTGCAAATCCATAAATTCCTTACCAAGGTTGATAAGTTGTCCCATTTTCATTAAAAAAGCTATAACTGCATTTTACGTTTGCTTTAAAATAATAGCCATCATCATCATCTTCTATAAAAACAGCCTACCGGAAACAAAACCCGTGAAGCGATTCTTTGTTTATTTTGGTATTATATGAAATTTAGGGTTAAACCAAGCCATTGGAATGTCCGCTTCAAAGTCATTTTCACTGACATTTATTCTATTTACCAATCTGCCTTCCATTTTGAATCCAAGATTTTCATAAAGCTTTATGGCTTTTCTATTTGATTCTCTAGCGATTAATTCAACCCTAAAGATATCATTTCGGTTTTCCATAATATAATCAAGTAATGTTAGAAAAAGAGCTTTACCCAAACCTTTTCCTTGATAATCAGTGTCTACCGCAATAGTTAGTTCGCTTAAAACGTGTCTAAATACTTTAGGTTCAAGTTTAAAGCAATGAATCTCCGCTATGATTTTTTCAAGGTGTAATTTGTCAACTATTACAAACTGAATACCATTTTGTAATGATTTATTTATAAAGTTTTTCACATAGTCCTTTGTAATTTCATTTTCAGCTCTTGCAAGTCCACCAATAGTTTTACTAACAAGAATATATAAGTCGAAAATTTTCTTATAATCTTTAACTTCTGCTTTTCTAATAAAAAATTGGTCTGTATTCATTCACTTGATTAATTTTTAACACAGTTTGTTAAATTTCATAATTTTGTTTTTATTAATTGTCGCCATTTATAATGACAGCCAACAGATAGACATAATGTTTTTGTTGCCAATTTAGAAGCACAGCTCTTTCAAGTTACACAGTATGTTCCGATTCATCGGGAAAAGTTTATAAGATGCACAAACGCTGAAACACCCACTATCTTGACAATAAAATATACCGCCTGTTACCGTCCGGCGTTCTGTTTTTCAGTCTTGTAAACTGTTGTCAATATATAGTTTCGGTGTCATTTTTTTTTGCGTTTTAACTAAAATATCCCAATTTGTAAGTTAATTTTTTTTGTCACTAATAAATTTATCTAGCATTGTTAAACTGCTTATCATACAATTGTTCCAAAACTCAGAAAATCCGGGTGCCCAAAAAGTTGGAATCATTCCATCAGCTTTTTGAGTATTTACAATACTATTAGCAAGTGCGATTGCTTTTTCGCGATACATAATTTCATTGGTTTTTTTGTACGCCAGATAAAATGTATTTATCATCTGCACGGCACTGGCATCAATTGGGACATAACAATGATATTGCTCAAGTACAGCAGGGGTATGCCATCGGTCAGAAGCATTTCCCCAATTATCATAAATTCCCGGACTTTCCCAAACCACAAACTGATCTTCACAAAAAGAAATTAACTCCTTTGCTGTAAATATATAAGATGAATCTTTATCCAAATTATTTAAGAGATATTGAGCAAACCATGATGCTTCATATTTTGAAAGATTTTGATAGGGTTTAACAGCGGCTACATCTTCAAACTGGCCGGTCCAGTTAAAAGTCTTAACCGGATTTTCCCAAATCCAGGCGATAGCAGCATCCATTGTTTTTTGATATTTGTTTAACTTGTATTTTTCAACAAACAACGATAAAAAATTTGTTATGTTAACTGGAATACAAAATTCATCAGAAGCCGACTTGCCTGTTTTTTTGTTAATTCTGATATGCCAAGTGCCGGAAGGGAGCTGCGTTTTTACATAAGTATTGGCGATTCGTTCAGCAGCTTCAAAATATTTTTTTTCTTTAGTTTTATCATAAAGATCCAGGTATGATTTACCTGTAGAAGCGGGTTCTGTCATGATTATTTCGTCTGTGAATTTTCCGGCATTCAAATCGGTGCCTTCATAAACTTGTGGAAAGTATTCTAACGAATTTCCTTTTGGTTCAGAATTCAGAATTAAATAATCGGCGGCTTTTTTGGCGATGACAAGCGATGTGTCGTTCTCGGGGAAATATTTATTGTATAAAAGCATTGCATTAATTACACTTCCAACCTCCAAAGCTGAATAGCAGTATAATGAGTGTTCATTATGATCAGGCTTACCAGTAAGTAACCATTTTTTTATGTGCGGTTGATTGTATTGAAACTTTAACCCCTTTTGAAAAGCTTCTTCAAAAGGATATTTAGTCACAGGATAGGGTGGGGTAAAACAAGCTGATTTGTGAAACGAACGATTGCCCGCAAGTACAAAACCTTGTTCGTCTAAGCTGACGGCTTCCACTTTCAAGTAAATTTCTCCAACCGGGATTTTATTCCAAATTGGTGCCAACGATTCAAAAGGAGTGTTGGCAGTAAAAATGTATTCTTTGTTATCTTTAAACGAGAAAGCGGAATATCTGTAATATTTTGGTTCGGGTATTATCCAGCTTGAATTATTAAAATTGAATGCTGGTGCATAAATAAACATTGTTGATTTTTCGTTCCAGAAAGCTTGCTTACCAATAATCCCAAGACGAACCGGATTTAAAGATTCTGATTTGCTTTGCTCACCCAGTAGTTTATAATCTGCAGCCACTTGTGAAAAAGCTAAAACTGATTGAAAACTTAAAATGAAGATTATAATTTTTCTCATAAAATAAATAGTTTAAACGTATTTTATATTTTACCTATCCTATCACAATGGATTACTTTTCTATTTTTCTATGTCGTTGTCTGTCTCTCACGCTTGGGGGTAACGCTTAGTGTAGGCGATGTGGCGGTGGAGTTCTCACTGACCTTTGGTAAAGGTACAAAACTTTGGTTAATCACAAAAAATTATCTTAGTGTTTTACCCTCTACTCGCCTAAACAACTAATGCTTTGGGTGGGGGAACTTGTGCCTTATAATGTAGATTTTACGGCAAAATAAGGTCAATTTGTTTGCGAAAGAGTATTTCTTCGCTGCTTTGAAGAGGATTGTCATTTGAAAAGGATAACTCCAAAGGTCGATAATTCCATAGTGCTTTTTAAATCGCTACCGAAGGTGAAGTTTACACTGAGCGTAGCCGAAGTGTTCAACACTGGCTTCATTGTGGGTGCTACGCACCCAACGAAGCCTTAGATGTTGTGTATAGTTTCTATTTTTTTGACAAATTTCTTAAATTTATTAGAATTTGTTCAGCGTCTATTTTTTCAAATGATAATAATGATTTTGAATTAACAATTAAATATTTCTCTAAAGTATTATCATCATTTATCATTTCTACTGTTACGTATTTTGTTCTTTTTATTTGAAATGAAGTTGGATATTTAGTTTTATCAAATGAATAAGTTTTTGATTGCCTAAAAATCTTCTTTAAAATAATTTTATCTCCAACTATTTTTGCATCGCAAACAAAAATAAATTGATATACAATAAAACCTACTAAAAGAAATAAGATCAAACCACTAACTAACATTCCAATATGAAAGTCTTGATTTTTCGTTATTATGATTAAAATAAGTGTAATTAGCATTATAATAATGCTGCCAATATACAACCCAACTTTAGTCCAATTTGATGATAATTTAATTTCTCCCTGATTATTCATATTAAGTAATTATTAGTTATTAATTGTTTATTTTACAAAATGCTTAGTTTAGGCAATCTGGCGGTGAAGTTCTCACTGACGCTTGGTAAAAGTACAAAAGTTTGGTTCATCACAAAAGATTGTTTAGATGCTCTTACCCGTCCTATTCGCTTACATAATTTTGAGGGTATTTACCATTTTTCTTCTGCTTTTCCAACAATATATATTTCCAAACTTTTGTTAAGTGTGTTAAAGTAGTTTTCAATTTCTGCTGGTGAGTTACCAAAATTTTTAACAAATTTTGGGTCTGTTTTAAAATTTGGCATTTTTTTGTAATCTGTAGCATTATCGTATAGCAATGAAATAAGTTCAAATCTGTATTTATTATCTATGAAACTTATTTCAATTACGTATCCTAAATTCAAAGAAATTCCTTTAACTTTTATTACACCAAATGCAATTCCATCAATTCGAAACTTTTCATTTTCAATATTCATTTTTAAAACATCATCTGAATTTTTATAAGTTTCTATAACCCAATTCATAGCCTTTTTATAAATTTCTTCTTTAGTTTTTCCTTCAATATTTGTTACTACATAATCATTTAGTCCAACTTCTGAATATTCAAATTTTTCTCCTTTTACTTTTTCACTGGTTTGTGCTAAACAAATGCTTGAAAATGTCACTATTAATAAGGCTAAAATGTTTTTCATAATAGGTTTGTTTTTTTAAGGTTATTTTCTAATATATACGGAAGTTGAAGATTATAAAATCCTTATTCCCGCATGTTCTCTATTTTCTATTGCGCCTATATCCTGTTTCAGCCGTGTTGACGTATATTTTTTTTCTATTGCGTCTATATTTATTTTGGAAGCAGTACCTATCATTTTATAAAATGCTATTGAATTGCTTTATACCGCAAATATAAAAAAATAAAAGGTTGCTTCTTCCATTTTTTTCAATCTTGGTTAATTCTTAATTTAATACCTTTTTTGACACTTAAACTTGCTTTTTCAATAGTTAAACTCACTTTTTAGGTAAATTTATTTGTGTTTATTAGATGAGTTCGGTCTAAAAAGGGGTACTAATTTTTATTAATGTGGCTAAAGCCCTGATTAACAGGAAAATTAATTGCCCCGCCCTTAAGGGCGGGGCAATTGAAAACCAAGCTTTACCGGGCTTTAGCCCAAAATCAATATTATTTATACTGACCTCATAGATATAATCCCCGAATGGTTTATAAAAAAAAGCTCCTTTCTGCCATTTTTAATGGGGCAAAAATGACTACGCCCATCAATAGCCGTATTTTCCTTTCCATCTTATACTCAAGAAATCTTTAATAGATTTCTCTTTGGCGTTGTTTTGAGGTAAATAGATAGCGGTGTTTTTAAGGACATCCGGTAGAAACTCTTGATCCACAAAATTTCCTGCAAAACTATGTGCATAAAGATACTCTTTTCCATAGCTTAATTCTTTCATCAATTTTGTTGGAGCGTTACGTAAATGCAAAGGCACAGGCAAATCACCGGTTTTTTCCACCAAAGCGAGCGCTTCGTCTATGGCAGTATAGCCCGAGTTGCTTTTAGGCGAGGTGGCTAAATAGATAGCACATTGACTCAGCAGAATTCTCGCTTCCGGGTTGCCTATCTTGCTTACAGCATCAAAAGTGGCATTGGCTATTAGGAGTGCATTCGGATTAGCTAAACCTATATCTTCCGCTGCTAAAATCACCATTCTACGGGCAATGAATTTGACATCTTCACCACCGGAAAGCATGCGCGCTAACCAGTAAACAGATCCGTTGGGATCACTCCCACGCATAGATTTGATAAAGGCGGAAATAATATCATAATGTTGCTCGCCGGTTTTGTCATAGCGCGCCGGGTTACTTTGCACTTTTTCTAACACTAAGGCATTGCTTATTTCAATAGGTTCTTTTTCTGTTGATGCCACCAATTCGAATATATTTAACAATTTGCGTGCATCGCCACCGCTTAAATGCAATAAAGCTTCGGTTTCTTTAAGTTGGATTTTTTTCTTATTTAGCCATTCATCTTTTTCTAATGCAATGTTTAAAAGCTTCTCCAAATCCATTTTAGAAAATGATTCCAACACATATACCTGACAACGAGATAATAATGCCGGTATTACTTCAAAACTCGGATTTTCCGTTGTCGCGCCGATTAGCGTGATCCAGCCTTTTTCAACGGCACCAAGCAGTGAATCTTGCTGTGATTTGCTAAAGCGATGAATTTCATCTATAAATAAAATTGGATTTTTAGTCGTAAATAATCCGGATTCTTTTTTTGCGGCATCTATAACGTCTCTAATGTCTTTAACGCCACTGTTAATAGCACTCAACGAAAAGAAAGGTCGTTTGCTTTCATGGGCAATGATTTGCGCTAAGGTAGTTTTGCCGGTTCCCGGTGGACCCCAAAAGATAAGGGAAGGTATAATACCTTGCACAATCCCTGAAGTTAGAAAACCGGATTTACCCACAAGATGATCTTGCCCGATATAATCCGCTAAGGTCTGCGGTCGCATGCGTTCGGCTAATGGTGTATTCACGAGGTAAAATTACAAATTTCTATTTAAAAAATGAATAATCTGGTAAATCAAATTTTTATGCTGTATTTTTAAAATACTATATTATCTTTGCGTGCAATTATTAAAAATACATTCAAAGTCGCACGCTCGCTACCAATTAACGAGCAAGGCTTCGACACTTCGACACTTCGACAAGCTCAGTGCAGGCGAGCACAGTGCAGGCATGCTCAGCAACCGACTAACGACCATAAACTAACGACTAAAAACAAAAGACTAACTTAATAATTGTAACATGTCAACAAACCTTACACCCAAATTTTTCGGACTCGGATTAACCTACGATGATGTATTGTTAGTGCCGGCGTATTCTGAAGTTTTACCATCGGAAGTGTGTGTAAAAACTAAATTCACCCGTAATATATCCCTCAACGTTCCCATTATTGCTGCGGCTATGGACACCGTTACAGAAGCGGCTATGGCAATAGCGATTGCCCGTCAAGGCGGCATAGGGGTTTTGCATAAAAATCTTAGCGTAGCAGAGCAAGCGTCTGAGGTAAAAAAAGTAAAACGGGCTGAGTCCGGTATGATTATAGACCCCATCACCATTCATGCCGATGCCACAGTGGCAGATGTTAATAAAATAATGAAAATGAATCACATAGGTGGGATTCCTGTAGTAGATAAAGCCGAAAAATTGATAGGAATCGTAACCAATAGAGATTTGAGGTTTGAAAAAGACTACTCGCGCCAGATAAAAGAAGTAATGACTTCTAAAAATTTAGTGACTGTGCCCGAAGGGACTTCATTGATGGAAGCCGAAGAAATATTGCAAGAAAATAAAATTGAAAAATTACCAGTGGTCGATAAGGATTATACACTGATAGGACTCATTACCTATAGAGATATTATCAAAGTAAAAGAAAATCCAAATGCCAATAAAGACGAGTTCGGAAGATTGCGTGTGGCAGCGGCAATAGGTGTAAAGGGAGATGTGTTGGAAAGAGCCGATGCCTTGATTAAAGAAGGCGTGGATGCTTTGGTGATTGATACGGCGCACGGACACAGTGTCGGTGTGGCCACAACCCTAAAAAAAATAAAAGAGTTGTATCCAAAAACAGATGTTGTAGTAGGCAATATAGCCACCGGAGCTGCAGCTCAATTTTTGGTAGATGCGGGAGCTGATGCAGTGAAAGTGGGGATTGGTCCGGGCTCTATTTGCACTACGCGTATTGTAGCAGGGGTGGGATTTCCACAACTTTCGGCAATTATTGAAGTAGCGGAGGCTATCAAAGGAAGTGGTGTTCCTATCATTGCCGATGGCGGTATTCGTTATACGGGGGATATTCCAAAAGCTATTGCTGCAGGAGCTGATAGTGTGATGTTGGGTTCTCTGCTGGCAGGTACACAAGAATCACCGGGCGAGACTATTATTTATGAAGGCAGAAAGTTTAAATCATACAGAGGAATGGGCTCTGTAGAAGCCATGCAAAAAGGAAGCAAAGACCGCTATTTTCAAGACAACGAAAATGAAGTTGGAAAATTAGTACCGGAAGGCATCGTCGGTAGAGTGCCCTACAAAGGAGAATTGCACGAAACCATGCATCAATTTATAGGCGGACTCAAAGCCGGAATGGGTTATTGCGGTGCACAAAATATTGAGGTGCTTAAGGAAGCTCAATTTGTTCAAATCACCGCTGCAGGTATGAAAGAAAGCCATCCGCACGATGTAACGATCACTAAAGAAGCCCCAAATTACTCAAGGTAGGTTCTTTTTGTGCGTTTAGAGTAAAAATCTTGTTGTATTGGCCAATAAGGTGCTTTAGGTTTCAAAAAAAACACTATTTTCGAAACTTGATATTACAAAATTAGTTTTATGTTAAATAATTTTAAAGATTTTTCACGCGCGTTTTGGACGGCCAACTTTGTAGAATTGTTAGAAAGAGGCGCCTACTACGGGGTTTTTATAGTCATTACACTTTACCTATCTAAAATTTTGGGATTCACCGATGTGGAAGCGGCATTAATTTCAGGGCTTTTTTCAGGTGGATTGTATTTGTTACCTACTTTTTCCGGTGCTTATGCAGATAAAATAGGATTTAAAAAGTCCTTGTTGTTGGCATTTGCATTGCTGACTTTGGGCTATTTTGGACTGGGAATTTTACCCGGAACTTTAGAAAAAGAAGGTTTGGTTAATTACAATGATGGCATAGTTTTTACAGGATTAAATGAATCTGTTTATCGTTGGTCTATCATTCCGGTGCTTATGCTACTTATGATTGGCGGTTCTTTTATCAAATCCGTTATCACAGGTACCGTTGCCAAAGAAACTACAGCAGAGAATAGGGCACAAGGGTTTTCTATTTTTTATATGATGGTAAACATTGGAGCTTTTTCAGGTAAAGCATTTGTCAAACCTTTCCGAGATGCTATGGGCGATATGGGGTTGATTTATTTTAACTTTTTTTCGGCTACCCTTACTTTTATTGCGCTTTTAATGATTATATTCATTTTTAAAAGTAGTCAACATCAAGGTGAAGGAAAGAACATAAAAGAAATTTGGAAAGCTTTAGTTGTAGTAATTACTAACGGCAGATTAGTAACCTTAATATTGATCATTACCGGTTTTTGGATGGTACAACATCAATTGTATGCTACCATGCCTAAATATGTTACCCGTTTAGCAGGAGAAGATGCTGCCGTGGGTTGGTATGCCAATGTCAATCCGTTTGTGGTTTTTACAACTGTCGCATTCGTTACAAGTCTTATGAAGAGCAAAACACCACTTTTTTCGATGACGGTAGGAATGTTTTTAATGCCTTTTTCCGCACTTCTTATGGCATCAGGAAATTTATTCGACGGTTCTCATAACTTTAATATCTTGGGATTAGAAATGCACCCAATCGCAGCGATGATGATTGCAGGAATTGCAGTGCAAGGTTTGGCAGAAACCTTTATTTCACCCCGTTATTTAGAATTTTTCTCGTTGCAAGCTCCTAAAGGGGACGAAGGTTTGTATTTGGGATTTAGTCATTTACATTCATTTTTGTCTTCTGTTTTAGGATTTGGACTTTCAGGTTATTTGTTAAATAAATATTGCCCTGACCCTAAATTATTCGATTCTGCTGAAGCCTATAAAGCAGCGACCGTTCACGCCCATTATATTTGGTATTATTTTGCCGGTATAGCTTTAGTTTCTGCTATTTCTTTGATTATTTACGGTAAAGTTATTCGTAAATTGGATACAAAAAAAGCATAGTAAATGATGCGTTACTTCAATGGTTTTCTGTTTTTATTCTTGTTTCAGTTTGAACTTTTTGCTCAGGCTGTGCTCCCTTTTATTGAAAATTACTCCAAGCAGGATTATAAAGGGGATAACCAAATATGGGGCATCACGCAGGGAAATGACAATGCGCTTTATTTTGCCAATAATTATTATTTGTTGCGGTATAATGGAGTAGATTTTGAAAAACACACTTTGCCCAACAAAACGATTATTCGATCGGTCTTTGCTTACAAGGATTTAATTTTTTCCGGTTCGTTCAATGAATTTGGCTTTTGGAAAAGAGAAAACGGAACATTGCATTATCATTCATTAGTGCCCAATCTTTTTTTTACACATTCTGATAGTGAGGAAGTGTGGAAAATTTTTGAGTGGAATGGGAAAATTTATTTTCAAACCTTCGGCGAGATGTATGAATATGACTTTAAGAAGATTAATAGAATAAAATTTCCCAATACGGTTTCCTATTGTTTTGTCATAGACAAAGAATTTTATGCCGCAACCTTAAATGATGGCATTTACAGATGGGATAGTAAAAATTTTATAAATTTTACAAAATGGAATGCATTAAAAGGAAACATTATACACAGTATTGAAAAAATAGACGGTAAAATTTATTTTTTCACTCAAAAAAATGGGGTTTTTGTCCAAAATGGAAACAATATAGAGGAATGGAATCATCCATTAAATACCCTGTTGAAAAAGCAACTCATCAATACATCTAAATTAATAGACAACCAAAATTTAGCTTTAGGGACTTCTTCCAATGGTTTATATTTAATCAATTTTAAAGAGAATACCTATGAAAATATCAATAAAAAATCGTCGTTACAAAATAATTCGGTTCTGAGTATTCAATTAGATAAGGAAAAAGATCTCTGGTTAGGTTTAGACAATGGAATTACCCACATTGAATATAATTCACCTTATGCCTATTTTACGGACACAAGTGGTAATTTGGGTTCGGTTTATGCCATTTCAGACTACAATAACGATGCGCTACTTTTGGGAACCAATCACGGTTTATTTGTTTATGAGAATAATCAATTAAAATTTATAGAAAACTCACAAGGTCAAATATGGAGTATTTATAAAGAAGGTGAACGCTATGTAATAGGACATAACGATGGGACTTTTTTATTCGAAAATGGAATATTTAGTAAGAAAAGCACGATCAATGGAGGTTGGGCCTTTAAACCCGATAAATTTGGACAAGGTTACATTCAATCCAATTATAATGGATTGGCATTTTATAAAACATTAGATAAATCAGATAGCGGGGTGAAATTAGAAGGTTTTAATGTTCCAATTAAAAATTTTGTCCAATTATCAGAGGATGAAATTATTGCAGCGCATAACAACAAAGGATTATTTTATATCAAATTTGACCCTAAGTTGTTTAAAGCGATTGCCATTGAAAATATTAGTAAGACCAGTGGTATAAAGGATGATTACGGTGTAAAAATATTTGAATTCAAAGGGGAATCTCTTTATTATATAAATAAAAAATGGTACTATTTTGATAAAATCAGTACTAAGCTTAAAATTCACGATCTTTTTAATGAGAATTTTAAAGACATCAGTGAAATAGTTCCTATTGATAACACCCGTTTTGCAGTAG
>DYMN01000001.1:264092-283000 GCA_020740485.1 Polaribacter sp. | reverse complement strand
ATCTCATTACTTTCAGAAACTAGTTCAAAATCGGATTTTATTTTTTCTATAAATGCCTCTTTGGAATGACCATTCAAATCTTTTACCACCCGATTGTAATCAATAATTTGCAATTGATTATCGGGAAAATGCACTGCCATAAAATAGTTATAGGCTTCGTTTCCGGTGTGATTAGGATTATTTGCAGCAAACTCCGCTCCCAACCCTGCTGCTGCAGCAGTTCTGTGATGACCATCGGCTACATAAGTATAGGGAACTTTATTTCTAAATAGTTCTTCTATTTTAGAATTAGTTCCTAAACTATCAATTACCCAAAAATGATGACCAAAACCGTCTTCGGCTACAAAATCGTATATCGGTTGGTTTTTGATGGTGTTATTTACAATTTCATCTATCTCAGGAACAGCACGATAAGTAAAGAAAACAGGTTCAACATTGGCTTTTACTTTACGCATCAACACACGTCTGTCTTCTTCTTTATCCGGACGGGTTAATTCGTGTTTTTTGATAATGCCATTGTCATAATCCGCGCAAGCTGCTGCGCCTACAATGCCATATTGGGTTTTGCCATTCATGGTTTGTGCATACACGTAAAATTTCGGTGCTGCATCGTCCACCAAAATTCCTTTTTCAATAAAGGAAAAGTAATTGTCATAAGCTTTTTGATAAACTATTTCATCATGTGGATCCATTTGGGTATCAAAATCTATTTCTGCCCGTGTGATGTGTAACAAAGATTCAGGTTTTCCTGCTGCCATTTGGGCTGCTTCTTGCGAATTCATCACATCATAAGGTAGGCAAGCCACTTTTTCTATTAAATTTTGCGGTGGACGAAGTCCTTTAAAGGGTTTTACGATTGCCATAATTTTGTTTCAGGTTTTAAGTTGAGCGAAGCGAAATGACGCAAGTTGAAAATCACGATGTGGCGTGAGCGTTATTTAAGGTTTAAAGTTTTGTAAATCAATTATGTTTTACACAAAATTTAAAATGTTTTTGCCAATTCCACAATCTGTTCTGCTAATTCGGTTCCGATTCTGTCTTGTGCTTCCAAAGTGGCTGCTCCGATGTGAGGTGATAAAGACAAATTGGGATTCATCAGTATTTGCACATCAGGAGTTGGTTCTTTTTCAAACACATCTAAGGCAGCGGCTCTCAATTTCCCTGCTTCTAATGCTTTCAAAAGTGCTATTTCATCTACAACACCTCCTCTTGAAGCATTGACTAACATAGCATCGGTTTTCATCATATCGAGTTCTTTTTCACCTATGACATAACCATCTTGCGCCGGAACGTGCAAGGAAATCATATCAGATGCTTTCAAAATTTCTTCCATACTCACTTTTTCCACTCCAAAGGTTAATTTTTGACCGTCAAAAAATTCCACTTCAATTTGGTTAGGGGTATCAAATTTATCATAGGTCAACACGCGCATTCCTAATCCTAAAGCTATTTTGGCAGTTGCTTGACCAATTCTGCCAAAACCAACAATGCCAATGGTTTTGCCACGTAATTCAATTCCTTTTTCATAATTCTTTTTCAACCCGTTGAAATTGGTTTCTCCTTCTAAAGGCATATTTCTATTGGAATCGTTTAAAAAACGCGCCATTCCAAAAAAATGTGCAAAAACCAATTCTGCCACAGAATGCGATGAAGCTCCGGGCGTGTTAATTACCTTAATTCCCTTACTTCTGGCGTATTCTACATCAATGTTATCCATGCCTACGCCTCCACGACCGATTATTTTGATAGACTGACACGCATCAATGATGTCTTTTCTCACTTTGGTAGCACTGCGCACCAATATTACATCAATTTGATTTTCATTGATGTATTGAATCAAATTTTCTTGTGGAACTTTATCGGTTATGATGTTCATTCCGGCATTTTTCAATGCTTCAATTCCTGATTTTGACATTCCGTCGTTGGCTAAAATTTTCATTTAATTAAATATTTGATGTTAATATACTAATTTTAAATACTTTAAGTAATTCACCTTAAATCAACCCTCTGTATTTTCTAATAAACCATTCTACTGTCAAAGATAAGATAATTACAGCTAATAACCACTTCCAATCTATCAAAGGAGTAGTCTTTGTATTGCTTTTTTGAATATTTTTATAACCTTGGTCTTGCAGTAATGATTTAATAGTATTGTCTGCATTTCCAATTAATTCCGTTTTTCCGCTTGTATTTGATGCCAAAGTGTTTAATTTTGTGTAATCAGCCGAAGCAAATTGTTCTTCAATACTGTAATTCAGGACTTTAAAATTCCCTATTACTTGTGTATTTTTTCCTTCAACTACTGCTTTTATTGAGTAATCTCCTGATTTTAGATTCTTTATAGCCAATTCAAATTCGTTTGAAGTCACTGTCATTGGGAATTTTAAGGTCTTTTTGTCTTGCAAATTAGTCAAAAATAAAGAAATATTAACCCTTAAATCTATTTTAAAATTGGAATCAAAATATTGAGCTTTAACTAATTGTGTTTGATTGCTGTAAACTATTTTGTTGTAATCTAACTTTAACGGATTACTTTTGTTGTTTTCCGTAGTGTATTGTATTAGTGCATTAATGAAATTATCAAAAGGTTCAAAAGTTTGGTTTTCTTTTTTAGACCACATTTTCCATTGCCATAATCCTTCTCCAAAAATAACCCCAATTTTTTGATTTCCATTGGTCATAGTGGCTACTAAAGGGGATGTTAACGTAGTATTGCCAATTTTTTGAAAGAACAAAGTTTCATAAGGAATTTTGAATTGAATTTCTCCAAAAACATCTTGTAAGGGTGGCAATTGTTCCGCCTTGAAATCTTCAATAGTAAAATTTGGATAATTAGGATGGTAAACCCCTTGATATTTTTCATTTAAAGATGTGAATTTTTTATGAAAAAAAGGTTGTGTTTGGTTTAAAAAACTCCAATCGGTTTTGGTTCCAGTAATCAGGAGAAGATTTTTATTTTGTTGCAATATATCCTTTAAAAATGCTGACATATATGAAGTTGGCTGATATATTATTATAGATTGATAATCAGATAATTTAATATCATTACTTCTACCAATACTTAAATCTACTTTTCGTTGTTTGTTGCTTTCAATACTCTCTTTTATAGCACCGATATCGGGATGTAAAAAACTACTGTAAATGAGAATTTTTGATTGTTGGTCCACCACATCAACAGTAAAATCTCTACGATTATTTTGTAAATTTTTCTCATCGGGAATACCTGTTATCACCGCATTGAAAAACTGAGTTCCCACTGAATTAGCTTTTAATAAAAATGAAATCTTTTCAGATGTTTTATTCCTGTTGAATGAAATTGGAGTTTGATAAACTATTTGTTGATGGTTCTTAATAGTGAGTTTTGCATTTACTTCTTTCTTCCCTTGATATTTGACAAAAACTTCAACCGGAAATTCATTTTCTAAAAAGGCATATTGATTGACGTTAAGTTCTTGTATACTAATATCTTCATATGAAGTTGTATCTCCTACAACGATGGGAAAAACCTTATTTTTGCCCGAATAAAAACTAAAATCACTTCCTTTAGTCTGATTTCCATCGGTTATTAAGAGAATGGGTGTATTTTGAATCGTGTTATTTGATTTAACACTTGAAAGTAATTGCGAAACATCTGAATCATTTTCATTGAATTGTAAAGAATCCAATAGACTGACTTTTTCGCCAAAAGTCAAATATTTTACATTAAATTTTAAATTTAAGTCTTTGTTTTTTCTAATTTTATCAATTAAATTTTCAACTTGGGGTGCATTTTGCTCAATTGATTTAGAGTTATCAACCGCAACAATTAATTCAGGTTTTACAATAACAGATTTATCAAATATCCATTTCGGATTAAATAGTAATAAAAGTAAGGAAAAAATGGTTAATGTTCTCAATAAAAAAAGAACAATAGGAATTTTTTGATTCTTTTTTCTCTCTAAAACATAAAACCAACCCGCTATCAAAACAGCGAATACTAAAGAAATAATTATATATAAAATATTTAAAATCAATTATTTAAAAAAATTAGTTGCTTCTTTTCCATTTTTGAATCAAAATACACATGATATTTAATTTCACATACTCATTTCATCGTATGCGATGCATTTTTACTGCAAGGGGCTTCATATCCTAAGAGTATGTTAAGTTATAAAGTTTATAAAGTTCTAAAGTAAATAGCTAATTATCAGTTTTTTATAAAGCATAAATAACCATGTTATTTCGTAACAGTTCCTAAGTTAGCATTCCTCCATCCACATTTAATACCTGTCCGGTTATATAAGCACTCATCTCAGAAGCTAAAAACACACAAGCGTTAGCCACATCTTCCGGAGTTCCGCCTCTTTTCAATGGAATGGCTTTTCTCCATTCGGATACCGTATTTTCATCTAAAACGGCTGTCATTTCAGTTTCGATAAAACCGGGTGCAATAACATTACAACGAATATTTCTGGACCCTAACTCCAAAGCTACAGACTTAGAAAACCCTATAATTCCCGCTTTTGATGCTGCATAATTGGCTTGTCCTGCATTTCCTTTAATTCCAACCACAGAACTCATATTGATGATACTACCTTTTCTGGCACTCATCATTGGCTTAATGACTGCTTTTGTCATATTGAAAACCGATTTTAAGTTCACTTGCATCACTTGGTCAAAATCAGCTTCACTCATCCGCATCAATAAGTTATCTTTTGTAATTCCGGCATTGTTAATCAATACCTCCACAGATCCAAATTCTTTGATAACATCAGCAACCATTTCTTGAGCTGCAGTGTAATCTGCCGCATCGGATTGATAACCCTTGGCTTTTACTCCAAAAGTGAGCAACTCCTTTTCTAAATGTTGAGCAGCTTCTATCGATGCACTATAAGTAAAAGCCACGTTAGCTCCTTCAGAAGCTAATTTTAAAGCGATTCCGCGTCCTATTCCACGCGTGGCACCCGTTATTACAATATTTTTACCGTTTAATTGACCCATTATTTTTTTAATTTAATTAAACTTCAAAAATACATATTTTTTTAACACTTAACATAAAAATCCTTTTTTAGAATCCGAAATTTTAAATGCATATTATATCTATATGTATGATTTCAAATGACAAGTTATGTATAAAAAAAACACTTCTCTTTGATGGTATTTTAGAAGCTTCTTTTATTTCTAAACCCATTAACATATGTTTATTTTTTTATCTAATTCTTTTTTATCAAAATTAATAAAATTTCTTAAAAAAATATCTGATAATTACAAATTTGTCAAACTTTATAAACCGAAATGCTTAAAAAAATTATGTTAAATATAGTTAAATATATACTTTAGATATTAATTCTTAATTATATATTATATAAGTATTTAATATTGATTCTATTTTTTTAAATATTCAAAAAAAACAATATTTATTCACAAAAAAACTTATCAACATCAAATTGTTAATTACTTTTTAAAACAGATGTAAAATTTATCAAAACGTCATTTAATTTTACAAACTCTTTTCCTCTTCTTTTATAAAAGCAAATGTTTAATTTTTTAATAAATAGCAAAATGATAGAAAATAATGTAGCCGGGAAAATTCTAAAAACTTACACTTATGATGAAGTATTTAATGCCACAGTAAAGTATTTTAAAGGAGATGAGTTAGCAGCAACTACATGGATAAAAAAGTATGCTCTTAAAACAAAAAACGGTGAATTTTTGGAATTAACCCCTGACGATATGCATCGTAGAATGGCGATAGAATTTGCCAGAATTGAGCATAAATATGATAAACTACATAATGGTCTTCATTCTGACCAATTGTCTGATTATGGAGTCAACAGAGAACCGCTGACAGCAGAAAAGATACACAGTTTTTTTCAAAATTTTGAGCAAGTGATCCCTCAGGGGAGTGTGATGTATGGCTTGGGAAATCATCAAGTGATTGCTTCACTATCCAATTGTATTGTGGTGCCTGCGGTTGAAGATTCTTATGGCGGCATATTCTATACTGACCAGCAAATGGCACAACTTTTTAAAAGACGTTGTGGAGTTGGAACCGATATATCAAAACTACGCCCTCATAATGCTGAAGTTTCAAATGCAGCCGCAACTACTACAGGTGCTGTTTCCTTTATGCATCGTTTTTCTGCTACAACCCGTGAAGTAGCTCAAAATGGCCGTCGTGGTGCATTGATGCTTACAATGGATATAGCGCATCCTGATATTGAAGAGTTTATCACCGTAAAACAAGATTTATCCAAAGTTACCGGAGCTAATATATCCGTTCGTATTTCTGATGAATTTATGCAAGCTGTAATTTCTGACAGTGATTATACCTTACGCTGGCCCATAGACAGTCCCAATCCAAAATATACCAAAATAGTAAAAGCCAAACAAATTTGGGATTTAATTATTAAAAGTGCCCATAATACAGCAGAACCCGGAATTATATTTTGGGATCGTCAACATCATTATTCAACTTCTTCAATCTATCCGGGGTTTAAAAATGTTTCTACCAATCCTTGTTCTGAAATAGCGATGCAAGGGGGTGATTCTTGTAGATTGATAGCGGTAAATTTATATTCATTTGTTGAAAATCCGTTTACTGAAAATGCCACTTTCAATCATCATAAATTTTATGAAACTATTTATGAAACCCAAAGATTGATGGATGATTTAGTGGATTTGGAATTAGAATCCATCTCTAAAATTTTAGATAAAATCAATAAAGATTCAGAAGGTGACCATTTAAAACAAGCAGAGAAACAAACTTGGGAATTGCTTAGAGATACCGGAATCAAAGGACGTAGAACCGGATTAGGATTTACCGCATTAGGCGATGCTTTAGCTGCTTTGAACGCTAAATTTGATTCTGAAGATGCTCTTAAATTAACCGATGAGATAATGCGCACCAAACTACGTGGTGAATTTGATAGTAGCGTAGATATGGCTATCACACGCGGACAATTTGAAATATTCAACAGGAATATTGAAGAAAAATCAGAATTTGTACAGATGATGAAAACCGAATTTCCTGATTTGTATAGTCGAATGATGAATAATGGTCGTAGAAATATCTCTATCAGCACTGTGGCTCCTACCGGCAGTTTAAGCATGTTGGCCCAAACATCATCCGGAATTGAACCGGTATTTTTATTGTCTTATACCCGCAGAAGAAAAGTAAATACGAATGATGACAATTCAAGAGTAGATTATGTGGACCAATTAGGTGATGCATTCGAAGAATTCACTGTTTTCCATCCCAAATTAAAAAATTGGATGGAAATTACAGGTAAAACAGACATTTCCGAAAGCCCCTACTTTGGGTCAACAGCTCCTGAAATAGATTGGATGAAAAGAATTGAATTACAATCTTTAGTTCAAAAATATACAACGCACAGCATCAGTAGTACAATTAATTTAAAATCAGATGTTACCGAAGATTTAGTCAGCGACATTTATGTGGAGTCTTGGAAACAAGGTTTAAAAGGAATCACCGTTTATCGTGATGGCTCAAGGAGTGGTATATTAATTTCAACTGATGAAAAGAAAAAAACCACTGCCGGGGATAATACAGAAACATTCTTGGGAAAACGTCCCACAAAATTAGAAGCTCAAGTCATTCGTTTTTACAATGAAAACGAAAAATGGTTGGCAGTAGTGGGTCTCTTGGAAGACAAACCTTACGAAATATTTACCGGAAAAGCCAAAGACGCTTTTAATCTTCCGGATTGGGTAGAAAATGGTTCTGTTATAAAACACAGAGAAGAAGACGGCGCTGCGCGTTACGATTTCCAATATCAAGATAGTGATGGCTATAAAGTGACTATTGAAGGGCTTTCTCGTTCGTTCAACAAAGAGTATTGGAATTATGCTAAACTGATTTCAGGAGTGTTACGTCATGGAATGCCATTGCATTACGTAGTGGATTTGGTAAACAACCTCAACCTGTTTGATGAAAACATCAATACTTGGAAAAATGGTATTTCTCGTGCATTAAAACGATTTATCCCTGACGGAACTGAAGCAGTCGATAAAAAATGTCCCGAATGTGGCGATCCCGAAGGATTAATCTACGAAGAAGGTTGCCTAAAATGTAAAAGTTGTGGACATTCAAAATGTGGGTAAATATTTGAAATAATTCACTAATTTTACAAACCAATTTAAGCAATTGCTTCTATTGGTTTTTTTATTTAATTCATGCATTATGAACACTTGGGTAATCATAGGACTTATAGTCATCGCTTTGCACTTAATCATTGGTTTTGGTTGGTTGTTATATAAACTGACCGTACCACCCAAAAAGAAAGAAGACATTCAAAATGGATCTAACGACAGCCAAAAATAGAATTGACCAATTGGGTGTGGCTTACAGAATCAATCGGGAAAATGGGGCCAATTTTTTTGAAAACCCTGAAAGTCTTCCTGTTTTGATGCAATTGATTTTTGATACCACTTTCAAAAACCACCATAAAGCAGCATGGGTGTTAGAAATTTTGACTGAAAGAAATATGGATAGTATCTATCCTGAAATACATTTTTTTTGTTCCAAC
This sequence comes from Polaribacter sp., assembly GCA_020740485.1. GTDB lineage: Bacteria > Bacteroidota > Bacteroidia > Flavobacteriales > Flavobacteriaceae. Next base: position 274,472 of record DYMN01000001.1, on the reverse strand, counting down.
CTACATTTGATTAAAAAGGATTCAGCAGTTAGAGCATTGTCAAACATTACACGACGAATTGCTTTTGATTATGTAAAAAAGAAAAACAGTATTGCTATTCAATATCTTGAATTACAAGATATTAAACTACTTATTACAACCGCTTTCGATTGGTTGCTTGCGAACTACCCTACAGCCACAAAAGCCTATACAATGGATATTTTATATTGGTTTGGCACATTAAAAATTGAAGATTTTGATTGGATACACGAAGGACTCAAAGAGGTGATTTTACAACAAATACCCAACAACAAGCCCGGATTTATCTATCATGGCAATAAGATTTTAAATAATTTGAAAATGTGATAATTTGGAAATTAGCAATTTAGTAAATTTGCAAAATCAAAACTAAATAGAGTATGTGAAAAACCAATTTTTTTACCACAATGTACGCAAAGGATTACGCAATGTACACAAAGTAAATAAATAACGTATTGTAATTCTATATTTTAATATTCTTACCTTTTTTGGATTGCGACCATTAATTCACTTTATATTTATTTTGGTGTTCATTGATTACTCGCGCTAAAGACGTGACAGGCAAGCAATTCGGTTAATTTATTAATGAAATGCAAGAAAAAATTGAATAACGCCCAAAAAAACTTGCACTTAAAAATTAAAAAATAAATTTAAAACATTGAAATACATTAATTTATACTTTTTCAGCTGACTCTAAATATTCAAAACACTAACCATGGAAACCACATTATCAGCCATTTCGCCCATAGACGGAAGATACAGCAAAACCACAACTGATTTGCAAAACTATTTTTCGGAATTTGCTTTATTTCGATATAGAGTGAAGGTGGAAATAGAATATTTTATTGCCCTTTGTAATGATGATTTGCCTCAACTTCCAAATCTTTCTGCCCTTCAAATCGAAGAATTGAGAAAAATATACCTTGATTTCAATATAGAGAATGCTATTCATATCAAGGAAATTGAAAAAACTACTAATCACGACATCAAAGCGGTAGAGTATTATATCAAAGAACAATTTGGAAAACTAAATTTAGCTGATTACAAGGAGTTTATCCACTTCGGATTGACTTCGCAAGACATTAATAATACTGCGATTCCGCTTTCTATTTTAGACGCATTAGATCACGTATATTTTCCAAAAATTGCTGAAATCATTTCAAAATTATATGAAAAAGAATCCCTTTGGAACCACATCCCGTTGTTGGCACGCACCCACGGGCAGCCCGCCTCACCTACCCGATTGGGCAAAGAAATCAAAGTTTTTATTGAGCGTCTGGAACAACAAATTAAGAGTTTGCAATCCATTCCTTATGCAGCCAAATTTGGAGGTGCCAACGGAAATATGAATGCGCACAAGGTGGCTTACCCTCAAAAAGATTGGAAGCAATTTGCGCAAAATTTTGTTGAAAACATTCTCGGTTTGCACCATTCATTTCCAACTACCCAAATAGAACATTACGATCATTTAGCGGCTCAATTTGATGCCATGAAACGCATCAATACTATATTAATAGATTTCAGTCGTGACATTTGGCAATACATTTCTATGGGTTATTTCAAACAAAAAATCAAAGAAGGCGAAGTGGGCTCGAGTGCCATGCCACACAAAGTCAACCCAATAGATTTTGAAAATGCAGAAGGCAATTTAGGTTTGGCAAATGCGGTTTTTGAACATCTATCTGCCAAATTACCGATTTCCCGTTTGCAACGTGACCTGACAGACAGCACCGTTTTGCGAAATGTTGGTGTTCCGCTGGGTTACACGGTTATTGCCTTACAATCTTTGGCAAAAGGTTTAGATAAACTCATAGTAAATGAGCAAAAAATTGAACAAGATTTGGAAGACCACTGGATAGTGATTGCTGAAGCCATACAGACTATTTTAAGACGAGAAAACTATCCCAATCCTTACGAAGCATTGAAAACTCTAACGCGTACTAACGAAAAAATAACCAAAGCAACTTTGCATCAATTTATTGACAATCTGCTAATTGATGAAAAAATAAAATCCGAACTCAAACAAATTTCCCCATTTAATTACATAGGGATTTGATTTTTATATTTTTGCACCACGAAACAACAAACAACAAACAAAAAATGGCATCAGGATTTTTCGCACTATTTGATGATGTAGCCACACTCATGGATGATGTGGTAACAATGAGTAAAATTGCAACCAAAAAAACCGCAGGAATTCTCGGTGATGATTTGGCGGTCAATGCTGAAAAAGGAACGGGATTTGTAACCTCGCGTGAATTACCCGTCATTTGGGCAATAACCAAAGGTTCTTTTCTCAATAAACTGATTATTTTACCTATTATCATTGCCCTGAGTGCATTAGCTCCTTGGGCTGTTACTCCCATTTTAATGATAGGGGGATTATATTTAGCTTTTGAAGGTGCAGAGAAAATTTATGAATACATTTTCCCGCATCATCATACCAAAAAAGAAGAAGAACTAGAGCACAAAGAACTTTTGGATGAAGACATTAAAACCAATGAAAAGAAAAAAATAAAATCAGCCATCATTACTGATTTTATACTCTCATTGGAAATTGTAATTATTTCTCTAAGTACTGTTGCAGAAAAAACCATGTCTGTGAGAATTGCCGTATTGTTGGTTATAGCGATTGTTACTACAATTGGTGTTTATGGTATTGTCGCACTGATAGTTAGATTAGATGATATTGGTTTTGCCTTGATGCGAAAAGGAGAAAAATACCATAAAAAATCATTAGAAAAAATTGGAGAATCCATGGTGAAATCCTTACCTTATGTGATTAAAATCCTAGCAGTAGTTGGTACTTTTGCTATGTTGCTCGTGGCTGGAGGTATTTATGTTCACAATATTCCCCAAATTCACGAATGGTTGCATGCTTTACCAAAAATGTTAGGTGATTTTTTAACCGGTTTAGTAGCTGGTTTTGCAGTACTTATTTTGATAAAAACAGGCACTTGGATTAAAAATAAAGTTTTTAAATTTGCAATTGACAAATAAAGTTTTTATGTTTGCCAAATAATTCAAGATTAAATGAATCAATTTTCTACATATTATCAATTCTTTTACTTTTATTTTAGCAATGAGAGTCGGAACTGATGTGTATGTAATTAATTTGATAACAATATATAAATGAGTTCCGGTTTTAATCGGAACTTTTTTTTTAAATGGAACACAGATAAAGCGGATAACACAGATAGTAACTGATTTTTTAAAATTTATAATTATTTGCGTAAATCTGTATAATCGGTTTAATCTGTGTTCTATTAATTAATTCGTAAATCAATAAAATGAACATTGCCATTCAAGGAATCAAAGGTTCCTATCATCATCAAGTAGCAGTAAATTTATTTGGAGAAAATATTGAACTCACTGAATGTCAAAATTTTTCTGATATGCCACCCTTGTTGATCAGCAAAAAAGTGGACGTTGTCGTGATGGCAATAGAAAATACCATTGCAGGGGCTATTTTGCCTAATTACAATCTGATAGACGAATATAATCTATATATAATAGGAGAATATTTTTTACCTATTCAACATCAATTAATGGCTTTAAAAGATCAAACTATCTATGACATAAAAGAAGTATGGTCTCATCCCATGGCTTTGGAACAATGTCGCAAGTTTTTTAGACAATATCCGCATATTAAACTCATTGAAGAAAAAGATACAGCAGAAGTTGCCAAAATGATTCAAGAAAGGAATTTATCAGGAATAGCAGGTATTGCTTCTAAAAAAGCTGCAGAAATTTATGGTTTGAACATCATCGCCGACGGCATTCAAACACATGCAACCAATTTTACGCGTTTTGTCATTCTAAGTGCAATCAAGGAAACAGAAAAAGAATATTTTAACAAAGCATCCATCAAATTTAGTTTAACACACCAAACCGGAAGTTTAGCTGAAATATTAAACATATTTAGAGATAACAACCTAAATTTAAGCAAAATACAATCATTACCCATTATTGAAAAACCTTGGGAATACGCATTTTTTGCGGATATGCTGTTCGAACAACCTGATCAATTTAAAAAAGCAATTACTGAACTAAAACCTATAGCTTACGAACTAAAAGTTTTAGGAAAATATGAACATAAAAATTCATTTTTAGTTTAGAGATTATTAGATTATTGATTATTGGTTGCTGAACGAAGTCGAAGCATTGATTATCGGTCGTTGAGCATGGTCATTGAGCATGCCTGCACTGAGCGAAGCCGAAGTGTCGAAATGAAGCCGAAAACGTTGATTATTAATTTATTTATTTATCGAATTTTGGAATTTTTAATTTAAAATATTGTAATTTAAACATTTATGCACGCAGCCAATAGATTACATAACGTCAGCGAATATTATTTTTCTGAGAAATTAAGGGAAATTCAAACCTTAAAATCACAGGGAAAACCCATTATCAATTTAGGAATCGGCAATCCTGATTTGCCACCGCCTGCCCAAGCAGTTCAGGCGATACAAAATGCGGTGAACGAACTCAATAAGCACGGTTATCAACCCTACAAAGGTTTACCGGAATTACGAAATGCTATTGCGCAATTCTACCAAAAACATTATCAAGTCAGTTTAAATTCTGAATCAGAGATTTTGCCCCTTTTTGGAGCCAAAGAAGGTATCATGCATTTGTCTATGGCTTATCTAAACAAAGACGATCAAGTTTTGGTTCCCAATCCCGGCTATGCTTCCTATTCGTCTATTACTAATTTGGTGGAAGCAGAAATAGTTACTTATGATTTAGATGAAAATAACGGATGGCAACCCGATTTTGATGCTTTGGAACAATTAGATTTAACCAAAGTGAAAATTATGTGGGTGAATTACCCCAATATGCCTACTGGAGGCAAATCCACCACAGAATTATTTGAAAAACTCATTGCGTTTGGTATAAAACATCAAGTTTTGATTGTAAATGACAATCCTTATAGTTTCATTTTAACAGAAAAACCATTATCTATTTTATCGGTTAAAGGTGCCAAAAAAACTGCAGTTGAACTCAATTCATTGAGTAAAACATTTAATATGGCAGGTTGGCGTGTAGGTATGCTAACAGGAAATAAAGATGTGATTGAAAATGCCTTAAAAGTAAAATCCAATATGGATAGTGGAATGTTTTACGGGTTGCAAATAGGCGCTATTGCTGCTTTAAATTCAGAAAACGGTTGGTTTGAATCTATTAATTCGCATTACATAAAACGAAGAGAAATAGTATGGAAGATGGCAGATCAATTAGGATTGAAATATGACAAATCCGCCGAAGGTTTCTTTGTTTGGTGCAAAATAACCAACGGAAAAACATCACATGAAATGTCAGATTACCTGCTGTACGAACATGATGTGTTTGTTACACCCGGCAGTATTTTCGGTAGTAAAGGCGATAATTATATTCGTTTTTCGTTATGTGTGGATGAAAAACAGTTGGAAGAAGTACTCAATAGATTAAATTAACTCATCCCGAAGTTAAAGCATAAAATAACAAATTTTTGAAACTATAAAACTTTACACTTTACAAACTTTGGCTTCGCTCAGCCACCTTTAAACTTTATAAACTTTACAAACTTGAAACTTGAAACAATATAATAATATAACTATTATTGGAATCGGATTGCTCGGTGGTTCAATGGCATTAGCCTTACGAAAAATAACCGGTGCAAAAATCTTCGGCCTTGATTTTAATGCAAAGCATCAAGAAAGAGCAATGGAATTGGGAATTATAGATGCTGTGGCAAATGATGAAACCATTAAAGAAACCGATTTAATCGTAGTAGCGGTACCGGTCAATAAAATTGCCGAAGTGAGTGCGCAATTCTTACTCCAAATCAAAAATGATGCTTTTATTTTTGACGTAGGTTCCATAAAAGGAAGCATTTGCAAAACATTAAAGAATCACCCAAAACGCGAGCAATTTATTGCGGTTCACCCTATTGCAGGAACCGAATTTTCAGGTCCTGACGCTGCTTTTGACACTTTATTTGACGGGAAGAAAAACATGATTTGCGATGCGGAATTATCGCGTAAAGATTTATTAGAAAAAGCAATAGAGTTATTCAATGCGATGAATATGAAAACCGATTTTATGAAGAGTAAAGACCACGATAAACATATTGCTTACGTGTCGCATCTGTCACACATCAGTTCATTTATGTTGGGAAAAACCGTGATGGAGATAGAAAAAGACGAAAAAAACATTTTCAATATGGCTGGAAGCGGCTTTGCCTCTACGGTACGTTTAGCAAAGAGTTCACCTGACACTTGGGCTCCTATTTTCATTGAAAACAAGCAATTTATTTTAAAATCTTTGGATGAATACATAAAAAACCTAAAAGAATTTGCTGATTTGATTGCTAATGATAATTTTGATGAACTTTATAAAACGATGAAGAAAACCAATCATATACAGGAAATTTTGAAGTAAAAATGAAAAAATACAATTAACAATTTAAGAAATAGAAAATTAAATATCAAACATAACGTACAACTTAATAACCATATAATCAATAATTTAATAATCTAATTACTGTAAAATGACAAACGACAAAACACTTGGCAATTGGCTAAAAGAAATGAATCTAGGACATCCGCTTACCATAGCAGGGCCATGTAGTGCAGAAACTCAAGAACAAGTGCTCAACATAGCACATCAATTGAGCAAAAATGAAAGCAGAGTTACTGTTTTCAGAGCAGGTGTATGGAAACCACGCACCCGTCCCGGAAGTTTTGAAGGTATTGGTGCTTTAGCGCTACCTTGGTTACAACAAGTAAAAAAGGAAACCGGATTACTAACTGCTGTAGAAGTAGCCAATGCGCATCACGTGAAATTGGCATTAGAATTTGATGTTGACATTTTATGGATTGGTGCCCGCACTACGGTCAATCCGTTTGCAGTTCAGGAAATAGCTGATGTACTGCAAGGAACTGATAAAATTGTTTTGGTAAAAAATCCTGTGAATCCTGATTTAGAATTGTGGATAGGGGCTTTTGAACGCTTATATAAAGCCGGAATAAGAAAATTAGGTGCTATACATCGCGGATTTTCAAGTTATAATAAATCACAATACAGAAACCAACCCAATTGGCAAATTCCGATTGATTTCAAATCACGTTTTCCTGAAATTCCGATAATATGCGACCCTTCTCACATTTGCGGTCGTCGTGATTGTTTGGAAAATGTAGCACAAACTGCATTAGACTTACAATACGATGGCTTGATCATAGAATCGCATCACAATCCTGATGAAGCTTGGAGTGATGCTTCACAGCAAATAACACCTACTACGCTACACGAAATGATTCACCGATTGACTGTTAGGGAAAAGACATTTAAAGATGCAACCCATCTCAATCAATTGACGGTTTTGCGAAACGAAATTGACCAAATAGACCAAAAATTGATTGAAGTTCTCACCGAAAGAATGCAAATTGTCAACAAAATTGGTCAGGTAAAAAAGGAGAAAAATGTAGCTGTATTGCAAAACCAACGTTTCAATGAAATTATGGATAAAATGTTCCAAAAAGCCCATAAAACCGGATTAAGCGATGAATTTATTACAGGACTTTACAGAGAAATACATCAAGAAAGCATTCGTCAACAAGAAAAGATTGTAAATAGTTAAATCTTACACCAACTCCTCAATATCAACAGTCAAATTTTGAATAAAAGTTAGACTTTTTAGCATAGCATCGTGCAGGATTTCATCTTTTTCAATAAAGGGGACTTCTGCACGATAAGCGGTTAAAAACTGTTCTAAAAATACCGAGGTTTTTAAAGGTTTTCTAAAATGCAACGCTTGTGATGCATTGAGTAATTCTACAGCCAAAACACTTTCCAAATTATTCACAATTTTCAGGGCTTTTGTGGCGGCATTGGCTCCCATACTCACATGGTCTTCCTGCCCATTGCTGCTCACAATGCTATCTACACTTGCCGGTGTAGCCCATTGTTTATTCTGACTAACAATACTAGCTACGGTATATTGCGGAATCATAAAACCGCTGTTCAAACCGGAATTTGGCGTAAGAAATACAGGTAATTCACGTTCGCCACGAATCAAACGGTAAATTCTTCGTTCTGAAATACTGCCCAATTCCGCCATAGCTATCCCCAAATAATCCATCGCCAAAGCCAAAGGTTGTCCATGAAAATTCCCACCGGAAATAATCAAATCTTCTTCTTCAAATACGTTGGGATTGTCCGTTACCGAATTGACTTCAGTCAATAACGTTTTCAATACAAATTGCAAAGTGTCATAAGTGGCTCCGTGCACTTGTGGTATGCAACGAAAAGAATAAGGGTCTTGCACGTGCTTTTTAGGTTGATTTATTATTTCACTATTAACTAACCAGTTACGCACTCGTTCTGAAACCTTTTGTTGACCTTCGTGGGGTCGGATTTGATGAATCAATTGATGAAAAGGTTCTATCCTACCATCATAACTTTCTAAGGATAATGTGCCTATTAAATCGGACAAATATTCCAACTTGAACGACTTTAATATCAAAAAGGTGCCATAAGCACTCATAAATTGGGTTCCGTTGAGCAACGCCAATCCTTCTTTGGATTGCAATTGAATGGCTTTCCAATTCATTTTTTTATTGAGCAATTCTCCTGATATTCTCTCCCCTTGAAAATATACTTCTCCCTTTCCTATCAAAGGCAGCGATAAATGTGCTAAAGGCGCCAAATCTCCGGAAGCCCCCAAAGAACCTTGCGTATAGACAATGGGGATAATATCGTGATTGTAAAAATCAACCAATCTTTGCACTGTTTCAACTTGCACTCCAGAATGCCCAAAGCTCAATGATTTAATTTTTAACAAAATCATCAATTTCACGATTTCTTTTGGTACTTCTTCACCCATACCACAAGCGTGACTCATCACTAAATTTTCTTGTAGCAGTTGCAAATTATCGGCTTCCACCTTGATATTGTAAAGTGCTCCAAAACCCGTATTTATTCCGTAAATAGGTTCAGATTCACTGTTTATTTTTTTATCTAAATAATTACGACAAGATTGTATCTTTTCTATGGACGCATTGGATAGACTAATTTTCTTTTGTTCATAAAAAATTTGAAATAAATTTTTAAAGGTCAAATCTTTTTTAGAAATAACATAATTTGCAACCATATTTGAAAAATATTTTTATGCAAATTTCAATAAAAATTAGCTTTCAGCCAAAAATTTATAAATAAATAATTTTATTAAATTTTTTTTCAAAACAGTATGATATTCTTAATAAAATTATCAAATTTGCACATCAAAACTATTTTCCAAATGAAAAAACACAATTTCGCAGCAGGACCATCTATTTTACCGCAAAGTGTGATTGAAAAAGCATCACAAGCCTTACTCAATTTTAACAATATGGACTTGTCAATATTGGAAATTTCTCACCGCAGCAAAAATTTTGTTGCCGTTGTAGAAAATGCACAAAATTTGGCATTAGAGTTAGCCGGATTAAAAGACAAAGGATACTATGCCTTGTTTTTGCAAGGAGGTGCCAGTACGCAATTTTTAATGGCTCCATACAACTTTCTTCCTATCGGTGGAACAGCCGGTTATATTGACACCGGAACTTGGTCGAGTGGCGCTATCAAAGAGGCAAAAAAATTAGGTAATGTCAATGTTTTAGCATCGTCAAAAGAAAATGGATATAAAAATATTCCGAAAAACGTGGCAATACCTGATGACTTGTCTTATTTACATATTACTTCAAACAATACTATTTATGGGACTGAATTCAAAGAATTTCCTAAAACTAAATGTCCGCTTCTGGTAGACACAAGTTCTGATATGTTTAGTCACGTGGTGGATTATTCTCAATTTGATTTAATTTATGCAGGTGCTCAAAAAAATATTGGTGCTTCGGGAACTACTTTGGTCATCGTAAAACAAGAGGCGCTGGGCAAAACCGGTCGCGATATTCCTTCCATGTTAGATTACCAATTGCAAATAGCCAAAGACAGTTTGTATAATACACCTTCAGTATTTTCTATTTACGTTTCTATGCTCAATCTAGAATGGTTAAAAAACGAAATGGGTGGCTTGCAAGGCATAGAAAAGGTAAATTTTGCAAAAGCTGATTTACTTTATAACGAATTGGATACCAATAAAAATTTCATTCCCTATGTGGATAAAGCCGACCGTTCAATTATGAATGTTACCTTCAATCTGGCAGACGAATCCTTAAAAGAACGTTTTGATAAATTATGCAGTGAAGCCGGAATTGTTGCACTTTCAGGGCATAGAAGTGTTGGTGGTTACAGAGCAAGTTTATACAATGCTTTGCCATTGGAAAGTGTGAAAGTATTAGTGGAAGCAATGCGAGCTTTGTAGAGACGCAATGTTTTGCGTCT
>DYMN01000001.1:242945-263992 GCA_020740485.1 Polaribacter sp. | reverse complement strand
TGAAAGTATTAGTGGAAGCAATGCGAGCTTTGTAGAGACGCAATGTTTTGCGTCTATTCAAAAGAGAAGCAATGCTTTGCGTCTATTCAAAAGAGAAGCAAAACATTGCGTCTGTACAAATGAGACGCAAGGCCTTGCGTCTGTACAAATTCGTCAGTAAATGAATATTTTATTTTGGAATTATAATGAAATAAATCTGTAAAAAGATTATTAAAAAGAACCCTGAAAATTTTGATAATTTTTAGGGTTTTTTATTTTTTTCAAAAAAAATGATTACATTTATTAAAAAATCCGCATCTTTGCACGCTTTTATTGTTTTTAAAATTTAAAATCAATAATTTACAGCAATTCAATACATAGGGATGTATAGAATATTTTCACATTAATTATAATAAATGACAACTTTCCACGATTTAAATTTACCCGAATTAGTTTTAGCCGCCATCACGGAATTAGGTTTTGTAACTCCTACTCCGATTCAAGAAAAAGTAATTCCTATTTTATTAGAAAATAACCAAGATATCATTGGGCTTGCTCAAACCGGAACCGGCAAAACTGCTGCTTTTGGTTTGCCTGCCATTGCGTTAACTGAAATAGAAGATCGTTTTCCGCAAACCTTAGTCTTAGCACCTACCCGTGAATTGTGTTTACAAATCACAGAAGATTTAAAAAAATATTCCAAACATATTGAAGGGATAAATATCGTTCCTGTATATGGCGGAAGCAGCATTGAATTACAAATCAGAAGTTTACAAAAAGGGGCACATATCGTTGTGGCAACACCCGGACGTGCAAAAGATTTGATCAAACAACGCAAATTACATTTGAACCGCATCGAAAGAGTGATTTTAGATGAGGCAGATGAAATGCTATCTATGGGTTTTCAAGAAGATTTGGACTTTATTTTAGATGAAACACCTACTGATAAGCAAACCCTTTTGTTTTCTGCTACCATGTATGATGATATCAGAAAAATTACTAAAAACTATATGCATAATCCGATAGAAATATCGGTAGCGCGTGCCAATTCGGGAGCTTTAAATGTAAACCACGTGTATTATATGACGCATGCCAAAGACCGTTATGAAGCTTTGAAACGTGTAGTGGACATGGAACCCAATATTTATGGAATCATTTTTTGCAGAACCCGTCAGGAAACTAACGAAGTTGCTAACAAATTGATGCAAGAGCATTACAACGCTGATGTTTTGCACGGTGATTTGTCGCAAAACATGCGTGATGATGTGATGAACAGATTTCGCACGCGTCAATTGCAGTTGTTGGTTGCTACCGATGTTGCCGCTCGCGGATTGGATGTAAATGATTTGACACACGTTATCAATTATAACTTACCTGACGATTATGAGGTTTACACACATAGAAGTGGTAGAACCGGAAGAGCTGGAAAAACCGGAACTTCCGTAATTATTATTCACTCACGTGAAACGAGAAAGATAAAAGATATTGAAAAGTTTATGGGTATTACCTTTACTCACGGAGAAATTGCCACTGGAGAGCAGGTTTGCCAAACCCAACTATATTCCTTGATGGAAAAAATCAAAAGCATTGAAGTAAATAAAAAACAAATTGAGCCTTTTTTATCGGGTATATACGAAATGTTGGAAGGTTTAACACGAGAAAATTTAATCCAACACTTTGTTTCTGCGGAATTTAATCGTTTTCTTACTTATTATAAAGATGCTCGCGACATCAATGTGTCGCATGAAGGTTCGCACAATGTATCATCACGTCGTGGTAATTCAACGTTTACAAGATTGTTTATCAATATTGGGAAAAGAGATAAATTAAGTCCGGCAAAATTGATTGGCTTGATCAACGAAGCATTAGACAGCAAAGAATCAGAAATAGGCAAAATAGATTTACAAAACAATTTTTCTTTTTTTGAAATTCAACAAGATTATGTAGCCCCTTTGATGGAAACCTTAAATGGCGTTCCTTATGGCCACATTACATTGAGTCTGGAAGTTTCAAAAGCTAAATCAAGCTCCGGAGGAGGAGATCGCGGTGGACATGAAAGAAGAGGTGGTTATGGAGGTGGTAATCGCGGCGAACGTTCCGGAGGAAGTTATGGTCGTGGAGGTTATGGCAGCCGAAACGCTGAAAGAAGTGGTGGTGGCAGATTTGGAAACGATGACCGTAAAAGAAGTGATACACCAAGAGAGGATAAAAAATTCTTTGACAAAAAAGGCGGGAAAAAATCTGAAAGAAGTGGGAATTCAAGTTCATCAGACAAACCTAAAGGACGTAGGTAGTTTCAGGTTTTGAATATAAAGTTTTGAATTTTTGAATAAATTAAAAACTCCGAAAGTTTTATAAACTTTTGGAGTTTTTTTATTTAAAATTTTATTCCTTTTAGCGTTTGAAAAGCTGAAAGGGTTAAAAACTTTAATAACTTTCAATCTAACTTAAAACAAAAAAAACCTAAAACTTGAAATGACTATGGTTGTATTCTTTCTATTTTCCAGTCAAAATCTTCTTGTAAAGTGTATCTAATTCTGTCGTGCATTCGGTTGGGGCGACCTTGCCAAAATTCAATCACAGTGGGTCTTACCAAATAACCTCCCCAATGTTTTGGACGTGGAATTTCTTTGCTTTCAAATTGTTTTTCCAAATCAGCTAATTTTTTATCTAATGCTTCTCGCGAAGCGATAGGTTCACTTTGATCAGATGCTAATGCACCTAACTGACTGCCACGTGGACGCATTTCAAAATAACCGTCTGAAAGATTCTCGGCTAAAAATTCAGCTTTTCCATTGATTATGATTTGACGCTCGGTTTTTGTCCAATGGAAACTCAGGCACACATTAGGATTTTCAGCAATAGCTCTGGCTTTTTGGCTGTTATAATTGGTATAAAAAATAAAACCTTCCCAAGTGTATTTTTTTAATAAAACAACTCTATTAGTAGGTTGCATATTCTTCCCTACAGTGCTAATAGTAAAAGCATTAGCTTCACCCAACTCTTCATTCTCAGCATCAGAATACCAAGTGCGGAATAACTCAATCGGATTTTCAGGAATCTGATCTTCTAATAATTCCATTTTTTGATAGACTTGTCTTTTGTCGCTTAAATCTTGCTCCATATTAATAATGGTTTTAAGGCGCTAATGTAGTTTTTTTGTTCAAAAAAACCTTGAAAATTCAAGGTTTAATAAAATGAGTTCCGTTATTATTTCCTCTCTTTAAATAGAGCGGTTATCTTTTCAAGTTGTTCGGGATCATTGAGTCTAACATCGTCAATCAGTCCCATAATTTGTTCCGGCTGCATGTTATCGCCTATCACTCTCACTAAAGCCCAACCTTTGGTTTTGTCATTGAGATAAACTATAACTTCATCTAATGCTTCTTCGTTACCTATTGTATAAACTCTTACTCCATTAGAACCCTTGCCGGCTCTCATAAGTTCTGTGTATTTTTTATTTTTTAAAATATTGATAAGTTGCTCTTTATCATCATTATAAATATCTTTATTTAAAGTATCGATTTTATAAGCAATAATATTAGCCTTTTTAATTGAATTTAGAATTTCAGCATTTTCAATTGAATGGGCACTGTCTTTTAAAGAAAGCATATCCGAAGATAAATCAAAAGAAATTATATCTTCTCTTTCTTGTTTTTCAACAATAAATTTTTGAATTGAAGCATCGGAATTACAGCTTATCATCGCAAGGACTGTAGATATAAAAATGATGAAGTTTTTTAATAAAGTAAGCATAATATGTAAATTTATTTTGTAAAGTCAATTAACAAATGAGTCGTAAAAATTAAAATTTTACGACTCATCCCTTTAAATTTAGTTTTTCTTTACGTGTTCATTACCGGGAATATTCATTTCAGCAGTAATTTTTGCTATGTCATTCAGATTGATATTACCTGTGAGTGACACAATGACTACTTCAGGTTTAGCATTGTTGACGGTTACGCCCATTTCATCTACCAACATAATAAATTCAGTTACATAATCTTCATTACTACCTTGACGAACGAAAATTTTCACATTAGCTTCTTTATCCTTTACGCGCATTAGTTCGACTAACTTTTTAGTTTTAATATAGTTATCAAAAGTTAAACGCATATCGGTTGCTACTTTGGTGTTTTCGGTGGTAAAAACTTTTAACTCGTTCAATCCGCTTACTAATCTTTTATATTCCTGGGCTTCTTTGGATTCAGAAGTTACTTTTTTCAGCATTAAAAATGCTTGTTTGGTTACAACTACTGTTGTAACATCATCATTTTCTTCGTATTTGTCAAATACAGAATTATCTTGTGCAAATGCTATGAATGCGCTAAAAAATACTATTAAAGTTATTATTATTTTTTTCATTTTAGTTATTGATATTAAATATTTTAAATTTTTATTGTTAAATATATTATTTACCTACTACAGCCGATGATATACCAAAGGCTTTATTAGTGGTTTTATCTACATTTTGCAATTCATTGATGGCTTTATTTCCTTTATTTAATTGTTCACCTATCAATTCAAGTGCCATTTTTGTATTAGCAAGAGCTTGTTCGGCTTTTTTCTGTTCTTGATAGTGTTTAAAATAAAAGGATCCAGCTAATAAAAGTGCTAATCCGGCTGCTATTCCTCCTATCCATCCTCGTCTTGATTTTCCGGTTTTTAGACGTATGTTTTTAGAATAGGTTTCAGATTGATTCGATGAAAAATATCCAAAAAGTCCTTGATAAGTCTTTAAGTGAGCTGCAACCTTGTCGGATGTAAAATAGGTTTTCAATAGGGCTTCTTCTTGCAGATTTGTCTCGGCATTAAAATATTTTTCGATGAGATTTTCTATTTGTGCTACTTCGTAGTTCATATCTTACTTTATATTTATATTATTCCGTAATTATTTTGTTTGGTTAAACCTTCTCTAATTGTTTTTCTCGCTCTGGATAGATTAGCTCTAATGGCACTTGGATTCATATCTAATATGCGTTCAATTTCTTCAAATTCATATTGTTCCACATCTCTTAATTGGATAACCAATCTTTGTTGTTCCGGTAGTGTTTTTATTAGCTCCGCTACTCTATTTACAGCATCTTTCAACTCTAATTGCTTGTGAACGTCTTCTGAAGCACTTTTAAAATTACTGTGTACTAACGTTAAATTTCCAGCTTGTTTAGATTTAAGTCTATCCAAGCAGTAGTTTTTAGTCATAGTCATTGCCAAGGCTTCCAAATTGTTATAAGTGTGGAGTTCATTGCGTTTATTCCATAATTTCAAATACATTTCTTGCGTGGCATCTTCTGCTTCATCGTGTGAAATCAACATACGTTTTGCCAAACGAAATATTTTGTCTTTAAACGGAATTACACTTTTTAAAAATGCCTTTTGATTCACAGGTCTAATTGTTTATTTTTTTAGACGACAAACGGATTTCGATATCTTGGATATTAATCCTTCCTTTGGGCGTCATCTCAGTAGCTTTCATGATAGAAATGCTCGTTTTATAAATAGGTTAATTTATGCTTTTAAGACGAATGTAAGATTATTTTGTTACATTTAATAAAAATCCGAATTGGGAATATAAAAAAATGATTTTTCTTTGGAATTTTAAAAGCACTTTTTAAGCAATTTAATTGGATTTTAAAATTGAAAAAGTGTGTTGGATAAGATATTTATTATGAACCTTTTATTCTTTAAATATGAAAACTTTAAAAGTGAAATTACCATTATTAAATGCTAAAGTATCTCTCTTGTATTATCTAAAAGAAAGTTAGGCAAGTCTATATTTTATAGGTTTACACTTTATATGAATAATTTGGATTAATAATCTCCCAACGATTCTGCATTTTGTAATAAAGCGCTTTCCAATTGTTCTTTGTTAGGTGGATTGCCGTGCCACTTGTAAGTACCCATCATATAGTCAACTCCATAACCCATTTGAGTATGCAATAAAACGACGACCGGTTTTCCATTACCGGTTTTAACTTTCGCTTCTTTTAATCCTGTTAAAACGCTTTCCACATCGTTGCCTTGCTCTACTTCTATCACTTCCCAATTAAAGGCTTCAAATTTGGCTCTTAAATTGCCTAATGAAACTACATTGTCCGTAAAACCGTCAATTTGGGCTTTGTTGTAATCAATAGATGCAATTAAATTATCAACATTGTGTGCACCGGCATAGAGTACTGCTTCCCAAATTTGACCTTCTTGCAATTCACCATCACCATGTAGAGTGAAAACTATATTTTTATCTCCATCTATTTTTTTTGCTTGGGCAGCGCCCAATGCTACACTCAATCCTTGTCCCAAAGAACCTGAAGCTACTCTAACGCCTGGTAAACCATCATGCGTAGAAGGATGCCCTTGTAGTCTTGAGCCTAATAATCTAAAACTTGCCAATTCACTCACCGGAAAATATCCGCTTCGTGCCATAACAGCGTAGTAAACAGGGGTAATATGTCCATTAGACAAGAAGAACATATCTTCATGAGCACCAGTTGGGCTAAATGGCAATTTATAATCCATTACTTCCTGAAACAAAACAGTCAAAAATTCATTGGAACTCAACGAGCCTCCGGGATGTCCGGACTGAACACCATGTACCATTCTTACTATATCACGACGCACCTGTTGAGCGAAATCTTTTAATTGTTGTGTTGTTGGCATAATTTTATTTCAGGTTTAAAGTTCAAAGTTTATGATTTATCAAGAATAATATTTGATAATTATACTGCAAAAATAAATCTTTATATTTTCTAAAACAAGCCGGCCACTTGTAAATTTACTTCTTCTAAAAATTTTGCATCTTCATCGGTAAAAGCATCTATGTGATGCGAATCAACATCAATCTGACCTATATTTTCTCCATGAACAAATAAGGGAATCACAATTTCTGATTTGACGGTAGTACTACAGGCAATGTAATTATCTTGCGCCAATACATCAGGAACAATAAAATTGGCATTAGATACCGCTACTTGTCCACAGATGCCTTTCCCAAAGGGAATAACAATATGCTCAGTTGGGGCTCCGGCAAAAGCTCCTAAATGTAATGTTTTGCTATCTTGGTTGGCAAAATAAAATCCAACCCAATCGTAATGCAAAACTTCTTTTTGCAATAAGTCGCAAATTGCTTGGAGTTTTTCATCTCTTTTTAAAGTAGTATTTTTTACAATTTGTTCTACATTTGATTTTAACTCACTAAATTCCATTTTATTTTCTACTTAATATTAAAATTACTAAAATAGGATTTGCAGAAATAGCAAATCATTTGATCTTTATTTTTCAAGTGCAAGGTTTTTTGATGACATTATTGAAAATTTACAAACAAAAAAACTATTATTTATTTGCTTGTACTCAACAATTTGGGTACTGATTTATTTATTAGACCCTAAATAAATCATCTACAGATAAATATCTTTCAACAGAATCATAACAAAAGGTCAAAATGCTAGCAGAGTCTGACAAGCCTTCAATTTTTTTTCCTACAGCGGCTAATGAGGCTCCTGTGGAAATTCCAACTGTGATTCCTTCTTTTCTCGCAATATCGTGCGTATATTGGTAAGCTTCCTCTTTACTGATACTAATGATTTCATCGATTAGTTCACTTTGATAATTTTTAGGAATAAACCCCGCTCCTATTCCTTGTACAGGATGTGGATTCGGTTTTCCTCCGCTCAACACGGGTGATAATTCGGGTTCTACCGCTATGACTTTTAAATTTGGAAATTTATCTTTTAAAACGCTTGCTACTCCTGAAATATGTCCTCCTGTACCTACGCCAGTTATCAGATAATCGAATCCATCAGGGAAATCTTTGAGTATCTCTTGTGCAGTAGTTTTAGCGTGAATTTCAGGATTGGAAACATTTTCAAATTGTCTGGGAGACCAAGCATTTGGTAGTTCTTTGAGTAATTTTTCAGCCCTTTCTATGGCTCCATTCATTCCCTTTTCATTGGATGTGAGTTCAAAAGTAGCACCATAAATTTCCATTAATTTGCGTCTTTCTACGCTCATAGATTCGGGCATAACCAAGATGATTTTATAGCCTTTGACCGCAGCTATCATAGCCAAACCAATACCTGTATTTCCGGAAGTGGGTTCTATAATAACACTGTCCGGATGTAGTAAACCTTTGGCTTCGGCATCTTCTATCATTGCCAATGCTACACGATCTTTAATACTTCCCCCCGGATTATTTTTTTCTAATTTTATCCAAACATTTTTATTTTCACCAAAAAGTCGATTTATTTTTACAATTGGTGTTTTACCTATAAGTTCTATAACATTATTAGCCTTCATAAATTTAATGGTATACGTTAAATTTTCAATGTAAATTACTAAAATTGGTAAAAGTTATTCGGGTTGTATCTGATATCTTTAAATGATTTAATTTCGCTCACCAACCAAAGCAAAGCGATTTAAAATCAATTAAATTCATAAAAATTTAAGTAAAAGTATGTTTCTTTTTTACTACAATTTCACTTTTGTGAAAAACCATAGAATGAGGGGGGATTGAAGCTGTAATCCAAACATTACCACCGATAGTAGCTTCTCTGCCTATGACTGTATTTCCTCCCAAAATTGTTGCATTGGCATAAATAGTTACTCCATCTTCAATCGTAGGATGTCTTTTTTCGGTTGCTAATTCCTTTTTTACACTCAATGCCCCTAAAGTAACCCCTTGGTAAATTTTTACATTATCTCCTATGATTGAGGTTTCACCTATGACTATACCGGTTCCGTGGTCTATAAAAAATTTCTTTCCGATTTTTGCCCTTGGATGTATGTCAATTCCTGTTTTGCTGTGTGCATATTCCGAAAAAAACCTAGGGAGAATTTCCAATTTAAATTGGCTTATAAAATGAGCAACTCGATATACCGTTATAGCAAAAAATCCGGGGTAAGCCAGAATAACTTCACATTCTGATTTTGCAGCCGGATCAAATTTTAAATTAGCTTTTAAATCCAATACTAAATCCGCATGAATAGCTGAAATGTTTTTAAAATAAGTATCTAATATGTCTTCAGTAAGTTTTAAATCTTGCGATTCTGAAAAAATTAGCTTTTGCAACTGCCCGTAAAGCTCTATTTCTTTAACTTTGAAACAGTCGTAATTTTTGCATTCTTGTTGCGGGGAAAACATCCAGTTAAATAGATTCTCAATCCAATTGACCGCCAGCGATTTATCAAATGCGATATGATGATGGGTTGCATTGTATTTGTAAATGCTTTCTGTGTCAAAATTATTAAATTCCACTATGTTTGAATAGGTATTATATTATTTTCCTTAAAATCTTTTTTACCAATCCAGGTCCTTCGTAAATTAGTCCGGTGTAGAGTTGAACTAAATCGGCTCCGGCATCGAGTTTTTCTTTGGCATCTTCCGAGGTATGTATTCCTCCTACTCCTATGATAGCAAATGATTTATTTGACTTTTTGGCTAAAAATCGGATAACTTCGGTACTTCGATCTTTTAAAGGTTTTCCACTGAGTCCGCCGTCTCCTATTTGTTTAATATGCTCAGATGTATCACTTAAATTTTCTCTGCTGATAGTGGTATTGGTAGCAATAACGCCTTGGATTTTAGTTTCGTTGACTATTTCAATGATGTCTAGTAATTGATCGTCGCTTAAATCTGGAGCTATTTTCAATAAAATGGGTTTGCGCTTAGGTTGTTTAAAATTGGCTTCTTGCAAAGAAAGCAATAGTTGCTTCAATGGTTCTTTTTCTTGTAATTCTCGTAGATGAGGCGTATTGGGCGAACTGACATTCACCACAAAATAATCAACATAATCATATAATACATCGAAAGCAGTTAGATAATCCGAAACGGCATTTTCATTGGGTGTAACTTTGTTTTTACCAATGTTGCCACCTACAATTACCTTTGATTTTCGTTTTTTCAAGTGTTCCACAGCCATAATAACACCATCGTTGTTAAAGCCCATACGGTTTATTAACGCTTCATCTTTTGGCAATCGAAAAATTCGTTTTTTAGGATTTCCGGATTGCGCCAATGGGGTCAATGTGCCAATTTCAACAAAACCAAAACCCATCGCAGCAAACACATCAATCACTTCGGCATTTTTATCAAAACCGGCTGCCAACCCAATGGGGTTTGAAAACTTTAAACCGAATAACTCCTTTTCTAAGTTAGGATGTTGATATTGGTTAAATTTACTGAATATTTTTGTCCCAAATGGAATATGTTGCAACAATTTAAACCAAAAAAAAATCCAACCGTGTATGCGTTCCGGATCGAATTGAAATAATATAGGTCGGATGATGGTTTTATACATTTA
Source organism: Polaribacter sp. (assembly GCA_020740485.1). Taxonomy (GTDB): domain Bacteria; phylum Bacteroidota; class Bacteroidia; order Flavobacteriales; family Flavobacteriaceae. Next base: position 253,718 of record DYMN01000001.1, on the reverse strand, counting down.
AATTAATTTGGAAATTTGCATTTCGACTTCGTTCAACGAACGAATAATGAAACGAGGCGAACGACCGTGCGTTTCGAATTCTTTCAACGAACGAATTATGAAACGAGACGCACGTCCGTGCGTCTCTATTTTTTTAACCTTTCTGCATATTTTTTTCTGAATTTCTCTACTTTAGGGCTTACTACCATTTGACAATAGGGATTGCCGGGATTGTTGTCCAAATATTCTTGATGATAATCTTCCGCTTGGTAATAGTTGAAAATAGGCGTTACTTCGGTAACAATGGGATCATTATACACTTTTTCTGCGGTGAGTGCTTGAATCATCTTTTCTGCGGCTTGCTTTTGAGCTTCGTTGTGATAAAATACGGCAGAACGATATTGAGTACCTACGTCATTCCCTTGACGATTAAGCGTGGTAGGATTATGGGTGTTAAAAAACACTTCCAATAGAAATTCATAATCTATTTTTAGTGGGTCAAAAGCAATGCGGATGACCTCTGCATGTCCCGTATTTCCGGTACAAACGTCTTCATAGCTCGGATTTTGCGACGTTCCGCCGGCATATCCGGATTCTACTGAAATAACTCCTTCCAATTGGTCAAACATGGCTTCGGTACACCAAAAACAGCCACCACCGAAAGTAGCTAATTCCAAAGAATCATATACTTGTTGTGCGGGTTGTGTTTTCATTTTAGATTGATTTTTTATGTTAGTATTACAGGCAAAGTTACTACTTAAAGCAAAGATAAAAAAATATTTTATAAGATTCTTGGAGTAATTTTTGTTAAAACAGACTGTGAACATTTTGATAAGATTTTAATAAAATTGAATCCACGTTTTGCGTAACGAGAATTCCAATAAAACGAAATGAAGTTCAAAATAGTACAAAATATTTTAAAATTTCAATTGGTTTTACTTTGTCAAAACTTAAAATGTCTTGGTTTTTTGTAACAACTTTGTTATTTTTTATGTACTATTAGTAATTTTTGCTCTACACACACCCTTTGGCTTGTGTAATTGAAAGATTTTACTTGCATTTAAAACAACAAATACACTTTTTCTTGACTGATTGTTACCCTAATTTGATATATAATTTTTGGAAAACTATAACTATTTTTCATATTGCCCTCAAAAACTTGATTTAATTTTATAGGCGTTTTCAACTAATTCTGAATTACATTTTGCTTTATTACCGTTTTCTAAAAACAATGTGTCTTCAAAACCGATTCTCGATTGGTAATTCTTCTTCAACGATTCCCTGAAAATGGGCCAACTTGTAGTATTAAAACCGTGTAGCAGTATCGGAATATTGATATGGGCATCAAAAATCATTTTTTCAATATTGTTTACCGTTGTCAGGGCTGATTCAAAGTCTTCCTCATCGGGTTCAATGAGTATTCTAACAAAATTTTCCTTTTTAAAATGTTTAATAAAGTTGATGGTTGACAGCTCATTATATAAACCCGCTTCAATTTTAATCCCTTTTTTCACAATGGTCTCTAACACTTTACCAAACTCTTTTTCATCAAAATTGATAGAAACAAAATCGGGTAAAACTTCCCATGCATGAATAGCTTCTATTCTTTTTTCAATATTCGGTTCTATCCATTCACCTGTACTGATTCCTAACGGCACATTGACATTATTCCTTAGTTGGCTGATTTGTTCGGACACAAAAAAAGGGTCTAAAGTTTCATTCCCATCCCTATCTCTCACGTGAAAATGAATACTAGTGGCTCCCTTATTAATAGATGCAATGGCAGATTGGACTATAATTGCAGTCGATTGTGGTACAATAGACTTTTTTCGATTACCATTTAGACAGATTTGAATCATATATTGAATTATTATATCCTTTAATCACGTTTTTTTTAATCATTAATCAAAAGTAGAAAAATTTATAACGTAAATCATATATTGTAAATTTTATTTCACAATACGACTTAAACTTATCAAAGAGCCTATTTAATTCTTTATATTTTAATTAAATATATCAATCAAAATACATATTTATATTAATATATGTAATTACTTTTACTAAATTATATTTACATATTAAAACAAAAACTCATATTTGTAGCATTAAACACAAAGAGACGCTTCGACTACGCTCAGCGACCAAAAGGTAAAATTTTACCTTTTTACTTTTTACTTTTAACTTTTAACTTTTTTACTTTTAACTTTATATGTGTGGAATTGTAGGAACCTTTGATTTAAAGAAAAAACCGGAAGAAATGCGTCAACAAGCATTGGAAATGGGTAAGAAAATAAGACATCGCGGACCGGATTGGTCAGGCATTTACCTTGCTGACAAAGCTATTTTGGTACATGAACGCTTGTCTATTGTAGATCCCAAATCAGGAAAACAACCGCTTTATAGCGACGACGGGAAGCTCGTCCTTGCAGTGAATGGCGAAATATACAACCACAAGGAATTGCGTAAAACTTTGAAAAAGTCTTATAATTTCCTTACCGAATCTGATTGTGAAGTGATCCTTCCGCTCTACCGTGAGAAAGGAGTTGAATTTATTGATGACCTCGATGGGATGTTTGCCTTTGCTTTGTATGATAGTGAAAAAGAGGTCTATCTCATTGCCCGCGATCACATCGGTATTATTCCGCTCTACATGGGTTGGGATATGCACGGAAATTTTTACGTGGCTTCTGAGCTTAAAGCCTTAGAAGGAACTTGTACTAAAATTCAAGAGTTTTTGCCGGGACATTACCTATTCAGCAAAGACGGTCAACAACTCCAAAAATGGTATGAACGAGATTGGATGCAGTATGAAAATGTAGAAAACAACACTTCCGATATTGACGAGTTACGCAAAGCATTAGAAGATTCTATCCACCGTCATTTGATGTCGGATGTGCCTTATGGCGTGTTGCTTTCCGGCGGATTGGATTCATCTATCACTTCGGCGGTAGCTAAAAAATACGCAGCTAAACGTATAGAAAGTGGTGACACGACTGATGCTTGGTGGCCCCAGCTCCACTCCTTTGCTATCGGACTAAATGGAGCTCCGGATTTGGCAGCAGCTCAGAAGGTTGCTGATGCTATTGGCACGGTACATCACGAAATCAATTTTACCATTCAAGAAGGTTTGGATGCTTTGCGCGATGTGATTTATCATATTGAAACTTACGATACTACTACCATCAGGGCTTCTACGCCTATGTATTTATTAGCCCGCTATATCAAATCTATGGGCATCAAAATGGTACTTTCCGGCGAGGGAGCCGATGAAATTTTTGGTGGTTATCTCTATTTTCACAAAGCTCCAAATGCACGAGAATTTCACGAGGAAACTGTAAGAAAATTAAGTAAATTGCACAAATATGACTGTTTGCGTGCCAACAAGTCATTGGCAGCTTGGGGTGTGGAAGGTCGTGTGCCATTTTTGGACAAAGAATTTATGGATGTTGCCATGCGATTGAATCCGAGAGATAAAATGGCAGGCAACGGCAAGATTGAAAAATACATTTTGCGTAAAGCATTTGAAGATTATCTTCCGCAAGAAGTGGTTTGGCGTCAAAAAGAGCAATTTAGTGATGGCGTGGGCTACAATTGGATAGACTCGTTAAAACAAGTTACTTCGGAATTGGTTTCTGATGATGAATTAAAAAACGCCCAATACCGATTCCCCATCAATACCCCAACCACGAAGGAAGAATATTACTACCGCAGTATCTTTCATTCTCATTTTCCTAGTGATGATGCTGCACGCTGTGTGCCTTTTGAAGCCAGTGTGGCTTGTAGCACTTCTATTGCTTTAGAATGGGACAAAGCGTTTAAGGAAATGGCAGACCCATCGGGAAGAGCGGTGAAGAGTGTGCATGAGCAAGCTTACGAATAAATTCAATTTTTTTGAAGTTTATAAAGCTCAACTTGCAACTTAAAACCACTAATACCCTTGCTCCGCCACCCATTTTTGATATTTGGCTGCATTAACATTGTGTTGCGCTAATGTTTTGGCAAAAACATGTTTACCAAAATCCGAAACACTGGCACACATATAATAATATTCGTGATTTTCAGGATTCAACACAGCTTCAATTGAAGAAATATCGGGCATAGCAATGGGTCCGGGAGGTAATCCTTCGTATTTATAAGTGTTGTATTTTGAGTCAATTTCCAAGTCTTTGAGCAAAACGCGTTTCATTGCGTAATCTTGACCTTTGGTTTGTCTAACTGAATATATTACCGTAGGATCTGCTTGTAGCAATATTTTGTCGTTCAATCTATTGAGATACAAACCAGCCACGGTTTTTCGTTCAGACACATTAGCTGTTTCTTTTTGAACAATAGAAGCTAAAGTACTCACTTGAATCGGTGTTAAATTTTGTTTTTTTGCTTTGGCAATTCGGTTTTCATTCCAAAATTGCTTGTATTCTTTTAGCATCCGTTCACGAAATTTTTCAGGTGTGGTGGTCCAATAAAATTCATAGGAATTTGGGATATACATACTCAACGCATTTTCTTTGTTAAACCCATTATCTGTAAGAAACTTTTCATCTGATAAAACTTCTAAAAAGGCAAGCGAATCTGCTTCAAATTGTTGCGCCAATCTGCCGGCTAAACGTTCTAAATAATCCTGATTATTGTAAGAAACTTTAATTGGATCTTGCATTCCGGCTCTCAATTTTCGAATCAAATCTACATTATTCATTCCTTTTTTAATTTCATACCTACCTGCTTTGGGTTTTGAAAATTTCATTTTTTGCGCCAACAATTTGAAGGTAGCTTCATTTTTTAAAAATGGTTTTAGGTCTTGCATCATCACACCAAATTCAGTATCGGTTTTGATGTATAAAATCCCATTTTTGGTGATATTGGATGAAAATACTTTTTGATAAGCAAAATAGCCAATCAATGCGATGGCAAATAAAAAGAGCAGAGTGATAAATGTTTTAGTTTTAGTTGTCATTTGGGTTGATGAGTTGTAAAAAATGTTCGTCTTGTTTTTGATTATTGTATAAAGTCCAATCTTTTTTGGTTCCGGAAATACTAAAACCTATATTTTGAAATAACTTTAAACTTTCGGTATTATAGCTTCCAATATTAGCGTATAACTGATGTAATTTTAAATAATCGAAAGCATATTTGATCAATATTTTCAGTGCTTCCGTTCCTAATCCTTTGTGTTGATATTCTTTTTGTACGATAATGCCTACACCTGCTCTTTTGTGAAAGGGGTCGAAATCAAATAAATCGATAAGACCAATACTTCTCTTTTGATACACAATGACCAATCGTAATTGTTTGGCTTCGTAGAAGTCAGTTTGTGCATTTTCAATGTATTGTTTGAGAATATACTCTGAAAAAGGTTGATGTATATTGCTCAAATGCCAATAGGTTTCATCGTTTTCCAAATGCATCAACCATTCCAAATCATTAGGTTCTAATGCTCTTAAGGTGATATTTTCGGATTTGAAAAACATATAAATTGTTTCAAGTTTTGAGTTTCATGTTTTAGGTTTAACTCACATACGATTAATGATTGTTCCTTATTTTCTCCTTTTGAATAAACTCATAAATCTTGTAGTCTTACGTCTTGCTATCTTAAATCTATACTTTCCAACTTCTCATTTCCAAACCCCTGAAAAAACAAAGGTTGCTTTTCCGGTTAAAAACACATTTTGATACGTATTTCCCACTTTTTCAAAAGAGACTTCCAATTTACCGCCCATTACTTGCAATTCTACTTTATTGCTTTTGGTTCTTCCGGTTTCATACATAGCGATAGCTGTGGCAGTAGCACCTGTTCCACAGCTCAAAGTTTCGTTTTCCACGCCACGTTCGTAAGTTCGTAATTTAAATGTTTTATTATCGATAGCTTCCACAAAATTGATATTGCTTCCTTTTTCAAAATAAGGTGATCCATAGCGTTTTGCTTTTCCAATTTCAAATACCGGAAAATCCATTACATTTTCCACTATTTCCACGTGATGGGGCGAACCGGTGTTGAGAAAACTATGATTATCAAACTTTTCAATTTTATCTACATCTGCCATTTGAAGGGACACAATATCACCATTTATGGTTGCAAAATGCAATCCGTCCACTGCTTCAAAGGTCGTTTTTTGTTCAACAATTCCAAGACTTTTAGCGAAATGAACCGTACAGCGTCCGCCATTACCACACATACTGCCTTCCAATCCGTCGGCATTATAGTAGCGCATGGAAAAATCGTGTTTTTCAGATTTTTCTAATAATATCAAACCATCCGCCCCAATGCCAAAATGTCGGTCACAGAGTTTTGCAATTAATACTTGGTTTGAACCGTCAAATTGACCTAAACGATTATCAATCATAACGAAATCGTTTCCGGTGCCGTGGTATTTTTGAAATTGAATTTGCATTGGGCAAAACTAAGAAAAAATGAATTACAAAATGATAAATTCCATCCCCAAACTTGTTGGGGACAAAACTCAACATAATTATTCTAACAAAAAGTTAAAAATGTTAAAGTTCACTTAAGGAATTTTTATATTTCAGAGAACTATTTTAATTTTGGATAATCATTTCAAACTGACAAATTTTCAGTACAGCTGAATTGGTTTAATTTTTGTTTTTCTGATACAAAACTACTTAACTCTAATTTTATAAAATAATGATCAATATGAAGAACTTTTTTTCATACGCAATTATAGCGATACTCTCAGCCGGAATAACTTTGGGTGCATACAAAGCATTTTTTGAACCCAAAAAATATGTTGAATACAAAGAAGGAAGCAATGGTTTTGTGCAAACTTCTATGAATACCAATCCATTGGTGGTAGCCGAAACTACTGATTTTACGCATGCTGCTGAAGCTACGATTGATGCAGTAGTACACGTAAAAAACACGGCGGTAAAAACCTACTTCGATCCATTTGAACAGTTTTTTTATGGGACTAATAAAGGGCGTCAATTTGAACAAGTTGGCACCGGTAGCGGTGTTATTATTTCACCTGACGGATATATAATCACCAATAACCATGTGATTGCTGAAGCAACCGAAATCTTGATTACGCTCAATAATAAAAAGGAATACAAAGCCAAATTGATTGGTAAAGATGAAGCTATTGATATTGCCTTGGTGAAAATTGATGCCAAAGATTTACCCTACATCACTTTTGCCGATTCTGATCAAATAAAAATAGGAGAATGGGTTTTGGCGGTTGGCAATCCTTATAACCTAACATCAACGGTTACTGCCGGTATTGTAAGTGCCAAAGGTAGAGACTTAGGAAATAATAATCGCATTGAATCCTACATTCAAACTGATGCTGCCGTAAATCCCGGCAATAGCGGGGGCGCTTTGGTAAATTCGCGTGGAGAATTGATTGGAATCAATACCGCAATCAGTTCGCAAACCGGTGCTTATGTAGGTTATTCTTTTGCTGTGCCGAGTAATATTGCCAAAAAAGTAGTGGAAGATTTAGTAGAATTCGGCAATACCCAAAGAGCCTATTTAGGAATTAAATTTGTGGAATTGAATGGTGAAAATTATAAGCAACTTAATGCTGGTGTAGCACAAGGAATTTTTATCAATAAAGTCATCGAACAAGGAGCAGCAGCTGAAGCAGGTATTAAAAATAATGATATTATTACTAAAGTTAACAATATAAATATCAGTAAATTAGCAGATTTGAATGGACAAATCAATTCGCATCGTCCGGGTGAAACGGTTCAAGTTACCATTTTGAGAAATGGAGATGAAATGAACATTCCTGTCAAATTGAAAAACGAATTTGGGAAGGAAGTCTATGGCGAAACCGAATTTATTGACAACATATTGGGAATGAAACTCGTAGAAACACCATCAGCTCAAAGAAAAAAATTAGGCATTGATTACGGCGTAAGTATAGAAAAGTTGGAAAATGATAATTTCCGAAGAAATGGTATAGAAGAAGGTGCTATTATTCTGGCACTAGAAAAACAAAAAGTCTCCAAAGTTAAAGACGTGGAAGAATTGTTGAGATTGAATAAAGACAATCCTTATGTTACGCTTCAAATTCTAAACAACAATGGTAGAGTAGATTATATTTCGATAAGTTTGTAGACTACTATATGTTCCAAACTTAAAACCGCATCTGAGAATTCTTTCTTGAATGCGGTTTTTTTTATTATGATTCTTTATTATATTTTTTTCCTTTTGTTACCTTTGTCGAATGAAATTAAAACCTGAATTCAAAGGCTATTTATATGCTATTATAGCTTTAACGGCTATGGCAAACGTATATATTTTTAGCAAAGCTGCCTTGCAAGAAATGAATATGAATCAGTTTGGATTGTACTGGTTTTCATTTGCTCTAATCTGGATTGTGCTTTTTGCTTTGTATAAAAAAACCTTTTCCGAATTCAAAAAGTTGAGTAAAAAAACAATTGCAATACTGCTCTTTTTGAGTTCAATGGAAATAGTAGGAACCTACTTTTTCTATAAAGCCATTCAAGTAATACCCAATCCGTCTATTGTTGCTTTTATAGGCAATCTTTCACCTGCTTTTGTCATTCTGTTAAGTGTATTGATATTTAAAGAGCGATACAATTGGATGGAAACGATGGGTATGTTACTAGCATTGGTCGGAGCTTTTATCGTAAGTTATCGAGATAGTCTTGATTTATCGAAGATGTTCATTTATGGAACCCAATTTGTCATTATTTCCAATCTTCAAGGGGCTATCAATGCCATTGTAATCAAACACAATATAGCCAAACTAAACCCGATTATTATCACTATTTCCAGAGTAACTTTCTTGTTGATTTTTTATATCATCTTATTCGATTGGCAAACTGAAAGTCTCAGCATTAGTAATAAAGGACTGATCAACGTGATGTTAGGTTCCTTTTTAGGACCCTTTTTAGCAGGTGTTGCAGGGTATATGTCCTACAAATACATCAAGATTTCGCGTAAAGCCATATTAGATAGTTTTAAAGGATTGCTTGTGCTGATAGGCGCATTTATCTATTTTGGAAAGTTGCCGGCAGTTAATGCCATCTACGGAGGGCTTATCTCAATCGTTGGCGTACTTTTTATTGCCTATGGTAAGATGAAATTGAGTAAAAAGGAGTAAATTTGCAGGGTTAATTAGTTAATATGCCAATGTGTTAATTTGGAAATGCGATGCACTGAGCCTGCGGTCACTGAGCTGTCAAAGTGTCGAAGTGTGACAATTTGATTCAAAACACTTATCCAAAAACATAGGAACAACATTCAACATTCAACATTCAATATTTAACATTCAACATTCAACATTCAAAATAATCAATAACCAATAATCAATAACCAATAAATTAAAAAAATGAGTATCATATTAAGCGTTTACGCAAGACAAATTTTCGATTCAAGAGGTAATCCAACTGTAGAAGTTGATGTAATTACCGAAAACGGTGTTTTAGGAAGAGCAGCGGTTCCTTCGGGAGCATCTACCGGAGAATATGAAGCCATGGAACTACGCGATGGCGGAAAAGACTATATGGGTAAAGGGGTTTTAAAAGCCGTTGCCAATGTCAATGACATTATTGCAGAAGAAATTGTAGGAATGTCAGTTTTTGAACAAGAAGAAATCGACCAATTAATGATTCAAATGGATGGCACGCCCAACAAAGCAAAATTAGGAGCCAATGCCATTTTGGGCGTTTCTCTGGCAGTAGCCAAAGCAGCAGCAGAAGAATTAGGTTTACCTTTATACCGTTATGTAGGTGGAGTAAGTGCCAAAACATTACCGGTTCCTATGATGAACATCATTAACGGAGGTTCTCACTCTGATGCGCCTATTGCTTTCCAAGAATTTATGATTATGCCGGTTGGTGCTAGCAATTTTGCTGAAGCATTGAAGATGGGAACAGAAGTTTTTCACAACTTAAAATCCATTCTTAAAAAACGTGGCTTAACCACTACGGTTGGAGATGAAGGTGGCTTTGCCCCAACATTCGAAGGAACAGAAGATGCATTGGAAACTGTTTTAAAAGCCATTGAAACTGCAGGTTACAAACCAGGTGTTGATGTGGTATTAGCGTTAGATGCTGCCGCATCTGAATTTTATATAGATGGGAAATACGATTACACCAAGTTTGAAGGGAACAAAGGAGCTGTGCGTACTTCTGCAGAACAAGTTCAATATTTAGCTCAATTGGCTGAAAAATATCCTATCATTTCTATCGAAGACGGTATGGACCAAAACGATTGGAACGGTTGGATTGAATTAAAGAAAGCTATCGGACATAAAGTTCAAATCGTAGGAGACGATTTATTTGTTACTAATGTTGAGCGTTTAGCTACCGGTATCGAAAAACAAGCTGCCAATTCTATTTTGATTAAAGTGAATCAAATCGGAACTTTATCAGAAACCATTGCAGCCGTTAATATGGCACACAATGCCGGTTTTACCAGTGTAATGAGTCACCGTTCCGGAGAAACCGAAGACAATACTATTGCTGATTTAGCTGTTGCGTTAAATTGCGGACAAATCAAAACCGGTTCGGCTTCACGTAGCGACCGTATGGCAAAATACAACCAATTACTTCGCATAGAAGAAGAATTAGGAAGTACTGCCTATTATCCTAAAATGAATGCTTTTAAAGTGAAGTTTGCAAAATAATTCGTTTTAGATCAAAATAAATAAAGAGGGTTTGTTTAAAGTCAAGCCCTCTTTTTTGTAAAAACCCCGATTGTTTTTGAAAACAATCGGGGTTTGTTAATTTTTTAAAAAAAACGAGAATATGAAAAGAGAATGAAATTATTTTTTATTCTTCTTCATCTTCGCTTTCTTCTTCTGCATCTTC
>DYMN01000001.1:0-242845 GCA_020740485.1 Polaribacter sp. | reverse complement strand
AGAATGAAATTATTTTTTATTCTTCTTCATCTTCGCTTTCTTCTTCTGCATCTTCTTCTTCGTCCATCATTTCTTCTTCGTCTTCGTCCGTCAATTCTTCTTCGTCTTCAATTTCTTGTTCTTCAGCAGCTTCTTCAGCTACATTTTCATCCATTTCTGAAAAGATTTTTTGCTCGATTTCCATTGGATCGATGATTTCGTTGATAAGTGTCATGTTGTTTAGGTTTTTTTGATTTTTCCTACTCTGTTTGCTTTTCGGAGACCGCAGTATTAAAAATAAATACGTGCTAATGTAAAGCCATAAAAGCAAAAACATGTTAATAGAATATTATTTGATTATTAGGTAATAGTATTGAGAATGTTAAAGAAATGGTGTTGATGTTATGTAAGCGACAAACCATCCCTATGTAATAAAAGTAGCAATAAATTTATTTTTAACATGATAATTGTCATATATTTGACATCCAAACGAAAATAACTTTGTAAAGTAAAAAATTTTACAAATTATATCACAATTAAATTATATAAACCATAAAATTATGTCAGAAGTAGCAATTTTAGAATTTAAAGGGAAAAAATATGAATTTCCTGTTCATTTCGGAGTGGAAGACGAAGTAGCCTTTGATATTTCCAAATTAAGGGATCTTACTGGAATGATAACCTTTGACCGAGGTTATAAAAATACAGGAGCTTGTAGTAGTGGAATCACTTTTTTAGATGGTGAAGAAGGTATATTACGACATAGAGGATATGCTATTGAAGATTTGGCAAAAAAAGCAAGTTATCTCGAAGTAGCCTATCTGATTATTTTTGGTGAATTACCAACCAAAGACCAATTAGCAAAATTTGACGTCGATATCAAAAAAAACACGTTGGTTGATGAGGAAATGAAAAACATTATCAACGGTTTTCCACGTTCAGCACATCCTATGGGTGTTCTTTCTGCGTTGACTGCTGCGTTGACTGCTTTCCATCCAAATTTAACAGACGTTCATTCTGAAGAAGAAATGTACAATGCTATTTGTAAAATAATGGGTAAATTCCCTGTTTTGGCGGCTTGGGCACACAATAAAAATGAAGGAACACCAAGAACTTATGCTGACAATACATTGGATTATGTAGAAAATCTATTGATGATGATGTACAAAATTCCTACTGAAAAATATGTTCCTAATCCGGTAATCAAAAAAGCAATGGAAGAATTGTTGATTTTGCACCAAGATCACGAACAAAATTGTTCCACTTCTACAGTGAGATTGGTAGGTTCTTCTCATGCCAGTTTATTTGCTTCTATTTCTGCCGGTGTTTCTGCATTATGGGGTCCATTACACGGAGGGGCTAATCAGGAAGTGATTGAAATGTTGGAAGCCATTAAAGCGGATGGTGGTGATGTAGAAAAATTCATTTTGAAAGCTAAAGATAAAAACGATCCGTTCTTATTAATGGGATTCGGACATAGAGTTTATAAAAACTTCGATCCACGTGCTTTAATCATCAAAGGAAGTGCTGATGCTGTTTTAAAACAATTAGGTAAAGATGATCCAACATTGGACATTGCAAGACATTTGGAAGCAACTGCCTTAAAAGATCCTTATTTCATCGAAAGAAAACTATTCCCGAATGTTGACTTTTATTCAGGAATTATATACAGAGCTTTGGGTATTCCGGTTGAAATGTTTACTGTAATGTTTGCCATCGGTCGTTTACCGGGTTGGATTGCTCAATGGAGAGAAATGAGATTGAGCAAAGAACCTATTGGTCGTCCACGTCAATTGTACATTGGAGCGCCAAAACGTCCTTTTGTTGAACTAAATGAAAGATAGAAACGAGTATTAAAGTTATTAAGTAATAACTCAATAACCAAATAACTCAATAATCAATAACAAAATTTGTTGTTTTCCATAAAATCACTCTCAGAAGTTATTTAAAAATTTCTTAGAGTGATTTTTTTTGCGGATATTTGCCCTAATATGGTATCAATAAATATACATAACGAAACAGCGCAATTGAAGTCTGTAATATTGGGGATTGCCAACAGTAACGGACCAACGCCAAGTGCTGAAGAAGCTTACGACCCAAAGTCACTCGAACATATTTTAACTGGAACTTATCCTAAAGAGTCCGATATGGTAGTCGAAATGAATGCTTTTGAAAGGGTACTCAAAAAGTATGATGTAAAAGTATATCGCCCAGAATTGTTAAAAGAAGTAAATCAAATATTTACTCGTGATATAGGTTTTGTAATTAACCAGACTTTCATTATTGCTAACATTCTTCCCGAAAGGGAAAACGAAATTGAAGCCATACAATTTATTATTAAACAAATTAATCCTTTGAGTGTTATACGTCCTCCCGAAGAAGTTCACATTGAAGGCGGTGATGTAATCTTATGGAATGATTATATTTTTATCGGAACTTATAAAGGGAATGATTACAGTCAAATCAAAACGGCAAGAACCAATTTACATGGAGTTGAGTTTATAAAAAAAACTTTTCCCAATAAAATAGTCAAAGAGTTTAATCTGACAAAGTCCACATTAGAAGCTCGTGACAACGCTTTGCATTTGGATTGTTGCTTTCAACCCTTAGGAATGGATAAAGGTATTATTTACGAAGGAGGTTTTTTAGATAAAGAAGACTATATTTACTTAGTCAGTTTATTTGGTAAAGAAAACCTTTTTCACATCACACGTGATGAAATGTACAATATGAATTCTAATGTGTTTTCTATTAGTCCAAAAGTAGTAGTTTCAGAAAAAAACTTTTTCCGACTAAATAATTGGCTTAGAAAGAGTGGTTTTATAGTAGAAGAAATACCTTATTCTGAAATTAGCAAGCAAGAGGGGCTTTTGAGATGTTCAACCTTACCGTTGGAAAGAGAATAGTTCGTTTCATAAATATGATATTTTGCATTGTAACGCTGCGTTTGGGTGTGTTTCTAACATAAAATACTATAATACAAAAGATTAAACTTTAAACTACCCATCCCTTTCCACTACCATCACGCCGTCAATTTTTTTAAGATTTTTTACCAAGATGTTGAGTTGTTCATTGTTTTTTACACTTACCCTGATATGTCCTTCAAAATAGCCATCTTCAGTATCGATATTGATACGTTGAATATTTACGTGCATAGAGTTGGATATCAATAAGGTAACACTGTTAACAATACCTACATTGTCAATTCCAGCTAATTTTATATTCACGCTAAACTCTCTTTGAGAAGAATCTATCCACTTGGCTTTCATAATCCGATAGCCGTATTTGGCACGCATGTCTATGGCATTAGGGCAGTCTTCACGGTGTACTTTAATCCCTTCATTAATGGTGAGAAAGCCGAAAACCTTGTCTCCGGGAATAGCATTACAACACTTAGACATAGTGTATTTTAAACGTTCTTCATCCTTTCCAAAAACCAATAAATCGTATTTACTGGAAGTTATCTCATCTTCAATGACAATAGGAGTCGTAGATTTTTTACGGATTTTCCCTTTAAGCAATGACATCAAGGCTCCAGATTGTTGGGCAGCGAAATCCTTCAACTCTTGGTTGGTGATAGTGCCATTGCCCACTCTGAAAAAGAGGTCCAAACTAGTTTTAAGTTTAAAGAAATTGACTAAATCATTGACTGTTTTTTCACTGAACGTTACTTTAATGGATTTTAATTTCCTTTGTAATATTTCTCTTCCTTCTTCACCCATTTTCTTTTCATCTTCTTTGAGTGAGTTTTTAATTTTCGTTCTAGCTCGAGAAGTAACCGCGTAGTCTAACCATTGTAACTTGGGTTTTTGGTTAGGCGATGTAATGATTTCTACTTGGTCACCACTATTGAGTTCTTTAGAGAGTGGCACTAACTTTCCATTGACTTTTGCACCACGGCAATGATATCCCACTTCGGTGTGAACCGCAAAAGCAAAGTCGATGGGTGTGGAACCCTTTGGTAGATTTTTAATTTGACCATTTGGTGTAAAAGTGTAAATTTCTTTAGAATAAAGATTAAGTTTCACATTTTCCACAAAGTCAGTGGCATTGGCATCGGTGTTTTCTAATACGTCTTTTAATCTGTTAAGCCAAGTTTCGATGCTGGATTCTTTTTCTTCGGTATTTTTGTACTTATAGTGCGCTGCATATCCTTTTTCGGCTATTTCGTTCATGCGTTCGGAACGAATTTGTACTTCCACCCACTGACCTTTAGGTCCCATAACAGTGGTATGTAAGGCTTCATAGCCGGTAGATTTGGGTTGAGTCATCCAGTCTCGCAATCGAATAGGATTAGGGGTAAAATGGTCGGTAACTATGGAGTATATTTTCCATGCGTCGTGACGTTCGTCTTTGCTTTTCGGTTTGTAAATGATACGAATAGCAAATTTGTCATACACTTCATCAAATTCCACTCCTTGCGCCATCATTTTTCTACGAATGGAAAAAATGGACTTAGGGCGACCTTTAATTTCAAATTCCATTCCTTCTTCTAAAAGTGATTTTTCAATTATTTTACTGAATTCGGCAATGTATTGATCGCGTTCTTCTTTTGATTCGTTTATTTTATCGAGAATATCATTATAAATTTCAGGTTCAGTATATTTTAGTCCTAAATCTTCTAAATCAGTTTTGATGGAATACAAACCTAAACGGTGTGCTAAAGGAGCATAAATGTATAAAGTTTCCGATGCAATTCTTGCCTGTTTTTCTATAGGCATGAATTCTAATGTTTTCATATTATGATAACGGTCGGCAATTTTGATGAGAATTACCCTTACATCATCATTTAAAGTAAGTAGCATTTTACGATAATTCTCGGCTTGAATGGAAGTAGTTTCCCTGTTAAGCCCAGAAATTTTTGTCAATCCGTCTACAATTACAGCTACTTTTTTTCCAAATTCCTTTTCAATATATTCTAAACTGTACTCCGTATCTTCAACCACATCGTGTAAAAGCGCTGCAATGATAGAAGTGGTACCCAACCCTATATCGTTAGCCACAATTTTGGCAACAGCTATTGGATGGTAAACATAAGGTTCACCGGATTTACGTCGTTGATCCTTATGTGCTTCAACAGCTAAATCAAAAGCCTTGCGTATCAGCTTCTTATCATCACTAGACAATTCTTGATAAGACCCCTTAAGCATGTCTTTATAACGACGAGCTAATTCTTTGGTTTCTTCTTTGTTGTATGTTTCTGCCATAGCGTAAAAATACAAAAAAAAGAATTTTAACCAAAAACATTTATGTTTATAAACTTGTTCATAACATTCAAAATAAAATTAGGTTAAATTTTTCATATTTTATAAATTTGTCAAATTTTGATTCTCAATGAAAATATATTTAATCTTATTAAAGAAATAAAGTATGAAACAACTATTTTTAGTGTCATTTTTATTAATTTTATTAACTTCTTGTAATAAAGATAGTAAAATTATCGACACTTTCGGTTTAATGAATGAAAAGCTGGAAGAATCTATTTCGCTTACCATGGTAAAAAATGGAGTATTTAGAGGAATTTTAGAAAGGAATGTAGAAAAAGACAGCGCTAAATACAAACCAATTTATCTAAGATTGAGAGAGGCTCAAAAAATTTCCGACGAATTTTATTATTATTTAGAAGCTGTAAAAGATAGTATCTACAATGGAACACTCAAACCGGACGAAGCGAGAAATTCCTATTCAAAATTGGCAAATAGTAAATTTTTGGATAGTTATTTTTTTGATGGTAATAAAATCACACCTCAAGGTAATTTATTTTTGACTGAAATTAATGAGTATAAAACCAATTTTGAAAAAGCTTTAGGGAAAGGCTATGGTACAGTAGCTACGATGGTTACTTCAAGATTTAGAACTAAAGATTTAGTGGATTACAGTGGAAATATTATTCCATGGCTAAATTTTAAATTTGAATCTTTCCCTGCAATGGCATCCATTTTCAATATAACACAAATGCAATATGACATCAGAACTATTGAACAAGAACTAATAGAAGCGATGAATAGTGGTGAGTTTGAAAAAGAGTTTGCTATGCGAAATTACGTTGGAATTGTTAGATTAGATAAAAGTTTTTATTATCCTGACGAAAAAATTACAGGGAGAATTGTATTAGGGCGTTATGATGATAGCGCAAAGCCGTTTGATATAGTAGTAAACGGAAGCAAAATGGATAATAAATATGGAACTGATGGTGCAGTATTACTAGATTTCAATGCTCCTCTTCCCGGAGAACACGTATTAGATGGAAATTTTAACGTAATGTATGATGGAACTCCGGTTACAATTCCTTTTAATTCTACCTATAAGGTTATTTCACGAAAAAATGTTACAGAAAAGGTGATTTATAAAACGGAATATGTAGAAAAACCGGTTTATATAGACAGACCTGTTCAATCAAAATCAACAACGACTCCAAAGCAACCAAAATCAGAAACTGTTATTGCGGATGATGCTAAAACACGTAAATATTACACCTCTGACAGACCTGAATCAATGGAAATTGAAGGTTTGGTTAATGCTGAGAAAGGAGAAGTCACCATGATTAAAACGACACTACGACAAGCAAAAGTAGGTGCCATAAGAACAAAGGATAATAAACGTTTTGCTGTCACCTCATTTAAAGTGAAAGTACCTGGTTTGCTTACAGTATATGTCGAAGGAGACGGATTTACAGAAGAAGCCATAAGAACCATAGATAAAGCAAAACAAGGACAATTGATAACCATTTTTGATATTAAAGCAGTAGATGAAAATGGAAACAGACAGGGCAAAGTAAAAGAAGTTAAGATAGATATGAAATGAGCATAACAAAAAGTTGACACCAATCAAAAAATGATTATAGCGTTCCGATAATTATCGGAATCCATCTGACCTTGAAAAAACAATTAAATATAAAAGACGAAATAGCCTCAATAAATTGATTTATAATATTATAAATTAGCATACTAAAATCTTTAATTTAAAATATGAGTTTAAAGTTCAATGCCAATGAAGATTATAACAAACAACTTTTAAGCGAATTAAAAAAACAATTAAAAGCTGTTTATTTTGGTGGTGGGCTTAAAAAAATTGAAAATGAGCATGCTAAAGGAAAGATGACTGCTCATGAGAGAATAGATTATTTATTAGACAAAGATAGCAAGTCTATTGAAATTGGGGCTTTAGCTGGTTTTGAAATGTATAAAGAACATGGAGGTTGTCCTTCAGCAGGAGTCATTGTTAAGATTGGCTATATATCAGAAAAACTTTGTGTTGTAGTTGCTAATGACGCCACAGTTAAAGCAGGTGCTTGGTTTCCAATAACAGGTAAGAAAAATTTAAGAGCACAAGAAATTGCCATTGAAAATAAACTTCCGATCATTTATCTCGTTGATAGCGCTGGGGTATACTTACCTTTGCAAGATGAAATTTTCCCTGATAAAGAACATTTTGGACGCATTTTTAGAAACAATGCCGTGATGAGTAGTATGGGTATTACTCAAATTTCAGCAGTAATGGGTAGTTGTGTTGCAGGTGGAGCTTATTTGCCAATTATGAGTGATGAAGCCATTATGGTAGATAAAACGGCGAGTATTTTCCTTGCTGGTAGTTATTTAGTAAAAGCAGCTATAGGAGAAGATATTGACAATGAAACGCTTGGTGGTGCAACTACACATAATTCTATCTCAGGGGTCGCTGATTATAAAGCCACTGACGACAGAGATGCTTTAGATAAAATTAAGAAAATAATTTCTAAAATTGGTGATTATGATAAAGCCGGATTTAGTCGAATAAAACCTATTCTTCCTCTATTCGTTCAGAAGGAAATTTATGGAATTTTACCTAAATCGCGTACAGATCAATATGATATGTTAGAAATTATCAAAAGAATTGTAGATAATTCCGAAATCGAAGAATATAAAGCTGACTATGGAAAAACTTTGATTTGCGGATATGCCAGAATTGATGGATGGGCAGTGGGAATAGTTGCCAACCAACGTTTGGTAATAAAAAATGCCAATAAACAAATGCAGTTTGGAGGTGTAATTTATTCCGATAGTGCAGATAAAGCCGCCCGTTTTATTGCAAATTGTAACCAAAAGAAAATCCCATTGGTATTTTTACAAGATGTAACAGGTTTTATGGTGGGCAGTGCGGCTGAACACGGCGGTATTATTAAAGACGGTGCAAAAATGGTGAATGCGGTAGCTAATTCTGTGGTGCCAAAGTTTACCATAATTATAGGAAATTCATACGGTGCAGGCAATTATGCCATGTGTGGCAAATCATATGACCCTCGTTTGATTGTTGCTTGGCCTTCAGCTGAATTAGCCGTAATGAGTGGTGCTTCTGCTGCTAAAGTGCTATTACAAATAGAAAAAGCCAATCTCGAAAAAACATCAAAGAAATTGACTGAGATGGAAGAAAAAGATTTATTTATTAGAATAAAATCCCGTTATGATCATCAAATATCTCCTTATTATGGGGCGGCAAGATTATGGACCGATGCTATCATAGATCCTTTGGAAACTCGAAAATGGATAAGTATTGGGATTGAAGCGGCCAACCACGCTCCTATTTCAAAGGCTTTTAATATGGGAGTTTTACAGGTATAACTAATTAAATTTTAATTACCTTTTAGCTAAAGTATCACTTCTTTTTATTTCTAAATGTATATTTTTATATTTAGTTCTCCAGAATAACCAATTAGTTCCCCTGTTACTTCCTATAAATTCATAAAAAAACCACAAATCTACAAAAGCGTAAATTTGTGGTTAATAATTTGAATATAGAGTTATTTTTTTATTATTTCTGCTACTTTTTTTCCAATTTCAGCAGGAGAAGCCACTACGTGGATTCCATTTTCGGCTAATATTCTCATTTTAGCTTGTGCAGTATCATCAGCTCCACCTACGATAGCGCCGGCATGACCCATAGTACGTCCTTTTGGTGCAGTTTGTCCCGCAATAAAACCAACCACCGGTTTACGATTGCCGTCGGCTTTAATCCAACGAGCGGCTTCGGCTTCTAATTGACCTCCAATTTCTCCAATCATAACGATTGCATCCGTTTCAGGGTCATTCATAAACATTTCAACAGCTTCTTTGGTCGTTGTACCAATAATAGGGTCTCCTCCTATTCCTATAGCAGTTGAAATTCCTAATCCTTGCTTAACCACTTGGTCTGCAGCTTCGTAAGTCAATGTTCCAGATTTAGAAACTATACCCACTCTACCTTTTTTAAACACAAAACCGGGCATAATCCCAACTTTAGCTTCTTCAGGTGTAATAACTCCGGGACAATTCGGACCAACTAATCGTGCTCCTTTTTGTTTTACGTAGGTGTTAGCTTTAACCATGTCTGCTACCGGAATGCCTTCTGTGATGCAAATAATTACTTTAATACCTGCTTCAGCTGCTTCCATAATTGCATCAGCTGCAAATCCTTCCGGAACAAATATGATAGAGGTGTCAGCTTCAACACCTTTTACTGCATCTTTTACTGTATTAAAAACAGGTTTACCAAGATGGTTTTGTCCTCCCTTTCCAGGAGTAACTCCACCTACCACATTAGTTCCGTAATCTATCATTTGTGATGCGTGAAAAGTTCCTTCACCTCCGGTAAATCCTTGAACGATAATTTTCGAATTTTTATTAACTAAAACTGACATCTTGTTTTGTTTAAGGTTTAAATTAAAAATAAATAATTTCTAAAACTGGAACAAAAATAACGCTATCCATTGAAATAAAAAAACAGAAAAGCGTTTTTCTTTAATTATTTTTAAAAAAAACACAAAATATTAAAAAGAAGTTATTTCTACATTCTTTCTACATATTTTCCGGTTTCAGTGTCTATTTTTACCTTGTCGCCTTCATTAATGAATAAAGGTACCATAATTTTTGCTCCGGTTTCAACTGTGGCGGGTTTGGTAGCATTGGTAGCTGTATTTCCGCGAACACCGGGCTCTGTTTCAATTACTTCCAAAACAACGCTTAAAGGCATTTCTACTGTCAATGGAGTATCATCATCTGCTTTTACCAAAACGGTTACTATGTCTCCTTCTTTCATTAATTGTGGTGCATCTAAAAAGTCTTTAGGAAGCGTGATTTGATTGTAATCTTCGGTATTCATAAAATGAAAATCTTCACCTTCTGGATATAAAAATTGGTACTTTCTAGCTTCTACTCGTACCTCTTCTATTTTATTGCCTGCTGAAAAAGTATTATCTATTACTCTACCAGATGTCACACTTTTGAGTTTTGTTCTCACAAAAGCGGGTCCTTTACCCGGTTTTACATGCAGAAACTCAATGACTTTATATATATCATTGTTAAAAACCATACACATACCTTTGCGAATATCTCCTGATGATGCCATAAATTAATTTGAATTTTATTTAATATTAATTGAAAAATAAATTTTTGCAAATAAAATACTATTTATTCACTTAAAAAAGTAAAAAATATCTATTAAAGATTTACATTAAATTTATTCTTCAAAATTCCTCACACTCGTATATCCTTTCATCACGCCACGTTGGGAACTTCTGATGAACTGAATGATTTCATCTCTTTCTTTAGTTGCTTGCATTTCAGCTTCAATCAATGAAAGTGCTTGAGATGTGTTGTAATTTTTTTGAAAAATAATGCGATAGATGTCTTGAATTTCGCGTATTTTTTCTGGTGTAAACCCTCTACGACGGAGTCCGATAGAATTAATCCCAACATAAGACAGGGGCTCTTTCGCCGCTTTGGTGTAAGGAGGAACGTCTTTGCGCACTAATGAACCTCCTGATATCATAGCGTGAGCTCCGATTTGCACAAACTGATGTACCGCCGAAAGACCTCCAATAACAACATTTTCTCCAATTATGACATGCCCGGCGAGAGCAACTCCATTAACAATAATAGAATTATCACCTATTACGCAGTCATGAGCTATGTGTACCGTTGCCATTACCAAGCAGTTTTTGCCTATACGCGTTTCCCCAGAAGCTTTAGTCCCTCTGTTTAAAGTTACAAATTCTCTTATTGTTGAATTATCGCCAATTACAGCTAAAGATGATTCTCCCTCAAATTTTAAATCTTGTGGGATGGCTGAAATGACTGCTCCAGGAAAAATTCTACAATTTTTGCCTATTCTGGCGCCTTCCATTATAGTAACATTGGAACCTATCCAAGTTCCTTCGCCTATTTCAACATTGTTTTCGATATTTGTAAATGGCTCAATTACAACATTTTTTGCAATTTTTGCACCCGGATTTACATATGCTAAAGGTTGATTCATACTGTTTTATTCATTAACTTTTACTATTTGAGCCATTAGTTCGGCTTCGACTACTATTCTGTTATTGGCATATCCATAGGCTTGCATATGACAAATGCCTCTTCTTATTGGAGATAACAATTCCGCTTTGAAAATGAGTGTATCGCCCGGAACTACTTTATGTTTGAATTTTACACCATCTATTTTCATGAAATAAGTCAAATAATTTTCAGGATCAGGCACCGTGCTTAAAACTAATATTCCACCACATTGTGCCATTGCTTCAACTTGCAATACACCCGGCATTACCGGTTCTCCAGGGAAATGTCCGACAAAAAATGGTTCATTCATTGTTACATTTTTCACTCCTACGACATGTTTATCAGATAATTCTAATATTTTATCTATCAATAAAAACGGCGGTCTGTGGGGAAGTATTTTCATAATATGATTTACATCCATCAAGGGTGTTTGATTCAAATCATATTGCGGAATGTTATTTCTCTTATCATTTTGAATTATTTTTTGTAATTTTTTTGCAAAATTAGTGTTGACTTTATGTCCCGGTTTTGTGGCTATTACTTTTCCTTTCAATCGTATACCTACTAATGCTAAATCTCCCATAACATCCAACAGTTTATGTCTGGCTGCTTCATTGGGCCAACGCAATTCCAAATTATCTAAGATTCCATTTGGTTTTACAGAAATACTTGTTTTGTTAAATGCTTTTTTTAATTTTTCTAAAGTTGCATCTGAAATCACTTTGTCTACGTAAACAATTGCATTATTTAAATCCCCTCCTTTAATGAGGTTGTGGTCTAATAGCAATTCTAATTCGTGAAGGAAACTAAAAGTTCGCGCTTCACTTATTTCATTTTTAAAATCACTTATTTTTTTTAAAGTTGCATTTTGTGTACCTAATACATTGGTGCCGAAATCAACTAAAGTGGTTATTTGATATTGGTCTGAGGGCATAATGACAATTTCACTACCCGTTTCTTCATCTTTATAAGAAATGATTTCTTTTACTATATATTCTTCTCTTTCAGTATCTTGAATGGTTATTCCTGCTCTCTCGAGTGCTTCAATAAACAATTTGGAAGAACCATCCATAATCGGTGGTTCAGATGAATTGATTTCAATAATTAAATTGTCAATTTCTAAACCAACCGCAGCAGCTAAAACATGTTCTGAAGTATTGATAGCAACACCATTTTTTTCTAAATTAGTTCCACGTTCTGTACTTATTACATATTTTGCGTTAGCTTCAATGATTGGATTTCCTTCCAAATCAATTCTAACAAAAGCATAGCCGTGATTCACAGGAGCCGGTTTGAACTTGATAGTAACTTCTTTACCGGTATGTAAACCTATTCCCGTAAGTGAAATTTCTTTTGAAATCGTTTGTTGTAATGTCATAGTTTAAAGTTTGATTTCTTTTAGCTGTATTTCAATTTCTAAAATTGTTTTGGGTAAATTTTTAAAATATACATAAGATTTATTCCAATCGTTGTATCCAAAAGCCGGCGAACCCTGAACTACAGAGCCATCTGCCAAGCTTTTAGAAATTCCTGATTGCGCTTGTACTTTTACATAATTGCCAATCGTGATATGTCCGGCTATTCCAACTTGTCCACCAATAACGCAATTTATTCCGATTTTTGCTGAACCAGCTACACCGGTTTGAGCTGCAATCACAGTATTTTTACCAATTTCTACATTGTGTGCAATTTGAATTTGATTGTCCAATTTAACACCATCTCCAATTTTAGTACTTCCCAAAGTGGCTCTATCTATGGTTGTCCCTGCTCCTATTTCTACATCATTTCCAATAATAACATTTCCGGTTTGCGGAATTTTTTCGTAATCTCCATTTTCAGTGGGCGCAAATCCAAATCCATCGGAGCCGACAACAGCATTAGAATGAATCAAACAGTCATTGCCTATTACACTTTCAGAATAAATTTTTGCTCCTGTGAAAATAATAGTATTATCTCCAATGTTAACATTATCACCTATGTAAGCTTGCGGAAAAATTTTAACATTGGTACCAATAATTACATTTTTTCCAATATAAGCAAATGCCCCTATATAAGGATTTGCTCCAATTTTTGATGTGTTATCTATATAACTAGGTTGTTCAATTCCTGATTTATCCCATTTAACTTTGTTGTAAAAATTTAACAATTGTGTAAATGCTCTATAGGCATCCGGCACTTTTATTAAAGTTGAATTGATTGGTTTTTCAGGGACAAAATCTTCATTTACAATTACTACAGATGCATTTGTACTATAAATATGGCTTGAATATTTCGGATTAGACAAAAAAGATAATGTTTCAGGTTCTCCTTCTTCAATTTTGGATAATTTTGAAACTTGAACCATTTCATCACCTTCTACTGTTCCATTTAGTATTGTAGCTATTTGCAGTGCTGTAAACTTCATAATTTTGCAAAAATATAAAAAAAGTTTGAGTAAATTTAACTATTACATAACTCAACCTCTTTTCAGAAATTGTATAAAAATAAAAAAATAATAATCTTTAACGGATAATCAGATGGTAATCTGTTATCCGTTAAAGTTTAAAAATATTATTCAACTAATTCGGACAATCCTTTTTTAACTATTTGAATTATAGTATCTTTATTAGAATTGTTTGATTTATTTTGTAATTGGATTACTTGTTGCAATAGACCCATTACCATCATATCCACACCATATTTCTTATATCTCTTTCCTTTAGATACAAAATCTTGGGTAAGGTTGCTTAATGCTTTTTCATTATTACTGTTGGCTATCCATTGATAGGTTTTCATAAAAGTTTGTTGGTCGGCTTCTTTATCACTAAATGCAAAATCTAATAAATGAGATGCTATATAAGGCATTTGGGTTTCGTCATTCTCTTTGATATATAATTGCACTAAAAGAGAAGCTAAATCTTCTTTTGTTTCATTAGCTAAACTGTTAATAGCATTCATAGCGGCTGTTTTGTCTATTTCATAAAGGGCAATAATTGAATTGCTCTTAATACTGTAAGACGGATTGTTAATGCCCCTTTCATAAATTGGCTTGTATTTGGGATCGATTAATTTAGCTAATACAAGTATAGCTTCTCCTTGCACCTTTGTTTTAGGATCTGTGGTCGCTAAGGTTTCAACAACTTTGATGGCTTCTTTTCTGTATTTTTTACTTAAATCAATATTTCTTAATGCTAATATTCTAATTTCAAAATACTTATCATTCATTGCTTTCATTAAAGCTTTAAATGCTTCATCATTATCTTGATGTTTAGAAAGGTATAAAATGGCATTATATCTGTCTTCGTAGTGCGGTGCATTGTTTAATTGGAATATATAATTTTCCAAGGTCTTTTCTTCGTCTTTTATTTCACTGAGCAATACGTGATCCGCATTTACATTTACCAAATCCGGTTTTTTTGTATATTGAAAAGTAAAGGATTGTTCTTTTTTGGTTACTTCCACATTGTGTTCAATTCTCTTTCCACTTTCATAAATGTCAATTTTCAAAGGAAAATGAAATACTTTATCTGCTTGTTTTACAGTTACTATTACGGTATTGTCCGTAAGGTCATAATTATAACTAATTTCTAATTTTGGATGTCCGTTAGCGAAATACCATTGATTGAAAAAGGGGTTTAGGTCAGTTCCGGAAACATCTTCTAATGCCAATCTCAATTGATGTGCTTCGGCGGTTCCAAATTGAAAATCTTGCAAATATTTTTTCAAACCCGCAAAAAAGGCTTCGTCTCCTATTTCTTTTCTCAACATATGCAAAATGGTGGCTCCTTTTTGATAGCTCACGCCATCAAACATATCTTCTCTGTCAGCATAATGAAAGCGAACTAAATTTTTAGACTCATTTCCACCCATAAAATAGGCTTTTTTGTCCTGAAATAAATGTTCATCAGCGTGGTCTTTCCCGTATTTGAATTCGCGCCAGAGATATTCTGCATAAGTAGCGAATGATTCATTAACGGTTAGATTACTCCAACTTTCGGTGGTCACTAAATCACCAAACCAATGATGTGACAATTCGTGTGAAACCGTATCTTCCCACGTATTTTCATCAATCAGCTGCCCTTCCTTTTGATACGCATTTTCGGAATGAATGGTGGTAGTGGTGTTTTCCATTGCACCACTGACAAAATCTCTTCCTACTATTTGACTGTACTTTTCCCAAGGATATTCAACTCCGAATTTATCAGAGAAAAATTGGATCATTTCAGGTGTATTACCAAAAATAGCTTTGGCAACCGGTTCGTATTCTTTTTCAACGTAATAATTTACCGGTTTTCCTTTCCAACTGTCCTTAACCACCGCATATTCCCCGATGCCTATAAAAAACAAATATGGTGCGTGCGGTTGATTCATTTTCCAGTAATCGGTGCGCGTACCATCTTGATTTTCAGTTTGATTGATGAGCAAACCATTGGAAAGCGTGGTATATTTATTGGGAATGGTAATGTATATCTCTTCAGTAGATTTTTGATTAGGACTGTCTAAGGTAGGAAACCAAACTGAATTGGATTCTGTTTCGCCTTGTGTCCATATTTGTGTAGGTTTTTCAGGGTCAGTTTCATCAGGGTTGATAAAATAGAGCCCTTTGGCATCTGATATGGCAGCACTGCCCTTTTGCGTAACTAATTCCGGTCTTGCCGTATATTTGATGTAAACTTCAAATTCTTCATCACGTGTGTATATATTACCCAAATTGATAATTAACTCATCATTTTCATAATTGTATTCTAATTTTTTATCACCCATTTTCACTTCTTGAATCATCATAGACTTGGCATCTAAAACCAATTTTTGGGAAGGATAAAAATGCGGTTTGGCTTTAATCCAAGCTTCTCCATATAGATAACGCTTAGGAAAATCAAAACTGACCTTTAATTTAGTATGGATTAAATCGTTTAATTTGGTTTCTTCTGCTCTGTAGATTTTTATTGATTCGGTTTCTTGTTGTGCGTAAATAGTAAAAGCGAGCACTAAAAACAAAAAGAAAAGAGATTTTTTAATCATTTTTATATTTTTTTATGAAATGAGTTGTAAAATTATGGGTTTTATAAATAAAAAGTTTCTATTTCAGAAAGATTAACATTTTTTTATTTTTTACTGATAAAATACAGACCTAAAAATGTTATTAATCCATTAATTAACAAGAGTTCAAAGCCAATTTTATATCCATTTAAAAGCTGTACTGAAAATTCACTTAAAAAATAACAGACTATCGGCGATATTATTGCAATAAAAGGGACAATAGTATCTTTTACTTTTCTTTTTGTTAAAATGCCAAAGGCAAATAAACCTAATAAAGGTCCATACGTATAGCCGGCGACAGTAAAGAGTTTATCAATAACGGCTCTATCGTTGATCAAGCTAAAAATGTAAATGATGGCAAATAAAATCAATGCAAAAATTAAGTGCACGCGATGTCTGATTTTTTGGGCTTGCGCTTCTGATAATTTTTCATTTTTATCAATTTTTAAGAAATCTATTGAAAAAGCAGTTGTTAAAGATGTCAATGCTCCGTCAGCACTTGGATATGCAGCAGAAATCAAACCTATTATAAAAATGATGCCGGCTAAAGGACTTAAATAATTGATGGCAATCATAGGGAACAAATCGTCTGAATTCTTGGGCATTGCAATTCCCTTGCTTTCCACTAATAAAAACAGTGCAGCTCCAAGAAATAAAAACATCAAATTCACAAAAAGTAAAGCGATACTAAATGAAAACATATTTTTTTGAGCATCTTTTAAAGTTCTGATACTCAGATTTTTTTGCATCATTTCTTGATCTAATCCGGTCATGGCAATGGCAATAAAAGCGCCACTAATGATTTGCTTCCAATAATACTGTCGGCTATTTACATCAGTGTCAATAACTTGAGATAAATCAGAATTCCAAACTTGCGAGATCAATTGGCTAAACGAGATGTTCATTTCACTGATAATCAAATAAATTGAAATCACCACTGCCAACAACATAAAGGTGGTTTGCAAGGTATCTGTCCAAATAATCGTTTTGATACCGCCACGATAAGTATAAAGAATAACCAACGCCAAGAAAATAGCGATAGTAACTACAAATGGGACATTCCAAGCATCAAAAACAAAAATTTGAAGTACGTGAACTACTAAAAAAATCCTAAATGAAGCCCCAATGGTGCGAGAAAGGATAAAGAAAAAAGAACCTGTTTTATGTGACCATTTACCAAACCTTTGTTCCAAATAGGTATAAATAGTGATGAGATTTAATCGATAGTACAAAGGCATTAATACTAACGCTATGACCGCATAGCCAATAAGATACCCAAAAACCACCATTAAGTATTTAAAATGAGTAGTGCCCACCCAGCCCGGAACGGACATAAAAGTAACGCCCGAAAGCGAAGCCCCAATCATTCCATAAGCTACCACCAACCAAGGGGATTGCTTTTTTGCCACAAAGAAATTGGCATTGCTCTCGTTTTTTCCGGTACGAAATGCTATGTAAAATAGGATTACTGAATAAATTGCGATGATTAATAAAACTAAGGTTGGTGTCATTTTGAGTGAATGATTGAATGATTGAATGAGTGAATGATTGAATGAGTGAATGAGTGAATTGCGAAGCAATCACTGAACTCCTAAAAAAAAATAACAACAAAGTGAAGTAATGATTGAATGAGTGAATGAGTGAATGAGTGAATGGAAAATTGTTAAAATAAATTTGAATTTATACCACTTTGTTTTTACATACAGTCCAATATAGCAATCTGGATTGGAATTTCTATTTTGTGTACTTCCTTTTTCTCCATCCTTGATAACCAAAACCAAAAAGCGTTAATAAAATTAAAGGTAAAACGATATTGATAAACTGCCAAAATCCCTTATCAGATGCTACTTTTTGTTTGTTCAACATTTTTATTTCCAATGTTTTCCCTCTTAAGGTCAGCAAACCGGAATCATCTAATAGATAATCTAACGAATTGAGTAAAAATTCTTTATTTCCAAAATATTGTCCGGTCCATTTGTCAACGTTTAACGCTGTTGGCTGGCCTTCGTGTACTTGATTGGCAACCATATCGCCATCGGAAATGACAATCATTTTGTTGTCAACGCCTTCTTTTTTGAAATTATTTGCTGCAAAAGGCTTCGTTCTATAGGCATAAGCCGAAGTAAATTTTCCTTCCAATAAAATACCCAAATTTTGTTGATCACCTATATATTGATTGGGATCTACTTTGTCTGCCAAAGTTAATAGACTAACAATGTTGGGCAAACCTGTAGTTTTAGTCAATTTTGAAGTTTGTAAAAGTATCGTTTTGTGGATATTATTCTTTAAAGTATCCATACTCGATGGAAATTTCAAATTAACCGGTTCTACACTTTTAGTGATGGAATGATTTTGATTGGGATTTATCAAAGGATAATAACGCCACAAAAACTGTTTAAACTGCGTTTGATTACCCACATTTCCGGTGGCAACGGCAATTTTACTGCTGTATAAATCTTGCACCAAATCATAATTGATACGAACCCCGTAAGAAAAAAGCAAATCAGTCAAACCTAAATCACGCGGAATAAACATAGCGTCACCTGTTTGTTGTAAACTGTCCATTTCTGCATATACATTATCAATGAGCCAAAGCGTTTTTCCTCCATTCATAATATATTGATCTAAAATCAATTTGTCTTGTTCCGAAAAAGGTTGCGTTGGTTTGGGAATGACTAAAGCATCGTATTTTTTAATATCATCTGCAATTTGTTGTGACGAAACAAAAGTTGAAGATTTTAAAGTAAACGGGGCTAAATTGTACTTTTCTTTCACAGACGACAAAAAATCATAGAGATAAATATCTTCTAATGTTCCGTTACTACGAAGTACCGCTACTGATTTTTGTTTTTTGGCAGTGAGTTGAGCAAAGGCATTACTAAAGGCGTATTCCAAATTTTCTATAGAACGTTGCAATTGTTTTTCTTGACCTTCTGCTGAATTTACCAATAAAGGGACTACGACTTCTTTATGGTCATATTTGACCAAAGCGTACGGAAATATCAATTTTTCGGAAACACTTCCTTCTTCTTCTACGGTCAAACGGCTGGGTTGCATTCCTTTTTTAATCAATGCTTCTTCATTCCCAACGGGATCAATCAATTTGTATCTAATTTTCGGATTTTCGGATTTTACTTCTTCCAAATATTGTTCTGTAGCATGACTCAATCTTTTGAAATCCAATGGGAAATTACCTTTAAGATAAACTTCTACTTGAACTCTTTGATTGAGTTTGTCAGTGATTTTTTTACTTACTTCCGATAGCGTATAGCGATGGTCTTTGGTCAAGTCTTTACGGAAATACAAGTAATTTGCAACAAAATTTACTGCAAAAAACAACAATACTACTTTAAAAATATTTTTTAAGTCTCTACTCATTTTTAATAAATAAACGCTCTAACTCTTGTTGAAGTTCTTCTTTTTTAGGCAAATACATTTGATATTTACTTAATAATACATTGTTTTGAATTGAACTTAATGCGTATTCAACCAAAATATGATTTTTATGTGTACCTAATATTATTCCGATTGGATCATTATCTCCTTCTGTTGCCTCTTCCTTTTTAAAATAATTAAGATAAAGGTTCATTTGTCCTATATCTTGATGATCAATCTCACCTCTTTTTAAATCAATTAATACAAAACATTTTAAAATACGATGGTAAAACAACAAATCTAAATAAAAATGTTTACCACCTAAACTCATGCGATATTGTCTTCCTATAAAAGCAAATCCTTTTCCCATTTCCATGATGAAACTTTGTAAATTTTTGATAATTTTATCTTCTAAATCACTTTCTAACAGTAATTTATCATCAGGAATATTTAAAAACTCTAATACAAAGGGATCTTTAATTAAGTCTTTAGGTTGCTCAATTATCTGACCTACTTTTGATAGTTTTAAAATTTCTTCTTTATTTTTGCTTAGTGCTAATCTTTCGAAAAGTGAACTTTTCATTTGGCGTTTTAGTTCTCTAACACTCCAACGTTCTAATTCACATTGTTTTACATAAAAATTTATTTCTAATTCATTTTCGGCTTTTAAAATTTCATAATAATGACTCCATGTCAATAAGTGGGACAGTGTCCCACTTATTGGGAATGACGCATATAATTTTCTCATATACAACAAGTTAGACCTTCCAAATCCTTTACCGTATAACTGAGTTAAATCCCTTGACAATCTATCAAACAACATGGTTCCATATTCGGCTCTTTCATTTCCATTTTGTTCAAATTCAATAATATATCTACCTATTTCCCAATAGGTTTGTACTAAAATTGTGTTAACCGCTTGAATGGATTTTCGACGTCCTTCTTGTAACAACAATCCAATGTTGCTAAGCAAATCATTATATGGTTTGACCAATTGATTCATCGCTCAATTAATTTTTAGAAAATTTTTCTTTTGACCACCACAAAAACAAAAAACTGACACTTGCAAAATATACCAAATCTCTGCTGTCTAACACCCCACGACTGATACTTTTATAATGTTCTATAACACCTATTTTTTGAATGAAGGCTGGAAGTGAATTATCCCAGATACTCATTTGCTCAAAAGCATAATACAAAATAAAGTTTAAAATCAATCCCGATAAAAATGCAATAACCTGATTTTTAAATAATAAGGAAGTAAATAATCCAACAGATGTGAAAACTGTGGCAACAAAAAACAAACCTAAATAAGCCCCAATGATAGGTCCAAAATCAATTTTCTCGGGCAATGCCAATCTTGTAATGCTAATTGCGTATAATATGGTTGGAATCAAACTCAAGAAAACCACAGCCAAGCCTGCTAAAAACTTGCCAAATACTACTTGCCAAGCAGTCAATGGTCTGGTTTTTAAGATTTCAATGGTTCCTGTGGTATATTCATCGCTGAACATACGCATAGTTATGGCAGGGATCAATACCATCATTAGCCAAGGTACCATATCGAAAAAGGCTTGTAAATCAGCAAATCCAATGTTGAAAATATTCCAATTTCCTTTGAAATACCAAAGCAATAACCCATTGAACAACAGGAATAAGCCGACTACTACATAACCGATAATTCCGGCAAAAAAATTATTAAACTCTTTTTTAAAAACTGCAAACATTTTAAAGGTAAAAGTTAAAAGGTAAAAGGAAAAATTTGAAAATGAGATAATTTGGAAATTTGGAAATTTGAAAATGTGCTAATCTGTTTAAACTTTAAACATTAAACTTTCAAACTTTCAAGCGTCCAAGCTTCGGCTTTTTCGTCAAAAAGCGCTTTGGTGAAAAACCACACTTCTTTAAAAAATTCAGACATTCTATAACGTTCTAAATCAGATTCTTGTTCCCATTTGCTCAGAGTAAAAAAAACATTGGGTTGATTTTTATCTTGAAGCAAAATCACTTCCAAGCATCCGGTTTGATTGCGTACCTTATCTTTTACACTTTCAAAATGTTCAAGAAAGTCCATCACTTTTTCTTCTTTAAAACTCATTTTTACAACTCTGGTAATCATATATTAAGGTTTATTCAAATTTGATTTTAATGGTGTCGCCTACTGTCAATCCAAGCAGTTCTTCGGCTGTTCCTCCTTTTTCGGAATACGATTTGTAAATGGCAATTTCTAATAAATCTATCGAATTAAAAACCGCCATCGCTTTTCCAATATTGGATTTTAATACACTTACAAGCATTTCTTCTTTAGAAAAATCAATATATTTTTGATGTATTTTATTAATCTTAGTACTACTGGCGTGAATTGTGAATTTTCTATTTTTTCTAAATTGATGGAATAATTTTTTATTTAGATCCGTTACTAAATTTCCAAAATGATCAACATAAGCGATATGCACTGTTAATTCATTGGGGTTTGCGAGTACCGGATTAATTTTTTTCCATTCATTGACTTTTTTTAAAGTTTTTCCTATTTCTTCCAAAGGTTTATTGTCTAACAATTTAAAAGCGATGTCAACAAATACATCTTTCATAGGAAAAACACTTTCCATAGAAAGAGTATGTCTTATTTCAATGATTTTTTGAATTTTATTTTCCGGCAACAACAATGAAAAAATACCATTATCTGCCCCGATAAAATACTGATTTTCAATCATTACTAATAAGTGTTTTTGATTGGCATCCGCTTCTGCATCCACCCCGATAAGGTGAATGGTTTTTTCAGGAAATTCGCTGTAAACTCCATTTAATACAAACGCCGTTTCTAAAACATTAAACGGCTTAATATGATGCGTGATGTCCACAATTGAAAGATCTGACCTTGATGATACAATTTTAGCTTTAACCGCCGCAACAGTGTAATCTTTCAGCCCAAAATCGGAAGTTAAAGTAATAATAGACATCTTAACAAAAAAACAAAACTAAATATATTGTAATTTATTATTTTTTTATTTACTTTAGCGTTGTAAAAAAAAACAATTTTACAAAGATAAACTCTATTTTAATTATACCTAATCTAATATTTAATTTCTTATAAAATTTGAACGAGAGACTCATTGAAATAACTGAAATCAACCCTTCGGCTCTTTTTGGGGTGAACAATAGATACTTGCAAATTATCAAAGAGCATTTTCCTAAATTAAAAATTGTAGCTCGAGATTCGCAAATAAAAGTTTTTGGCGAAGCTGAAATCATTGACGAGTTTGAAAAAAAACTACAAATGCTCGTAGACTATTTTCACCGATTCAATTCTATAGACGAGAACAGCGTCGAACGCATTTTATTACTCAATTCTCAAGAAGAATTGAATAAAGAGCTCGGTGATAATGCGATATTAGTCTATGGCATAAACGGAAAAATCATCAAAGCCAAAACCAAAAACCAACAGGAAATGGTGAAAGCTTTGAAAAAAACGGATATGCTTTTTGCCGTGGGACCTGCCGGAACCGGAAAAACGTATACTGCAGTAGCATTAGCTGTTAAAGCATTGAAAGAAAAGGAAGTCCGAAAAATCATATTGACGCGTCCTGCGGTAGAAGCAGGTGAAAATCTCGGATTTTTGCCGGGTGATCTCAAAGAAAAATTAGACCCTTATATGCAGCCACTCTACGATGCCTTGCGCGATATGATTCCTTACGAAAAATTAGAATCTTATTTTGAAAAAGGGGTTATTCAAATTGCACCTTTAGCCTTTATGCGCGGTAGAACCTTGAATGACAGTTATGTAATTTTGGACGAAGCTCAAAATGCCACACATATTCAAATGAAAATGTTTTTGACCCGTATGGGTTTAAACTCTAAATTTGTAATCACCGGAGATCCGGGACAAGTAGATTTGCCAAAAAAACAAGCTTCGGGATTGAAAGAAGCATTAGTTGCATTAAAAAACATACCGGAAATTTCAATCATTCATCTTGATGATACGGATGTAATGCGACACAGAATAGTGAAAAGAATTATTGATGCTTATAAGGTAATTGATGGGGAGTAAAAAAGGTGTATTCTGACATCATAGGGTAATATTGAAAATGTAAAATCACTTTAGAACGGTTCTAAAATTTTTTTTTATTATTTCAATTATATTATTGGGGCTCATATTTACAGCAATTCTTCATAGTCTGTTTAGCACTTTTTGAATTAAAATATTCTATTACAATGTTTTAGACAGAAATCAGACTTTTAAAAAAATTTTTTTCAACCAATTATTTTTCAACAAAATCTAAATCCTTATTATAAGTTTCCTTTATTAAAGAAAGAGCAATTATTGCTAGAATAAAACAAATTATCCCTACGATTATTCCCGCTTTCAACAGGCCGAACTGATGCGATAGAAATAATACTGATGAAGTGATTGGCACTGTCGCTCCTCTTACAAAATTTGGTACTGTTGTAGTCACAGTTGCTCTAATATTGGTACCAAATTGTTCTGCTGCCATTGTAATAAAAACCGTCCAATACCCTGCTCCAATTCCTAATAAAAATAATATTCCATAGAAAGCGCTTGTATTTAAACCGGTTTTGAAAAAAAATATAGTGAAAAATAATAATAAAAACGAAATAGAATACAATACCGCTTTTTTTCTTGATTTTAAGAGCTCACTTAGAATACCTATCAGTAAACTTCCAATGGCTATTCCAATATAATGATAAGTTACCGCAGCTCCACCGTTAATCTCACCTTGAATTTTGAGAATTTTTGCCATTTCAGGCGATTGTATTACCATAATACTGACAATATACCATATCGGAATACCGATAAGAATACTGTTCAGATATTTTAAAAATGTTTCCTTATTAGAAAATAATTTTAGGAAATTTCCTCTTTCAACATAAGTGTTATTTTTTGTTTTTTCAAACATTCCGGATTCGTGTACCGATATCCTCAGTAATAATAATAAAAACCCTAATCCACCACCAAACCAATATGCAACTCTCCAATTAAAAAAATCTGAAACTAAAAAACCTAATACTGCACCAAAAATTCCAATCGAAGAAACAACCGCAGTTCCATATCCTCTTTTTTCTTTACTCATTACTTCGGTAACTAATGTAATTCCAATACCTAATTCACCAGCTAAACCAATACCTGCTATAAATCGTAAAATAGCATATTGAGTCATATTTTGGACAAACCCATTTAGTATATTAGCCATTGAATACAAAGCAATTGTTAGAAATAAAACCGGCATTCTTCCTTTTTTATCACCTAAAATTCCCCAAATAATACCACCAATCAGCATACCAATCATTTGCATATTGAGTAATAAAATTCCTTCACTTAACAATTCTGAAGCGCCTACTCCAATCCCTTTTAAACTGGGAACACGAACAATTCCAAATAAAATTAAGTCGTATATATCAACAAAATAACCCAATGCAGCTACTATGACAATAATATTTAACGGATTCTTAATACCTTGTTGTTCCATTCTTTTTGAAATATAAAAATCATTTAATTAAACAACTTATAATCAGATAACTATAAAATTTAAATTCAATCAACTATTTCAGTATTTTAGGCGTAAAATACTCGTGATACATTTTAAAACCGTCTTGTAAAATTTGCATCGCTACATCGCGTCCTAAAAAATTTTCCACTTTTACTTCTTTTTTTTCCAATCTTTTATATTCCATAAAGAAATGCTCTATTTCAGATATAAAATGAGGAGGTAATTCGGAAATATCATTGATGTGACTCACGCTGGGGTCACCAATAGCTACTGCAATAATTTTATCATCGGCTTCACCATTGTCTAACATTCGCATCACGCCAACCACTTTGGCAGATACGATACACATTGGAACGATATCTACTTGCGATAGAATTAAAATATCGAGTGGATCGTGGTCTTCGCAGTATGTTTGCGGAATAAAACCATAGTTAGCAGGATAATACACGGCAGAATACAAGACTCTGTCCATTTTTAAAAATCCACTCTCTTTGTCCAATTCATATTTGGCACGAGAACCCTTTGGAATTTCGATGATGCCATTAACTTCACTCGGCGTATTATTACCGGGTGATACATTGTGCCACGCACTAAATTTGTTTACCATTTTTTAATTTTATTTTTAAAGTCGGCAAATATAGAAGTTTCAAATTACTTTGCAACTAACAAATGTTACGGAGAATTATTTTATCTCAAAACTCTGGATAAAATACCAAATACACCCCGAATAAACCCGGCGCTTGTAACTACTTTTACAATCGGATTTTGACGCGTACTTCTTGATGTGTTACTTGATTTACGTTCTTTTTCTCGTTCTCTTTCTTTTTCTTCGTCTTCTCTGTCTTCTTGAATGTCTTCAATTTTTTTGGTTAGCATTTCGTATGCACTTTCTCTGTCTACCAATTCATTGTATTTATCAGCTAAACTCGATTTTCTGATTAAATCTTCTAATTCATTGGGTGTAAGCACATCCATTCTACTTTGAGGAGCTCGCATCATCGTAATTGCCAATGGGGTAGGACGTCCTTTTTCATCTAATACAGTTACAAACGCTTCACCAATACCAAGATTAGTTAGAGCATCTTCAGTTTCGTAGTATTCAGTATCCGGAAAATTTTGAGCTGTTAATCGAATGGCTTGACGGTCATTTGCGGTAAATGCGCGTAGTGAATGCTGAATTTTTAAACCTAATTGTGCTAAAACATCTTCCGGCACATCTTTAGGATTTTGAGTGATGAAGTAAACGCCAACGCCTTTAGAACGTATGAGTTTTACTACCGTCTCTATTTGATTTAATAAGGTTTTATTAGCTTCTTCAAACACCAAATGGGCTTCGTCTATAAAAATCATCAATTCAGGTTGTTCTACATCTCCACGTTCAGGAAATGTTTGATAGACTTCTGCCAAAAGTTGCAACATAAAAGTGGAAAACAACTTGGGTTTATCTTGAATATCAGTCAATCTCAAAATATTCACCATTCCGCGTCCTTTTTCGTCTAAGCGAGTTAAATCCTTGACATCAAAGGATTTTTCACCGAAAAACAAATCGGCACCTTGTTGTTCCAATTCAATGATTTTGCGTAATATAGTTCCCGTCGTAGCAGTAGAAATGGCGCCGTATTGTTTTTGAATTTCGTCTTTTCCTTCATTAGTAGCAAAGTGCAAGACTTTTTGAAAATCTTTTAAATCTAATAAGGGCAACCCGTTATCGTCACAGTACTTAAATAAAATAGCGACAACTCCTTCTTGAGCATCATTTAAGTTTAAAATTCTGGATAGTAAAACAGCTCCAAATTCAATCACTGTGGCTCTCAAGCGCACTCCTTCTTGCTCAGATAAGGTGAAAATTTCAACCGGATAAGCATTAGGCGTAAAAGGGAGTCCAATGGCACTCATACGCTCGTCAATTTTTGGATGACCGGTTCCGGGTTGCGCAATTCCGCTAAAGTCCCCTTTGATGTCCATTACTAAAGATGGAATTCCTTTTTCAGAAAGCTGTTCTACCAAAACTTGTAAACTTTTTGTTTTACCCGTACCGGTTGCTCCGGCTATCAATCCGTGGCGGTTTAAGGTTTTTAAGGGAACTTTTACAAAAGTGTTGGTAATCGTCTTTCCGTCTAACATAGCTGCGCCTAAGGTAATAGCATCACCTTTGCTTTGGTAGCCCGCATTGATGTAATCTGTGAATTGTTGAATTCTTTCCATTTATTTTAGAATATAATATACTGCTTTACAATTATTTACAAATAATTTACTCATTAATAGATTGATTAATTGAAGTTTGTAAATATACTATGATTTTTTATTCTACAAAAAAATAAATTAGTTAATAACTTATCACAATTTGATAAAAAACGACTTTAAGTATTGCTTGAGTTTATTTATTTTTGCCTACTAATTTTTTGAAGTATGAGACATTTATTTTTGATTATAGTATTCCTAATCGCATTGGTGGGTTGTGAAACAAAACACAAAGATTTCTTTATCCTAAAGGGTGAAATTAAAGGTTTAACAAAAGGAATTTTATATCTTGAAAAAGTAAGAGATAACAAATATGTTTTAGTGGATACTTTTAGAGTAAAAAATGATGGAATTTTTGAAATGTCAGATTCATTGTACAGTCCGGAAGTTTATTATTTGCGGTTAAAGGAAAAACCTAATGAAGAAATCCAATTTTTTGCTGAACAAGGAAACATTTCTATAAATTCTAAATTAGATAAATTTTCTTCAAAAGCAAAAATATCAGGTTCGGAAAATCAAGAGTTATGGACAAAGTACCAAGGGATTATGAGTAAATTTAACGATGAAAATTTAGATTTGGTAAAAGAGAAATTTATGGCGCAAAAAGATGAAAATCACTCCAAAGTTGATTCTTTAGAACAAATCTATAAAAAACACGTAAAGCGAAAATATTTGTATGCTACCAATTTTGCCGTAAAAAATGCAGATAAAGAAGTGGCACCTTATATTGCACTTTCTGATCTTTACGATGCAAATATCTATCTTTTAGATACCATAGAAAAATCAATGAATGCCCAAATAAAATCATCTATGTATGGAAAAAAACTCACGGAATTTGTTAAAAAAATTAAAGCAACAGAAAGAGATACATTAAACTAAATTACAGAAAATCAATAAAATATATTAATTCAATTTGAGCACACTCAAGGAAATATATTTGGGCTTAGGCAGTAATTTAGGCGACAAGATGCAACACTTGCAAAATGCCGTGGATTTAATTGCAGATCAAATTGGCTCCATAAATCAAATTTCATCGGTTTATAAAACTAAATCGTGGGGATTTGAAGCGGCAGATTTTTACAATGCTGTTCTATGTGTGCAATCCAAATTATCTGCAGAAGCTATTTTAAAAAAAACGCAAGAAATTGAACTGCAAATTGGACGTGAAAAGTTTGAAAATCATCGTTTTGAATCCAGAGTGATTGATATAGATATTTTATTTATTGATACTGACATTTTATTAAATGAACACTTAGTAGTGCCTCATCCGCTGCTGAAAAAGAGAAGATTCGTATTAGAGCCTTTTGCGGAGATAGCGCCTCAATTGATTCATCCCATTGACAGAAAAACGATTAAAACCCTTCTAAGTGAGTGCGAGGATCAAGGTGAAGTTGAAAAAATATATCAAAAATTAACAGGTCCGGTATCTATATTTCATAAATACAATTATATAGCGATTGAAGGAAACATAGGCGCCGGTAAAACAAGTTTAACCAATTTATTAACAGAAGATTACAATGCAAAAGCTGTGTTAGAACGCTTTGCCGACAATCCTTTTTTACCCAAATTTTACGATGAACCGGAAAGATATGCTCTTCCCACTGAAATGAGTTTTCTGGCTGATCGTTATCATCAATTATCAGAAGATTTAGCTCAGTTTGACTTGTTTAAAAGTTTTATCATTTCAGATTACTATATCTTTAAATCGTTAATTTTTTCGCAGGTAACACTGCCGGAAGACGAGTTCAAATTGTACAGAAAGATTTTTGACATTATGTACAAAGAGATAACCAAACCCGATTTGTATATTTATTTGTATCAAAACACAAAAAGGTTGATGGAAAACATCAAAAAACGCGGAAGAGATTACGAACAAAATATCAGTGAAGAATATTTACAAAAGATTCAAAACGGTTATTTGAATTTTATTCAAACAGAAAATAAGCTCAATGTGTTGATTATTGATGTATCAGAAATGGATTTTGTAAATAATCCGGAAGATTATCGCAAAATTATCAAGGAAATCGTCCATTTTAAGGATCATTCAGTTACCTCTGTTCCAAATAAAACAGATCAGCTATAATTCCGTCTGTAAAAAAAAGATGCTTCTCTCCTACTCTAAATAGCTCTTTATCAAAACATTCTAATTTATTAGACTTTGTTAAATCATTTAATTGAGCACTTACATATTGCAAGTATTTTTCTCCAAAATTTTGTTTGATTTCAGCAAGGTTGATTCCCCATTGTGTTCTTAACCTTGTCATTATATACTCATTGTATTTATCAGTTAAAGTTAAAGTTTCTGTCTCAATAGGTAATTCACTATTATTAAGCGTTTTAATATATTTAGAATTATTAGAAATATTCCAACTTCTCTTATTTCCGTCGTAAG
This sequence comes from Polaribacter sp., assembly GCA_020740485.1. Classification (GTDB taxonomy): domain Bacteria; phylum Bacteroidota; class Bacteroidia; order Flavobacteriales; family Flavobacteriaceae. The sequence goes on along the minus strand of DYMN01000001.1, from coordinate 213,044 downwards.
AATGAGCGGATGGACCCAACCCCAAATAAGGTTTGTTTTGCCAATAGGATGTATTGTGGTGGGAGTAGTTATTAGGTTTTGCAAAATTGGAAATTTCATAATGTTCATAAGCATTTTCCAACATTCTTTGTCTTAAATAATAAAATTGCTCATAAGCCAATTTTTCCTCTACCGGATTTATCTTTCCGGTTTTAATCATAAAGTCCAAAGCAGTCTTAGACTCCACGGTAAGGGCATAAGCGGACAAATGTGGAATTTTTAACTTAAAAAAAGTTTCTATATTATACAGCCACTTTTCATAATTGGAATTAGGCATACCATATATTAAATCAATGCTCATATTTTCAAAACCAACGTTTTTGGCATTTTCAACTGCATCTATTGCTTGAGAAGCGGTATGCGAACGGTTCATCAATTGCAATTCATCATCGTGAAAAGACTGAATACCAATACTTAAACGGTTGACACCTATGCTTTTTAACATTTTAAGGTATGAAGGGCTTAAATCATCCGGATTGGCTTCTAATGTGATCTCCGCATTTTCATTGATATTAAAATTTTGATGTAAATGTTTGAATATTACTTCTAATTCTTCTTTTGATAAAACAGAAGGTGTCCCACCGCCAAAATAAACAGTTTCTATAGGCTGTGCTACTTCACCCCCTCTGATATTAATTTCTTGCAACAAGGCAGTTATTAACTCCGGTTTATTTTTTTTTGACACCGCAAAATGAAAATCACAATAATGACATTTCTGTCTGCAAAATGGGATATGTAGATAAATTCCGGACATTCATTCCTTTTTAAAATTCAAAAGTAATCTTTATTACAATCTTATTGATATTATTTTTATATTATTGCGAACCCAAATAATAAATAACAATTTTGAGTTCGTACTCCTCCCTGTTTATAAAAAAACCCGTTGATTATCAACGGGTTTACTATTTTTATCTCGTAAAGAGCATTTCTCTATATTTACTCAAGGGCCATAATTCATCATCGACCATCATTTCCAATTTATCGCAATGTTCTCGAATTTCATCGAAAAAGGGTTTTACTTCAGTACAATAGGCGTGAGCGCGTTTTTCAATGTCCTCAATCTTATTAGCTACCTTTCTGGTTTCAATCATTTCGTCTGTTTTTTTGCTTATAAAACTGATATGACCTGAAATCTTTTGAATGAGAGCCAATTGCTCACCAGCTATATTTTCAAAATCTTTACCGAAAATATCTTTCATATCCTTTACGTTGGTTGTCAAAAGATTTTGGTATTTAATAGCAATCGGAATAATGTGATTTTGCGCTATATCACCTAACAAACGCGATTCAATTTGGATTTTTTTAATGTATTCTTCTATTTGAATTTCGTATCTGGCTTTTAATTCCACCGGACTCATTATGTTCATTTCTTCAAATAATTTAATATTTTCCGGTTTCACAATAGCTTCAAGTGCTTTTGGAGTGGTTTTATTGTTACTCAAGCCTCTTTTGGCTGCTTCCTCTTGCCACGCATCACTATAACCATCGCCTTCAAATCTAATTTTCTTGGAAACTTTAATGTATTCACGCAAAATATTGAAAATAGCTTCGTCTTTTTTCAAGCCTTTTTCAATTAATTCATCAACAGAAATTTTAAATTCTTTTAATTGTTTTGCCACAATTACATTCAACACGGTCATTGCACCGGCACAATTGGCACTACTTCCTACTGCTCTAAACTCAAATTTATTTCCTGTAAAAGCAAAAGGTGATGTTCGGTTTCTATCGGTATTATCTAACAAGATTTCAGGAATTTTACCCACTACGTTGAGTTTCAACTCCGTTTTTTCTTCTGGAGACAACTTACCTTGTGTTACATTTTCCAATTCGTCCAAAACCTTGGTCAATTGGCTACCTATAAATACTGAAATTATAGCAGGTGGTGCTTCATTAGCTCCTAAACGATGGTCATTGCCTGCAGATGCAATAGCCGAGCGCAATAATTCCTCATTGTCTTGTACTGCCTTAATCGTATTGATAAAGAAAGCCAAAAATTGTAGGTTATTCATCGGGGTTTGACCCGGACTCAACAGGTTCACACCGGTATCAGTTGCCAAACTCCAGTTGTTGTGTTTACCTGAACCGTTGATACCTGCAAAAGGTTTTTCGTGAAATAAAACACTAAAATTGTGTCTTTTAGCCACTTTTTGCATTACATCCATCAACAAGGCATTGTGGTCAACCGCCAAATTGATTTCTTCAAAAATAGGAGCTAATTCGAATTGGTTAGGAGCCACTTCATTGTGTCTTGTTTTAACGGGAATCCCTAATTTCAAAGCTTCAATTTCCATTTCACGCATAAAACTCATCACTCTGTCAGATATAGAACCAAAATAATGGTCATCTAATTGTTGCCCTTTTGCGGGTGAGTGTCCAAGAAGGGTTCTTCCAGTCAATTTTAGATCCGGACGCGCATCTGTGAATGCGGAATCTATCAAAAAATATTCTTGTTCCCATCCTAACGTACCGATTACTTTTGAAACCTTTTTATCAAAATACTGACAAACTTCCGTTGCAGCTTGGTCTACGGCGTGCAAGGCTTTTAACAATGGGGTTTTGTTATCTAAGGCTTCACCTGTGTAAGCGACGAAAATGGTTGGAATACACAAAGTAGTTTCATAAATAAATGCCGGAGAAGTTGGATCCCAAGCTGTATAACCACGTGCTTCGAAGGTGTTTCTAATGCCCCCATTTGGAAAACTTGAAGCATCAGGCTCTTGTTGTACTAATTGTCCGCCATCAAATTTTTCCATAGCTTTTCCATCTCCATATGTTTCAAAAAAAGCGTCGTGTTTTTCGGCTGTTGCACCGGTTAAGGGTTGAAACCAATGGGTGTAATGGGTTGCCCCTTTTGCTATAGCCCATTCTTTCATCGCAGCCGCCACTTGATCTGCCGTTTTACGGTCAATTTTTTTTCCGAATTGTATCGCTTCTTGAACTCCTTTGTAGGCATCTTTGGTCATACTTTGACGCATTGCCTCATCGTTAAACACATTGGTTCCAAACAAATGAGAACGTCTGGCAACGGGTTCCTCTATTTTAACGGCACAACGTTCTATGGCTTTTTCTAATGCTTTAAATCGGATGGTAGACATAATATTATAGTTTAAAGTTTAAAGTTTAAAGTTTAAAGTTTAAAGTTTCGAGTTTCGAGTTTCGAGTTTCGAGTTTCGAGTTTCGAGTTTCGAGTTTCGAGTTTTAAGTTTTAAGTTTATATTGTAAAGTTTACGTTGCAAAAATATACAAAAATCAACATAAAAAAAATATACCCCAATTTTTTTAGGGTTATATTTCAAATATTTAAATATATTTAGCTTACAACCTATCTATTTTGACCTAATTTGTATAAATATTGATTAATTACATTCTCCAACCCATAATATAAAGATTCGGCAATCATAGCGTGACCAATGGAAACTTCATCTAAATAAGGTACGTGTTTTGCAAAGAATTCAATATTTTTTAAATTTAAATCGTGACCGGCATTGACACCCAAACCTATTTCGTGTGCTAACATAGCACATTCAGCATAAGCACGAACAATATCTGTATTAGATTTGGCATATTGCACAGCATAATCTTCAGTGTAGAGTTCTATTCTATCTGCGCCAACATTAGCGGCGCCCGCAATAAATTCGGGGTTTGTATCAATAAAAACGGAAGTTCTGATGCCATTGCGTTTAAACTCGGAAATCACTTCGGTCAGAAAACTTTTGTGTGTGAGTGTATCCCAACCCGCATTGGATGTTATAGCATCAACAGCATCAGGAACTAAGGTAACTTGATCAGGCTTTACTTCTAAAACCAAATCAACGAATTTTTGAACGGGATTTCCTTCAATATTGAACTCCGTGGTGATAATAGATTTTAAATCTCTGGCATCTTGATAACGAATATGTCTTTCGTCCGGACGGGGATGTATAGTAATTCCTTGCGCACCAAAGCTTTGAATGTCGATAGCATATTGAACCACATTGGGATAATCACCTCCGCGAGAATTTCTGAGTGTGGCTATTTTGTTGATGTTGGCACTAAATTTTGTCATAATTATAATCTTTGTAATTCATTTGCAAAATTAATCAGTTTATTGAAAATTTGTTTATAAATTGACCCTTGACTTTGAATTTTAAATTTTCATTACTTCAAAAAATGTCTTATTTTTGCAAAGTATGGATTTTGAACAATATATCAATAACGATTATATACCGCTTACTTTAAATGACACGATAAGTACGGTAAAGAAAGCATTTAAAGATTTGCCATTTACCCATTTTCCTATCATAAATGAAGAAAAATTCATAGGTATGCTGGCACAAACTGATATAATGCACGTTCCCAAAGATGAAAAAAAATTAGGAGAAATACCCCATTTTTTTCAAAATTATTATGCAAAGAGTGAAACCAATTGTTTGGATTTGCTGAGTTTATTTGCCAAAAACGATACTGATATTTTACCGATTGTTGACAGTCAAAATAATTACTTGGGTTATTTTGAATTGGATGACATCATCCGTTTATTTTACAAAACTCCTTTTTTAGCACCCAAGGCAACCACATTGATCATTGAAAAGTCAACACAACACTTTACAATGAGTGAAATAGCTCAAATTATAGAAACAAACCGCATTGTACTTTTAGGTATGTATATTTCTGATATTAAGGAATTTATTACGCAAATAACCCTCAGAATTGAAACTGAAAACATCAATGAAGTTATACAAAGTCTTCGTAGATATGATTATATAGTTTTGAGTCAAAATGAAAATGATTTATTAATAGAACAACTCAAAGAACGATCCTTGTATTTGCAAAAATTTTACGATTTATAATCACAATTTTCTTACTTCAAACTTCTAACTTCTAACTTCAAACTTTAAAATGAAAGTAGCCATTTACGGACAAGCATTTAAAACAGACAGTTTGCAATATATTGTAAATCTGGTGACGTTGCTTACCCGTAAAAAATGTGAAGTATCCATCGTTAAATCGGTTTATAAGATTATTAGGAATGAATTGCTACAAGATTACAAGACTTTCAGCAAGACGGAATCTATAGCCAAAGACACTGATTTTATGATTAGTGTAGGCGGCGATGGCACTATGCTCAGGGCAGCAGGAATAATTCAAGGAACCAATATCCCAGTTATAGGTATTAACACCGGTAGAATGGGTTTTCTTGCCAATGTTCATAAACAGGAAATGGAAGAAGCCCTAGATTTACTTAAAGCACATAAATTTAACTTAGACAAAAGAAGTTTGTTAGAAGTTAATATTAATAAAGAAGGAAAATTAACTAATTTAGGATTTGCATTAAATGAAATCACGGTGAGTCGAAAGAATTTGACTTCGATGATCACGGTGAATACTTATTTAAACGATGAATTTTTAAATACCTATTGGGCTGACGGATTGATTGTCTCCACTCCTACGGGTTCTACGGGTTATTCATTGAGTTGTAACGGACCCATAATAATGCCAAATGCAGCAACACTTATTATTACTCCGATTGCACCGCATAATTTAAGTATCAGACCATTAGTAATCAGAGATGATGCCCGATTAACTTTAGAAGTTTCCGGAAGAGAATCTGAATTTTTATTGTCATTAGATTCAAAAGTAGAAAGTTTGACCATTGACACTAAGGTTTACCTAAAAAAAGCGGATTTTCAAATCAGTATGATAGAATTAGAAGCGCATAGTTTTCTTAAGACCTTAAGAGAAAAACTCTTATGGGGAAAAGACACTAGAAATTAAATTCCAATAATCAATAACTTAATAATCAATTAACTATAATCATGGGAAGAGCGTTCGAATTTAGAAAAGCCAGAAAAATGAAAAGATGGGCCGGAATGGCTAAAACTTTTACGCGTATCGGTAAAGATATTGTAATGGCTGTAAAGTCAGGTGGCCCCAATCCTGAAACCAATTCAAGATTGCGTGCGGTCATCCAAAATGCCAAAGCTGCCAATATGCCAAAAGCAAATGTTGAAAAAGCTATTAAAAACGCAAGTGGCAAAGATACCGCTGATTACAAGGAAGTTTTATTTGAAGGCTATGGTCCGCACGGAATTGCCGTTTTGGTAGAAACTGCTACGGACAATAACAACAGAACTGTAGCTGATGTAAGAGCCGCCTTCAATAAATACGATGGTGCATTAGGTACTTCAGGTTCTGTAGCCTTTATGTTTGACCACACTTGTAATTTTCGTATCAATCCCGAAGGAAAAAATATAGATATGGAAGAATTAGAATTAGAATTAATTGATTTTGAAGTAGAAGAAGTGTTTCAAGATGAGGATGGTGTTATGATTTACGCTCCTTTTGAACAGTTCGGAAATCTTCAAAAATATTTAGAAGAACACCATTTGGAAATATTATCTTCAGGTTTTGAGAGAATTCCACAAAATACAGTAGCTTTATCAGATGAACAACGTGCTGATGTCGAAAAAATATTAGACAAATTAGACGAATTAGACGATGTGAACCAAGTTTACACCAATATGGAATAGTTTTTGAAAATACTAATTTAATAACTCAAAAAAATGAAAAAATTTTTAATGCTTTTATTGTTATTCATAACAATAGCGTCCTTTGGACAAACCAAATTAAAAGGAAATAAAGTAATATCTATTCAAGAAAGAGAACTAGAATATTTCAATAAAATCGTTGTAAAAGACGATATTAAAGTATTTCTCATAGGAGGAACTGAAACCGAAGTAAATGTTGAAACTGACGAAAATTTGCAAGAGGTAGTTAATACCACTGTTACCGATGGGGTTTTAGAAATTTACATCTCGCAACCTATTGCCACAAGCAAAGCTTTGAATGTATATGTAAAAGTACAAGAAAACTCAAACTTAACGATAGAAACACGCGACAAATCTAAAGTGAGCACAGACGCTGAAATCCGATTAGAATGGGTTGTGCTGAATTTGTTTGATAAATCTCAACAAGTATTAAATATAAAAACCTTAAAATCAGAAATTACAACTTCGGGTAGTAGTACCTTAGAATTAAATCTCAATTCGGAAGAAAGTACAATTCTCACTTCCGAAGATAATTCAAAGATGAATTTAATTTTGAAAACTGATTCATTAAGCTGTAAAATAAGCCATTCCGGCAGTGTGAAATTAGTTGGAAATTGTAAAGATATTAACACCGTAATACAAGGAAATAGCAAATTCAACGGGAAAGATTTATTAGCAGATAATATCATTCTATCAGCCAACGAAAAAACAGATGTTAGTGTAAATGCATCAAAAAACTTAGAAATTTCGGCAGAAAACGATGCTGAAATTTATATTTATGACAATCCACAAATCGTTATCAAGAAGTTTGCTGACAAAGCGGTTTTGTTTAAAAAATAAATTATGCACCAAAAGGTTTTAATCATCGATTTCGGTTCGCAATACACTCAACTTATCGCTCGAAAAGTTAGAGAACTCAATGTGTATTCTGAAATAATTCCCTATCATAAATTTCCCGATGATGTAACTCCTTATAAAGCCATTATCTTATCAGGTAGCCCTTATTCTGTTTATAATGAGCAAGCCCCTAAAATACCCATCGAAAAATTTAAAGGAATTTTTCCAGTATTAGGAGTTTGTTATGGTGCCCAATACCTTGCCAATGTCGGAGGCGGAAGTGTTGAACCTTCTAAAATAAGAGAATATGGAAGAGCTCATCTTACCCATATTACTGATAATGCTCTCTTTACAAATATTAATTCAGGTTCTCAAGTTTGGATGAGTCATGGTGATACTATTATGACCTTACCTTCTCACTATGAGAGAATTGCCAGCACTGAAACCGTTGAAAATGCTGCCTATAAAATAAAAGGGGAAGACACTTATGCCATCCAATTTCATCCTGAAGTATACCACAGTACGGATGGAAAACAATTATTAAATAATTTTTTAGAAAATATAGCTAAAGTAGAAAAAGATTGGACCCCTAAAGCACAGGTTGAAGAGATTGTTACCGAATTAAAAAAAAAATTAGGAAACGACAAAGTTGTTTTAGGACTTTCCGGCGGTTCTGACTCAACGGTAGCTGCTGTATTATTGCAAAAAGCTATTGGAAATAATCTGCATTGTATTTTTGTCAATAATGGCTTACTCCGACTCAATGAATTTGAAACAGTTTTGAAACAATATGAAGGAATGGGTTTGCAAGTCTACGGTGTTGATGCGTCAAAACGCTTTTTAGATGCATTAAAAGGCGTGGAGGAACCTGAAGCAAAGCGCAAAATCATCGGTAGAGAATTTATAAACGTTTTTGACGAAGAAGCACATAAAATTCAAGATGTTAAGTGGTTAGCACAAGGGACGATCTACTCTGACGTAGTAGAATCCGCTTCGTTTGATGGTCCTACCCAAACCATAAAATCACATCATAATGTTGGTGGATTACCTGAGAAAATGAAATTGAAAATTGTAGAGCCTTTGCGCATGTTGTTTAAAGACGAAGTGAGAATAATAGGGAAAACGCTGGGTATTAATGATAGTTTAATTCATAAACATCCATTTCCCGGACCAGGTCTGGGAATCAGAGTTTTAGGAGAAGTTACCGAAGAAAAAGTTCTAATGTTACAAAAAGCAGACGATATTTTTATTCAACTACTTAAAAAATGGGATTTATACCATCAAATTTGGCAAGCAGGTGTAATGCTTCTTCCCATCAGAACCGTAGGTGTAATGGGTGATGAACGAACTTATGAATATGTAGTTGCACTAAGAGCTGTGCAATCTACAGATGGAATGACGGCTGATTGGGTGGAATTACCACATCAATTTTTGCAAGAAGTCTCAAATCATATTATTAATAATGTTAAAGGAATCAACAGAGTGGTCTATGATATCAGCTCAAAACCACCTGCCACCATTGAATGGGAATAATTTTTTCCTAACATTATATAAATTCGAAAACGTATTGATATGTCAAAAAAAGTATATTTTTGTCCCACAAAATTTCATAAAAAAATGAATAAATTATTTTTTGTATTTACCTTAACGCTCTTTATCAACGCAGCGCTTTTCGCACAAGATGCACGAAAGTATACAACTCATGTCGTAAAAGAAGGAGAAACACTAAAAAGTATTTCAAAAATTTATGATTGTAAAGTTAAGGAATTGAAAAACCTTAATCCTGATATTGATGAAGACGAACTTTTGATCAATACAACATTGGTTGTCCCTAATAATATCAGCAAGAATAATTCCAAAAAAACACCAGAAAAAAACGAAATTATTAGTAATTCGACTGTCAAATATTACATTGTAGAATCAGGTAATACCTTATTTTTTATTGCGAAAAAATTCAATGTTACTATTGAATCCATTAAAGAAGCTAACAATTTAAAAGACGACACATTACAACCGGGACAAAAGTTGAGAATTCCGTCGCAAAGTGAGTTTATGGTTAAACCATCAGAAAAAAAAGCTGAATTTTATCAAATTAAAAAAGGGGACACCAAATGGAAAATTGCCACTTTGTACCATATTACGGTTGAAAAACTCAATCAGTTAAACCCTGAATTACAAGGAGATGAATTGAAAGAAGGTGAACATATTTGGGTACCTATTACTGATAAACAATTAAACGAAGAAGTCAAAGAAACCTATAAACAAGAACAATCTCCTGATTTTATTTATCATGTAGTAAAGGAAGGGGAAGGCTTATTTAAAATTGCTGTTATTTATTCAACTACTCAAGAAGAAATTGAAAAATTAAATCCTGAAGCTGTCAAGATGTTAAGACCTGGAATGTTACTTAAAATTCCCGGTAAAAAAAAAGATAAATTCGTCACCCATGTAGTTGAAAAAGGCGACACACTCTATAATCTTTGTAATAAATATGACGTTACAGAAGAATATTTACTTCTAAACAATCCTGACTTAAATGATGGTTTAAAATTAGGAACTACCCTATTCATTAAACCAATCAATAAAGGGGAAGAAACTAAAAATAAAACAAATTCTGAATTTGTTGGCAAACCCAAAAGCGATGAGATTAAACTGAGCTACTTGTTACCCATTATGAGTGATTCTGTTGTTTCCTTTAAAAAAAGCAAATTAAAAACGATTAATGCAGATTTTTATCTCGGTGCCCAAATTGCTTTAGAAGAATTAGCAGGAAAAGGAATAAGGGTCGTTGCTCACGTCTATGATACTAAAAATAACAAACAGACTATCAATAAATTAGTTAAACAGAATGATGTTGCATCGTCTGACATTATTATTGGTGACTTTTTTATAGATAATTCGCTTCTTATAGCTAAAAATCTACCGGATGTTCCTGTTTTTCTTCCATTTTATTCAAAAAAACAAGATTCTATTACTGCTCCAAATTTAATCAAATCGGGGAATGACGAAAGCATTTCCGGAGCTACATTAGCTAAATATCTATCCAAAAAACATTCCGGTGAAAAAATTGTTTTAATTAGCGATTTTACAGACAAAAACCTTACTGACGCTAAAGAAATTGAAGCTTTTTTCAATGAAAAAAAAATTCAATACAATAAGATAGAAGCTATTAAAAGCACAAAAGATAATTCAATTATAAATGTTAATATTCCTGATTTAATCTCTTTATTAAATGAAGAGCAAAACACTTGGGTCATATTATTAAGCGATAATAGCGCTTTAAATGCAGATGTAGTCAATGCATACGCAAATGCTAAGATTAATAATACAAAATTATTTACCAATGATCTATTTGAAAAAAAATGGCAACCTAATTACAGTAATTTAGCTAAGCTAAATTGGACGTTTATATCTCCCCAATTTGCAGATTTTCAAAACCCTGAAATTAAAAAATTTCAAACTTTTTACAAAGAGAAAAATTTTGCAATGCCCAGTGAATATGCTTTTACGGGTTATGACTTAACGATGGATGCTGTTTTGCGTTACGAATCAGGTAACCTAATAAAAGACCTTGAAAAAGTAAAAACGATTCGTTTTAGCAGAGTTTATGACTATAGGAACTCGAAAAATGATGATTTGAAAAATGAAGGTTTTTTTGTGATCCAATTTAAACCTAATTTTAGTTTTGAAATTATTGAAGAATAATGCAATATGCTAATTATCATACCCACACTAATTTTAGTGATGGCATAACATTTCCTGATGTTTATATTGAAAAAGCTATTGAACAAAAATTACACAGCCTCGGCTTTTCCGACCACGCTCCTATTCCAATCTATGGCAAAAAATGGAATATGCCTTATGAAAAATTATCTAATTACTACGAAACATTAAACGAATTAAATGCTAAATACAAAGATAATATCCGCATATTGACTTCATTAGAAATAGATTATATCCCTGATGTTGTAAATCCTAAAAGCGATTTTTTGCAATTAAATAAATTAGATTATACAATTGGTTCTGTTCACTATTTAGGTGGTTTAGCCCATGGTGAATTATGGGGTTTTGAATTATTAGGAAGCGAATTGCATCGTGGCTTACACGAGATTTTCAAAGGAAATGTAATGAAGTTGGTAGAAGAATATTACAAAAACATAAGAGAAATGATTCAACATTTCACTCCTGACATCATTGGGCATATAGATAGAATCAAAATCATCAACAAGCAAGAAACGCTATTTGAAGAAAATGAGCAATGGTATCAAGATGAGATTGATGAAACACTCAAGCTCATCAGCCAAAAAAGAGTTATTATGGAAGTAAATACGAAAGGAATGTTTGCTAACGAACTACAAGACCCTTATCCGAGTTTTTGGATTTTAGAAAAAGCAAAAGAAATGAATATTCCTATTATTCTCTCCAGTGACGCGCACCATCCGGAACATCTGATTTCCGGGTTTGATAACATCTCAAATCGATTGGCAGCTATAAAATATCCGATTATTTCCGAATTCCCATTACCAAAATAGCACAAAAAATGTTTCGATGGTTTCTCCTTTATGAACCCATAGCATAGGGCTTTGGTTTTGCTTGTGCATTTCCATCACTTGGGGAAGTATTTCATCATAAGAAAACCAAACTTCACCATTTTTAGGTTCAACGATCCAATCTTGTTTTTCCGGCATAAAATATAGATGGTTTCTAAAATCCGGATTTAAAAACTCTTGAAAGCTAATATAATACCCAAAAATATTTTCCTTTTTAACGTAACTTGGAATTTTGTTGCAATTTTTTGGAAGAAACATCCTAACCTTAAAACACACTTTTTGTTCTATTTGAGCTACAGAAATACCTTTATTATGCAATATTTCTATAGTTTTAGGATAATACAATAACGGAAATTGCTTTTCTTTCAATGTTTTTAGTTTACGATGCAATGAGTCCATCTTATTAGGACCCATCCATTGATCTTCGTCCTTTACATTTTCAGGAAAATACAAATAGAGTTTTCCACCCAATTCCACGTGAAGGTTTTGATTGGATTTTAAATCTTTTACTATAAAATCCAATTCACCCAGTGTGATTTTATCTTCTATAATTTGCAAATTTTCAGCTATGAGCTCATATTCATTTGATTGCTGAATGATAAATGAAAAGAATCTTTCTAATCGATTCCCCAGTCGTAAATAATTGGGCAATTTTAAACTTTCAACATCTTTTTTATTTATGCTTAATTCCGGTAAATTAAAGGTTTTTAGCTCAATAAATTCGCTTGCAAAATCCAAATAGGTGTTTTGCATAAAACCCTGTAATTGGAGAAAAAGTCTTAAATTTTCATCCGAATGTTTCAAAAAAGAAGGTTGCCCATGCATTACTCTTTCTCAAAATCAAGTGAAAGCGAATTAACACAATAGCGTTTACCGGTAGTTTCTTGTGGTCCGTCGTCAAAAATATGTCCCAAATGTCCGCCACAAGTAGCGCAGAGAATTTCTGTACGAATCATGCCATGGGATGTGTCTTTTTTGTATTCCACCTTTCCCGGAATAGCATCATCAAAAGATGGCCAGCCACAACTCGACTCAAATTTGTTATCCGATTTAAACAAGGGTGTACCACACGCCGCACAAACATAAGTTCCTTTGTCAAAGTTCAGATAATAGGCACCAGTTCCAGGATATTCAGTCCCTTTTTCTCTTAAAATTTGAAATTGTTCAGGGGTTAATTCCGTTTTCCATTCGGCATCGGTTTTAATGATTTTTGGTTCCATTGAATTGTGAGAGGTTTGATTGATAATTTCTGAATTAGTTTGTGATTTACAAGAAATCAGGAATAGTGATAATAAAATGGTTATCTGTATTTTAAGCATTTAATATATTTTTTTTAACTTTTGATATTAATTATTTATTATATCTCATCTCCTAACCAAGTACCGAATTTCCACATAGAATAAGGCAACTTACCACCAGCCATAAAATAGGCATGTCTGAATTGAACTTTCATATCATAATAGCTTCTTCCCATATTTAGAATTTCTGTTTTACCACCATAGGTATACCATGTATTGGCATGAATATAGAAAGCCTTACCACCACCCATATCACCATAACAAATTACCTCCGGGCGATATTTTTCTTTATCCGCTTCTTCAGCATTCATAAATCCTAAATCTTTTGCTATTTGATTAGCTACAATATAGGATTGATAATGACCAATAGATCCAATTTTAGGAACAGTAGCCGATGCTGCATCACCACAAGCATATACTTCAGGATAATCAGGATTTTTCAAATATTCATCTGTAATCACAAAACCTTTTTCGTCCGTAATAGGTAAATTACGCAAGAAACTATGGGCTTCCCAATCCGGTAAAACGATTTTTAGTTCTGCTTCTAATTTAGTTCCATTGGCAAATTCAATGCCTTCAGCAGTCAATCTTGTAATGTCTTCTGTTTTATTTACATAACTAAAGCCCATTCCGGAAGCGATTTCCAATAATTTATGAACATTATTTTCCCCTGCATCTTCTGCTATTAATTCAGCCGGTGTGAAGATCGTAATATTCTTTGCACTTCCTTTTCCATGCTTTTCTAACCAATGTGCTAAAGACAAAGCTAATTCTACCGGAGGACCTTCGCAAGCCGCTAAAGCAGTAGGTATAAAATCTAACCTGCCTTTTGACCCTTGATTAAACCTTGCTGAACCAATCACTATTTTACCGCCTTTATACTCTTCGACTAAATATTTATGCAATTTATTGGCCTGATATGTATCCGTTACAGAATGTCCAAATTTGCTAAATCCTTCTATTTTGTCAAAAGCAAGTTTATTACCCACTGCAACTACAAGATAATCATAAGACAAAGTTTCAATTGCAGAACCTGGTCTTTCATTAGGAATTACTTCCACCTGTTTTTTATCTACATCTATTTTAGTAACTTCTGCTTGAATAAACTTAGTTCCATCTTTTTCGTATATAGGAATTAAAGGCAACAATTGAGTTTTGTCCGGATCTCGGTCTTCAAATATTTCTAAGGGTATATTTGGGATAAAAAGCAGATAATTTCTTCTATCTACCACTGTAATCTCAGCATCTTTCTCTTTTACGTGATCTCTAAGATGACGAGCAACTTGTAATCCTGCAAAATTACTCCCTAATATTAAAATTTTTGGTTTTTTCATTTTTGATAAATTAAGTTAGTATAGTTTTATTACTAAACCAATAACATGAATTCAAAATACTTGATTTCAAAGTTGGATAGTTAAGAGATACAAATTTATAGACAATCAATTATAATAGGATTTAAATTTTGTTAATATTTCCAAAATATTAAGTTAAATAAAGTGTTTATATTTTTAAAATCTTAGAATTAAAAGTTTTCTGCCCATTTAACGAAAACACTGATTTCATACTTAATCCAATTAAAAGTCGTAATATTGCAAATTGATGACAAAGAATTTAACCATTATTTCAATCCTTTTAAAAGTGAGATTTGGATATGTTGGTGATAGACTAATTTAAAATCTAACACGCAACACATAATCCCATTTATCAATCTTCCAACATTCAACATTCTATTCATGACATTTTCAAATTTAAATTTAATAAATCCTATTCTCAAAGCTGTTGCAGAAGAAGGTTATGAACACCCTACTCCTATTCAAGAACAATCCATTCCCATTGTTATTCAAAAAAGAGATTTGTTGGGTTGTGCGCAGACAGGCACAGGTAAAACAGCTGCTTTTGCTATTCCCATTTTACAATTATTACACCAGAATAATGCAAGTAAAAACAGACGAATAAAAGCCCTTATCATTACTCCCACACGTGAATTAGCCATTCAAATTGGAGAAAGTTTTCATGCTTACGGTAAGTACACCACAATAAAACATACTGTTATTTTTGGGGGTGTGGGACAAAACTCGCAAACCACCGCATTGCAAAACGGAGTAGACGTATTAATAGCCACACCCGGCAGACTTTTAGATTTGATGCAACAAGGATTTATAAAGCTCGATGCTATAGAAATGTTTGTCTTAGACGAGGCAGACCGTATGCTTGATATGGGCTTTATACACGATATCAAAAAGATTTTGAAAGTGTTGCCGGAAAAGAGACAATCACTCTTTTTCTCAGCAACCATGCCCAGTGATATCGTTAAATTATCGGAAAAAATATTACATAATCCTGAATATGTAACCGTTACTCCACCTTCAACTACGGTAGAACTCATCAATCAAAAATTATATTATGTAACGAAAGAAGACAAACTTAAACTCTTGTTAGCGCTATTGGAAAACACCAACATCAAATCGGTACTTGTCTTTACGCGTACCAAGCACGGTGCGGACAAAGTAGTAAAGGTGTTGATAAAAAACAACATCAAATCGGCAGCGATTCATGGCAACAAAGGGCAAAACGCACGTCAAAATGCGTTGAATGACTTTAAAGCCCTAAAAATGCGTGTATTAGTCGCTACTGATATCGCTTCTCGTGGCATTGATGTAGATAATTTAGAGTATGTCATCAATTTTGAATTGCCTAATATTCCTGAAACCTATGTGCATCGCATAGGAAGAACCGGAAGAGCCGGTGCCAAAGGCACTTCAATTTCATTTTGCGATGCGGAAGAAAAAAAATATTTAAGAGATATAGAACAACTGATCAAAAAGAAAATTGACGTAGAAAGATTACCTGACATTTCCTTACACGAACCCATTGAAAAAGGTCCGGTTGTAGTTAAAAAAGAAATAATAGTTAATGCTAAACACACTAAGATTACGGTAAAATCTCCCGAAAACGGAGAAAACAGACCTAATAAAAAGAGAAAATTCTATCACAGAGCTAAAAAATAAAAATACCTTTTACATTTGCCGCTCCCTATTTTTTTTGTTATCTATTTGAATTTATCAAGTTCATCTATTCAATTATTTCAATGAAAATATCCTTTTCATTTGAACTGTAGTTTAATTGTCCTTTAAACCCTTTGGATACGGACACAATCTTTCCTAAATGATTTTGAAAAACATATTGTGGATAACCCTTAGCATCATATACTTGTTCTGCTAAAGCAGGATAGCTTATTATTTTTACTTTCTTTTCTTGATTACTCTCTTGTGAAGCATCCGAGCTATTACTTGTGCCTAAAATCTTTGTTCCATTGTTGTTTAAACCTGAAGGATAAAAATTTTGATTTAAAGTGGTTATCAAATTGTAGGATTGAGTTGAATAAACTGTTTTATCTCCCCTGTTGATAAGATATTGTTGCGATTTTGAAAACAAGTAATAACCACTCATTTCCGAAGTTGTATTAACACTCACCGAAACGGAATTAGAGCTCAATATTCCATTGTTGTCTATGCTAATTTTTAAGCCGTGGTCTTGAGTAGCATTGCCCACCAATATTCTATTTTGCCCAATATCCAAAACATTAATTAAACTACAACAAAAATTTTGATTGTATAAATTATTAGAGCTCAACAAATTCAAGGTGTTATTGGTTCTTGAAAAGGAATATAGTTTTTCTCTATCCGTAATTAACCAATAATTATTTTCAGTATGTTCAAGCATTTCAGGGCTTGAAACCGAGCTTTCAAGATTGTATTTAAAATTCAAATTTGCATCGAAAACTTTAATCTCAAAACCTACATGAACAAATACCTCTGTCCCGAATGAAGATTCAAAAACTTTAATAAAATTAATGGAAGAGCTATTGAGCACAAATGAATTTTCAATTTGATAAGTGTTGTAATTATATCTGTACAAATTGTTATAATCTGTAAAATAAATTATTGATTCATTAGGAGAATATGCCAAAAGATGAATAAAGTTAACAGGTAGAATTTCATTCCTTGAGAAATTAGTACTTTGTTGGTTTTGACCTTCTACAACAAACTGATTTCTGCTACCGAAGATATTATAGACATTTATAACGAATACAGGATTTTTTACATAAGGTAATTCTACAGTAGTTTGGGTAGTAGCTATATTATTAATCACTGCCACTCTTTCTTCTCCAGAACCTCCACCATAACCGGAAGAATAATTGCGCACTTCTATTTCATAATGAGAAAAATAATAGCCCTTATAAGTTTCCCAATTTAACACCACTGATTTATTTGCATTTAAAATCGGCGCTGATAAATTTATATGCGGAACTACGATAGAGCCGGTATCTACTCCTATCGGATAACTTTCTCCTAAAAGTCCTGCATTAGTGTAAATTTTTAAAACATAACATATTTGTGCATAAGGAGGTGGCGTAAGGTCTATAAAAGAATTTTGATTTACATCAGTTATCGTAGTTACCAACTCTTTATTTGTAGTATCACAATTTTCTCCTAATCTGTATATCTCATATTTAACAAAATCATTATAGCCACTATACGCATCCCATTTGAGTAAAATTTTATCATTATTTTCAGCCATAAAATCTTGATAAAAGGTTTGAGAATAGATATCTATTTCACAAGGAGGTTCATAACGATTACAGATAACATCAATAATTTCTAATTCAGCATCAGAGTCAACATTGTATCGATATTTGAATACCATTCTATTAGGGTCTAATTCTGTAATAACCCATTGATCTTTATTAACTCCGTCAGTGAGTGTTACAACCCCGTTTGACAAAGTCCAATTAAAGGTGTTTGAATCAGGAATACATTGCGAATCGTGAAATAAGTATTCCCTGTATACTCCTTCTGATTTAATATCAAAAAAATCTCGACCGCATTCAGCAATATTAATGGGGACATCACTTAATTTCCCTTCAAATTTCAACTGAACAATAGCCCATCTGCCTTCTATCTGTTGAACGGTTGCCGAGGTAAGCGCACCACTCAAAAAAGGATCGTCTTTAGGTAGAATGTCATCTTTACCACAACTTGATAAAAGAATAGAAACAATAAGAATAAGTGATGTTAAAAATTTTTTCATGAGGTTATAAATTTTTAAATTGTAATAACGCAACTTTAAAGCCAAAAAAAGTTAAAAAATATATTATCTATGCCCAATTTATTTTAGCTTTTAAAAAACTAACGATTACTTATGATAAAAGTGTTCTATAAATTTAAGAGGTTAAATTCTGACACAAATTTAAAAAATAATCTGATATACAAATAAATATACAAAAAAAATTATTACTAATTTTTAGTCAATGAAAACAACATATTTTTTCACATTTACTTATATTGCATATCTGTTTTGTTTTTTTTCTATTCTTTCTATTTGTCTAAATTACAAATTTCAAAAAAATCATTTTCCAAAAGTCGTTTTTATGAAGAAAATGATTGTAACAAGTAAATAGTTCAATCGTCTTACAAAAGATAAATAAATCAACTTTGAATACTATATTACAACTCCATCAACTCGATAAAAAATACGGGAATATTCACGCCGTAAATCAACTTTCTTTTCGATTAGAAAGAGGAAATGTATATGGCATTTTAGGGCCTAATGGAAGTGGAAAATCAACCACTTTAGGGATGTTACTCAATGTTGTTAATCCCACTTCGGGTAGTTTTCAATGGTTCAATGGTAAAATATCTACGCATGAGGCTTTAAAAAAAATCGGTGCAATTATTGAGCGACCTAACTTCTACCCTTATATGACAGCACGTCAAAATTTGGAGTTGGTTTGTAAAATCAAAGAAGTCTCCTTTTCAAAAATCGATGAAAAATTAATACTTGTCAATCTTTTTGAAAGAAAAAATGACCGTTTTAGCACCTATTCATTAGGAATGAAGCAACGATTAGCCATTGCCTCTGCCCTATTAAACGACCCTGAAATACTCATTTTAGACGAACCAACAAACGGTTTAGACCCCAAAGGAATCCAAGATATAAGAAGCATCATCAAACTGATTTCTCAACAAGGAACCACCATATTACTTGCCTCTCATTTGTTAGATGAAGTTGAAAAAGTGTGCTCTCATGTTGTGGTGTTGCAAAAGGGAAAAAAATTATACGAAGGTCGTACGGAACAAATGACCCAATCCTTTGGTATGATTGAGATCAAAACCGATAAAACCTTTGAAGAAATATCAAAGCTTCTTCAAAACTACAGCGGAATTGATAAAATCACTAATGAACCCGATTATGTGTTGTGTTATCTCAATCAGGATATCGATAGTGCCCTGCTAAATAAGTTTTTAACAGAAAAAAACATCTTGGTTTCCCATTTACGAAAAACCAAACCAACTTTAGAACAACGTTTTTTAGATTTGACAGAATAAATATTAATAGAACACAAATAACGCAGATTAAATAGATTCTCACCGTTTTTTTATTTATTAGGATTTTTTGCAAATCATCTCACAAGTAGCGTATTAAAACAGAATAAAAAGTAAGACACTCCAACAAAATCAGTGCAAGCAGTAGCAATAGTATCGACAGTAACAATAGTAACAATAGGTATCAACAGTAACAAAAGTATCAACAACCAGCGCCATGTTAAGATTATTAAGTATAGAACTCCACAAAATCCGCTACCATCGCGGAAGTAAACTATTAATTATTTCTTATTTTACCTTACTAACTTCTTTGGCATTAGTAGCCTCTATCAATTTTGAAGTGGGACCTGTCAAGTTTGATCTCGCAGCACAAGGTATTTTCAATTTTCCGTATATCTGGCATTTGAACACCTATTTAGCGGCTGTATTAAAAATATTTTTGATGTTAGTAATTGTATCGATGATGAGTAATGAATACAGTTTCAACACTTTAAAACAAAATTTAATTGACGGACTCAGCAAGAAGGAATTTGTATTGTCAAAATTCTACACCGTAGTGTTGTTTGCCTTGATTTCTACGCTATTTGTCGGAATTACCACCTTGATTTTGGGACTCATCTATTCCGATTTTACCGAATGGGCCATCGTTCTCTCAGATTTGGAATATTTATTAGCCTATTTTATAAAATTAGTTGCTTTTTTTAGCTTAGGTTTATTTTTGGGTGTATGGATAAAACGCTCCGCTTTTGCCATAGGAGTACTAATTCTTTGGTCTATCTTTGAAGCGATTTTTATTGGATTGATGCGCTGGAATTGGAAATGGGAAAACCATGAAGCTATTGCTCAATTTCTCCCCCTAAATGCCATGGCTAATTTAATTAAAGAACCGTTTACCCGTTTTAATGCAGTGAAAACCGTTGCCAATCAAATAGGAGAAACAGTGCAAAAAGATTTTTCAGTACATTTTACAACTATTTTAATTGTAAGTATTTGGACGGCTTTGTTTATTTACCTCACTTATTTACTGTTAAATAAAAGAGACCTGTAGATAGGTTGCTACCGGGAAAGGAAATATCCGCAATTGCCATAATCTTCATAAAACAATCAAAAATTTAATATAATAGCGTTGAGTATGTAATAGAAAAAAAGCCGTTCTATAATAGAACGGCTTTTTTTATTTCCTCAACTCCGCCCCAAACTGGGTTTCAAATGCATTTTGCAATTTGCTCATCACTTTTTCTATTTGTTTTTCATTGAGAGTGGCATTGTCATCTCGTAATACAAAAGATACTGCATACGATTTTTTACCATCAGGAAGGTTTTTCCCTTCATATACATCAAACAAATCTACTTCTTTTAGCAAGTTTCTTTCTGTTTGATAAGATACGTTATACAAATCTGCATAGGTTACATTTAGATCAAGCAAGAGTGCTAAATCTCTTTTAACACTTGGGAATTTAGGTAATTCGGTGTATTTAGTTTGATAATTTTGAACAAAATCAAACAGAGATTGTATCTTTACATCCGCAAAAAACACATCTTGTTTTACCCCAAATTCTTTTGCTATATTTTTCCTAACTAAACCTAAGTCGGCTATTAACTTCCCATCGTGGTACACACCTAATCCTTCTGAAAATAAATCCGATTTAGTCGGTTTTACCGTGATTTTTTGCATTCCTATTTTCTGCATTAATCCTATCACAATTCCTTTTAGATAAAAGTAATCTGAAGGTTGTTCTTGCATTTGCCAATGCCCTTCAAATTGTTTTCCTGAAATTACGATTGCGAGGTGTTTTAATTCATTATAACCATTATCATATTTATGATATGTTTTCCCGAATTCAAAAAATCGAACATTGTTTTGCTGACGGTTTTGATTATAAGCTACATTTTCCAAAGCATTGAACAACATACTTTGTCGCATAGCTTCCAAATCGGAACTCAATGGATTAAGCATTAATACATTATGTTCTTGATTTAAAGTCTCACTTAGATTAACCAATTCCGGTTTTGTCAATGAATTAGACATGTTTTCATAAAAACCCTGTGACACTAATTGATTAGCTAATAAGTTTTCATATTTCTCTTTATCAAATTCCATAAAAGATAAGGAGGTGTTGAGTTTGTCAGAAAAATTGATGTTGTTATATCCGTAGATACGAATAATTTCTTCTATTATATCCGCTTCACGAAGCACATCAACACGATACGATGGAACCAATAAACCTAATATTTGTTCTGTTTCACTTAGAACTTTAATATCCAATGAAGCTAAAATATTCTTAATGGTATCTTTCGATAATTCTTGACCAATTAATTTGTGAATGTTGTTGTAATTTACAACCACTTCAAATTCTTTAACACTTTCAGGATAATATTCTTGTATTTCAGAAGAAATTTTTCCTCCGGCTAATTCTATGATTAGCATAGCCGCTCTTTTCAGAGCGTATTTGGTGAATTCAATGTCAATGCCTCGTTCAAAACGAAATGAAGCATCCGTATTTAAGGCGTGTCTTTTACTTGTTTTTCTAATTAAAACCGGATTAAAATAGGCACTTTCTAAAAAGATATTATTGGTGTTTTCTGAAACACCCGAATCTAAACCTCCAAAAACGCCACCTATGCAAAGCGGTGTGCTGTTGGCATCGCATATCATGATGTCTTCTTCGTGTAAAGTTCTTTCCACTCCGTCCAAAGTGACAAATTTAGTTCCAGTTGGAAGATTTTTTACCAAGATTTTTTTCCCTTCCACCTTGTCTGCATCAAATGCGTGTAACGGTTGACCTAATTCATGGAGTACGAAATTCGTGATATCTACAATATTGTTTTTGGGATTGATGCCAATAGATTTCAATCTGTTTTGTAACCATTTTGGCGACTCTTTTACTTTAACATTAGAAATGGTAACACCGGTATAGCGCGGTGCCAAATTAGCACTTTCCACATCAATTGTTATTTTGTTAGTAGTGTCATCTACTTTAAAATCAATTACAGAAGGAGTAATTAATTCTAAATTAACCCCATATTGTTTGAGTCCTGCTCTTAAATCCCTTGCCACGCCATAGTGGCTCATAGCATCAGCTCTGTTCGGAGTTAACCCAATTTCAAAAACTTCATCGCTTGAAGCATCAAACAAATCGGCAACCGATTTACCAATGGGAGTTTTATCATCAAAAATCATAATTCCGTCATGACTATCGCCCAGACCTAATTCGTCTTCGGCGCAAATCATACCGCGACTTTCTTCTCCACGAATATTCCCTTTTTTTATAGCAAATTCTTTTCCGGTTTTGTCGTGGAGCAAAGTACCGATAGTTGCCACCGGAACTACTTGTCCTGCAGCTACATTGGGTGCACCGCAAACAATTTGCACCGGATTTCCATTGCCTAAATCAACGGTTGTTATACTTAATTTATCTGCATTAGGGTGTTTTTCGCAAGTGAGCACTTTACCGGTCACAACGCCCTTTAGTCCGCCTTTTATACTTTCAAATGTATGAATGCCTTCTACTTCAAGCCCTAATTCAGTCAATAACTCACCTGTTTTAGATGCTTCCCAGTCTGTTTTTATAAATTCTTTTAGCCAATTGTACGCTATTTTCATATAATAGTCTGATGTTTAAGGTTTATGATGTTAAACCTAATTATTTCCCTGTTTGTTTTTAAAAAAGCAAAGATAGTACTTTAGACAAAATGTAAAAGTGTAATAAAATAAATATGTATTTTTGGAAAATGTTTTTTTTAGAAAAAGTAGCTGAGAGACGTTTATTCGAACTTAAAATTGTAAAAAATACACTTGACATCTCCCACTTTGAGATTTTATTAAAAATTAATAAATTTAATCAAAAAAAAGAATTTAAACTAAATTTGAAGTACTACTTAGACGTCATATTGCCTCTTCCTCTACAGATGAATTTTACTTACGAAATAAGTAAAGATGAAGCATATTTTATTAAAACAGGTATGCGCGTAGCCGTTCCTTTTGGAAAATCTAAAATATATACAGGAATAGCGTTTGCTATGCATCACAAGGCTCCAACGGCGTATGAAACGAAGGAAATTCATCAAATATTAGATGAAAAACCCATTGTTACCCAAAATCAAATAGAGCTTTGGCATTGGATATCAGAATATTATATGTGTACAGAGGGAGAAGTAATGAAGGCGTCTCTTCCTTCCGCTTTTCTATTGCAAAGCGAAACTAAAATAGTTAAAAATTCTGATTTTAAAGACGAAATGAAGCTTACAGATCAGGAATTTTTGATTTTTGAAGCTTTGCAATTCCATGAAATGTTAGACATAGAAAAAGTAAGTGATATTCTGTCCCGTAAAACGGTTCTACCCATCATCAAGAGTTTAATTGAAAAAAAGGCTGTTCTTATACACGAGGTGCTCTATGAAAAATATATTCCTAAATTCACC
This sequence comes from Polaribacter sp., assembly GCA_020740485.1. Taxonomy (GTDB): domain Bacteria; phylum Bacteroidota; class Bacteroidia; order Flavobacteriales; family Flavobacteriaceae. Next base: position 188,985 of record DYMN01000001.1, on the reverse strand, counting down.
AAATACCTGCAGTTACACGAAAAATGGCAAGACGAAGCACTGTGGATTTCCTTATTAGACAGCTTAAAAGGGAGTAAACAAAAGGAAATGCTCTTGCAATATTTTAAAGAAAAATCGGTAACCGGGAAACCCATTGCTTACACCTCATTTGTCAAACAACATAAAATAAGTCCTGCTGTTGTAAAAGCAATGCTTGAAAAGAAAATTTTCGAAATTTATGATTTGCAAGAAGACAGAATAAAAGCAGTGCATTCAGAAAAAGGTTTACCCAATCTCAATCCGGTTCAAATTCAGAAGTTCGATGAAATTAAAACCGAGTTAAAGCAGCATCAAGTAGTGTTATTACACGGTGTAACAGGTGGAGGCAAGACCGAAATATATATGCATTTGATTCAAGAACAACTCGAACAAGGAAATCAGGTTTTGTACTTAGTCCCGGAAATTGCACTGACTACACAACTTTTAGCTAGACTTCAACGTGTATTTGGGGAACAAACCACTGTTTTTCACTCACGATACAATCAAAACGAAAAAGTAGAAGTTTGGAATGCCATTTTACAAAATAAACCTAATGCAAGACTGATAGTGGGTGCTCGTTCAGCTGTGTTGTTACCCTTCCAAAATTTAAAATTAATTATTATTGACGAAGAACACGAAACTTCGTATAAACAATTTGAACCTGCCCCACGGTATCATGCACGCGATACGGCTATTGTGTTGGGAAATCAAAAAAAGGCTAAAATTGTTTTAGGTACGGCGACACCTGCTATAGAAACCTATTACAATGTAAGCATTAAAAAATTTGGGTTGGTCACGCTGACCGAAAGATTTGGAAATGTAGAAATGCCTGAAATTGAATTAATTAATCTTCAAACTGCACAAAAGAAAAAGGAGATGAACGGGCATTTTACACAGCAACTCATCGATAGTATTCAAGCAGCTTTGGATAATAAAGAACAAGTCATCTTATTTCAAAACAGACGTGGTTATGCGCCTGTGGTAGAATGTACCACTTGTGGTGTTTCTCCTCAATGCCCTAATTGCGATGTCAGTTTAACCTATCATAAAGGGAAAAATGAATTGCGTTGTCACTATTGCAATTTTGTGTCGGAAATGCCCAAAGAGTGTCCTGCTTGTGGCAATCCAACACTTTCCACCATAGGTTTTGGAACTGAACAATTGGAAGATGAATTAAAAGAACTCTTTCCTAATCATGTTGTTGGGAGAATGGATTTTGATACCACAAGGGGAAAAGATGCTTATTACAATATCATCGCAGCGTTTCAAGCACAAGAAATGGACCTATTAGTTGGTACTCAAATGCTGTCAAAAGGTTTGGATTTTTCAAATGTGTCCTTAGTAGGAGTAATCAATGCTGATGCTTTGTTCAACTTTCCTGAATTTAGAGCACATGAACGAAGTTTTCAGATGTTAGTCCAAGTGTCAGGAAGGGCAGGAAGATCAGGTAAAAGAGGCAAAGTTTTAATTCAAACCTTCAATCCCAATCATCCGGTTTTGCAATGGGTTCAAGAATTAAATTATCAAAAACTATTTGAAAATCAATTAATAGAGCGTAATCTCTACAAGTATCCTCCTTATTACAGAATTATTAAGATCAGCTTAAAACACAAGAATTTTATAACCGTAACTGAAGCTTCCGAGTGGCTCGGTCAATCTATGCGTAATTATTTTAAAGAGAATGTTTTAGGACCGAGTAATCATCCCATCGGCAGAATTAGGGGACTTTTTATTAAAGACATCTTATTGAAAATCCCACCGGAACAATCCGTGCACCAAACCAAAAAAACATTAAGTAAAATTAAAAATCACTTTCAAAGTATTTCTCAGTACAGAAGTGTGAGATTTTTGGTTGACGTAGACGCTTATTAAAGTGAAAAGTTGAGCGATAGCGAAATCCCGCAAGGCGGGAGTATAAGTGATAAGGTGCTTGATGCAGCAGGTCTGCACTAACGTGTTCTAATGCGGAACGAAAGGAAAAAATAAAATGTAAAAAAAAAGCTCTCACCGATTAAGGTGAATAGCTTTTCATTGGTAAAAATACCTAAGCACTATATTAGTGCTCATTCGACACGGCGCAAAATTACATTTTTTTCTTAATAGAGTGTTATATTTAATGTGAAAATGTGAATAAACTTATTTTTAACATTTTAAATTAATTTTTTTTGTACTTTGGCTTAATAAAATAATTAGAATAATATTTTTTTTTATCCAAAATCCCAATGATAAAATACATAAAAAACGCAACTTTTTTACTCCTTCTTTTTTTGTTTCAAAATACTCAAGCTCAATATTTTGGACAAAACAAAGTGAAATATAAAAAATTTGATTTCAAAGTAGTAGAATCAAAAAATTTTGAAACGTATCATTATCTAAAAAATGATTCATTAATCATCAGTTTTGTAAAAGATGCTGAAAAATGGAAAAAAAGACACGGTTATGTCTTTAAAGATTCTTTTGCATACAAAACTCCCATCATTTTATATGATAATCACGCTGATTTTCAACAAACTTCAGTAGTGAGTGGCTTAATAGGAACGAGTACCGGTGGGGTTACAGAAGGTTTAAAAAACAGAGTTACTTTGCCATTGACTCCTTCACATAGCCAGAATGACCACGTATTAGGACACGAATTAGTGCATGCACATCAATACAATATGATAAGAGCCAATGACTCGCTTTCGTTTAATAACTTAGCCAACATCCCTTTGTGGATGATAGAAGGAATGGCGGAATTTATGTCTATAGGTTCCATAGATGAGCATACGGCTATGTGGATGCGTGACGCGGTAGCTTATAATTATTTTCCAACTATAAAAAAATTAAACGAACCAAGGTATTTCCCCTATAGATTCGGTCACGATTTTTGGGCTTTTGTCAGCGGCACGTTTGGCGACGAAAAAATGGAGCCTCTTTTTTTAGAAACTGCTAAATATGGCTTAAAAGACGCTTTTTTAAGAGAATTGGGAATGTCAATAGATACGTTTTCAACGAAATGGAAAACGACAACAGAAAATTACTACAAACCGCTAATAAAAGGTCGAACTCTTGAGGGTATAGGCAAGACATTAATAAATATAGACAATGGAGGAAGGTTAAATATTTCTCCTGCAATAAGCCCCAACGGAAAATATTTTATTTTCTTCTCGGAGAAAGATTTGTTTTCAATAGATTTATATTTAGCTGACGCCCAAACCGGAAAAATTATTAAAAAATTAGCTACCAAAACCAAACAATCTCATGCTGATGATATTGACGGATTTGAATCTGCAGGAGCTTGGTCGCCCGATAATGATCATTTTGCTTTTGTAATTTTCAGCCAAGGAAGAAAAAAAATGGCAATTGCTTCAGTAAAAGAAAACAAGGTAGTAGATGAATTTTTTATTGATGAAATTCCAGCCTTTGATAACTTAGACTGGTCTCCTAATGGAAGTAAAATCGTTTTTACCGGATTGGTTAATGGTCAAAGCGATTTATATACAATTGATGTCAAATCAAAAGAAATTAAGCAATTAACCCATGATTATTTTGCCCAAATGCAACCAAAATGGTCCCCTGACGGAAGTGAGATTGTTTATATTTCCGATGTACTGGATGAAAATGATACAAAACCAAACAAAAATTTTTCCATTTTTATTTTAGACTACGCAACCTTAAAAACAAAGAAACTTCCTTTATTTAAAGACTCTAATAATATGAACCCGCTATTTGCTCCTGATGGAAATAAAATATATTTTCTTTCTGACAGGGAGGGATTTAGAGATTTGTATTCCTATGATTTGGATAAGGAGAAAATACATCAGTTCACCCAATTTGTTACCGGAATTAGCGGTATAACAAATCATGCGCCGGCAATTTCTATTTCTCAAACAAATGCAATTATCTATAGTTTGTATCAAGATTCCAATTATAATATTTACACATTGAATGTCGATGAAATAACAGATCCAAAAGAGGTAGCTGTAACTTCAATAAATAAAGCTGCAGCCGTATTACCTTCTATGTTTTTACAAGACGGATTTGTTAATAAATTATTAGAAAATGAAAACATTGTGCCTGAAACCGGCAAAATGACCCAAGAACCCTATAAACCTAAATTCAAGTTAGACTACATCAGTAGCGGAGGAGTTGGGGTTTCTACCGGAAGATATGGCACCGGCATGGCGGGAGGCGTCAATATGCTTTTTGGAGACATGCTCAACGACAATCAATTGTATGTTGGTGCAGTTTTAAATGGCGAACTCCAAGACTTTGGAGGACAGGTTGCCTATCTGAACAGCAAATCACGTTATGGTTGGGGCGGTGGATTGAGCCATGTGCCCTTTAGATATTACAACTATGGAATAGAATATGAAGATCTAGTTATAGATAACAATACTTACCAAGCAATAGTAAAAACATATTATGTATACAGGATGTTTCAAGACCAAGCGAGTTTTTTCACCTTTTATCCCTTCTCAAAGGTAAAAAGAATGGAAATGTCAACCTCTGCAAGTTATTATAGTTTTCGTTTAGATAAATACAAATATTACTATGATCAATCAGGTTATTATTTATTAGACTATAAACCAGAGAGAAATTTAGATGCCGGAGATTCCTTTTATATCCAAGATTTTAATATAGCTTATGTAGGAGATGATTCTAGTTTTGGCATGTCGGCTCCTATGAAAGGATATCGTTATAGATTAGAATTGCAACAATCTCTGGGCAAAATAAATATGACAACATTATTAGCTGACACCAGAAAATACTTTTTTATAAAACCAATTGGTTTAGCTTTTAGAGGTTTGTCTTATAACAGACTGGGAAGTGGCGCTAATAACACCATTTTGCCCCCATTGTATTTAGGATATGAAACAATCATAAGAGGTTATACCTACAATGCTTTTGAAAAATCTTCTAGTTTAAATCCTGATGTGCTGTCTCCAAATGATTTGTTAGGAAGTAAAATGTTGGTGGGAAGTTTTGAATTTAGGTTTCCCTTTACAGGTCCGGAGAGACTTGCTGCAATTAAGTCAGGATTTTTATTTTCTGATTTAAATCTTTTTTTCGATATTGGAAAAGCTTGGGGTACTTATAATTCCTACAACTCATACAATCAGTATGTATCAGTAAATAGAAATTTTGCAGATTCAAAATGGGTTACCAGTACCGGCATTTCCACTAGAATCAATTTATTTGGACAAATCATTATAGAACCTTATTATGCTTTCCCTTTACAACTGAAAGGAATTGGTGGTGTATTCGGACTCAACTTTGTTCCTGGATGGTAAAGTCGGATTGTAGCATGTTTATTATGACAACGAAAAGATAATCCGATTGAAGGAATTGTGATGTTGTTCCAAGAGAACTGCTCAACATTCACTGACGTAAAGACAAATTAAGTTTGCTAATTTGCATAGAATTTTTTAACTTCATGACCAATATACAAGGAGTAATATAATTATCTCAGCATTTAGGAAATTTATATAGTTAAAAATAATCAAAATTCTTTAAAAATAGATTATTCTATTCTGTCAAAATTACAATCTGTAACTTTTTTGGCTGTAAATCCAAATTAAAAATCTTTCATTTGTAGAAAAAGATGTTTTAAACAAAAAAGTCATATCTTTGTCAATGAAATTTTTTTAATTAAATTTGCAATCCTAAAACCAAAATCATGCAATTTATTGTATCCAGTTCGCAACTCTTAAAACAATTACAAGTATTAGTTGGTATCGTTAATACCAATAATACTTTACCAATATTAGATAATTTCTTGTTTGAATTATCTAACAACAAGTTAAAAATTACCGCTTCTGATATTGAGACTATAATGAGTAGTTCCATAGAAGTTCAGTCCGAATACACCGGATCTATAGCTTTGAATGCTAGATTATTAGTAGATGCAATTAAAACATTTCCCGAACAACCTTTGACTTTTGTAGTTAAAGAAAATCATACCGTTGAGATTAGTTCAGATTTTGGAAAATATGATATGGCCTATTACGACGGAAGTGAATTTCCTAAAACAGTTAATTTAGAAGCTCCCAGTAAAACTCAAATTCCTTGCGAAATACTGGCTACGGCTATCAATTACACGGTTTTTGCCACCGGTAATGACGATTTGAGACCCGTGATGAATGGTGTGTTTTTCCAATTCAATTCAGATGAATTGACCTTTGTAGCTACTGATGCACATAAATTGGTCAAATATGAACGCAAAGATTTGAAGGCAAAAGATGCAGCCGAATTTATCATGCCAAAAAAACCTTTGAATATTCTCAAGAATATCTTATCAGGTGCTGAAAGTGATGTTTCAATAGAATACAATGAAACTAATGCTAAATTCAGTTTTGACAGTGTTTCTCTTACTTGCAGGTTAATTGATGGAAAATATCCAAATTATGATGCCGTAATTCCTAAAGAAAATCCTAATAAGTTAATGGTTAATCGAACTGCTTTCTTAAATTCTGTGAGAAGAGCTGCTATTTTTTCTAGCAAGTCAACACATCAAATCAGATTGAAAATGGCAGGAACAGAATTGAACATCTCTGCGGAAGATCTTGATTTTTCAAATAAAGCAGATGAGCGTCTTACTTGTCAGTTTGAAGGAGATGACATGCAAATCGGTTTTAATTCAAAGTTCTTAATTGAAATGTTGAGTAATTTGAGTTCAGAAGATATTCTTATTGAGATGTCAGTGCCCAGCAGAGCAGGAATATTAACGCCATTAGACGGAAAAGAAGAAGGAGAAGATATATTAATGTTGGTGATGCCGGTAATGTTAAACAGCTAAAAAAACCTCATAAACTGATAAAAAACCGCGCGCAAACGCGGTTTTTTTTAATTCTTTATTAGCAAGTCATTTTAAATGTCCTTATTGAGCTTTATAGAAACAATAGTAAAGTATTTCAAACCTAAAAAGGAGAATTAAAACCCTTAAAATTCAGTCCATTTTGGTCTCTTTCACTGATTAAAAAATCAATATTACCCCAATCTATTTTTAAATCAATATCATTCCAAAGTAATATTCCTTCACTACTCGGATGATAATAATTGGAACACTTGTAGGAAAAAATAGTATCATCTTCTAAAGCTAAAAATCCGTGAGCAAAGCCCGCCGGAATAAAAAATTGTTTTTTGTTTTCGTTGGAAAGTAAAATTTTGTAGTGCTGACCATAAGTTTTCGATTCTTTTCTCAAATCTACAGCTACATCCAATACGGAACCTGAAATTACTCTGACTAATTTATCTTGTGCAAAAGGAGGCACTTGAAAATGTAATCCACGCAATACATTTTTACTCGATTTTGATTCGTTGTCTTGTATGAAATGTACATTCAAAACCTGAAACCATCTATCGTGATTGTACGATTCCATAAAATAACCGCGTGCATCTCCAAATACTTTTGGCGTAATAATTTTAAGCCCTTCGATTGGTGTATTTTCTACTAACATGTTTACAATCTATTTAAAAATTCGTTAAATATTTTTTTAAACCATGCGGTGTATTTCTCCGGATGTTCTTGCATATCTAATTGAATATCATTCAATGAACACCATTTAAAACTTTCCACTTCTACTTTGTTTATCTGAGGATTTTCATTGTAAAAACCTACCATCACGTGATCTAGTTCATGTTCCGTAAGTCCGTTATCGAAAGGGGCTTTATAAATGAATGAAAATTTTTCTTCTAAGTCACATTCAAACCCCATTTCTTCTTTCAAGCGTCTTTTTCCCGCTTCTATATTGTTTTCGTTTTGTTTTTGATGACTGCAACAGGTATTGGTCCAAAGTAAAGGTGAATGGTATTTATTTATAGCTCTTTGTTGTAACATCAACTCATTTTTAGCATTGAAAATAAAGACGGAAAAAGCTCTGTGCAACAAGGCTTTTTTGTGTGCTTCTATTTTTTCCATCAACCCTTGCGGTTCGTCATTTTCATTGACTAATATAACATAATCTTTATCCATTCATTAAATTATTAAAAACGCAAATCTACAAAAAACGGTACACAATATACATTGAACTAAAAAATGTATTTTTGCAAACTTAAAAAAAACATTTCAATGTCACTACAATCGGAAATAGCACGCAGAAGAACTTTTGGAATCATATCGCATCCAGATGCTGGAAAAACAACCTTAACCGAAAAATTATTACTGTTTGGGGGAGCCATTCAAGAAGCGGGAGCTGTAAAAAGTAATAAAATTAAAAAAGGAGCCACTTCCGACTTTATGGAAATAGAGCGACAAAGAGGAATTTCTGTAGCCACATCGGTCTTGGCTTTTGAGTATTTAGGAAAAAAAATCAATATATTAGATACACCCGGTCACAAAGATTTTGCGGAAGACACCTTCAGAACGCTAACCGCTGTGGACAGTGTAATTGTGGTGATTGACGTAGCAAAAGGGGTTGAAGAGCAAACCGAAAAATTAGTTGAGGTCTGCAGAATGCGTCAAATTCCCATTATTGTGTTTATCAACAAATTGGACCGAGAAGGAAAAGATGCTTTTGATTTGTTAGATGAAGTAGAACAAAAATTAGGATTAAGAATTACCCCATTGAGTTTTCCAATAGGCATGGGCTATGAATTCAAAGGGATTTACAATATTTGGGAACAAAAACTCAATTTATATTCCGGTGAGAACAAGCAGAAAATTTCAAAAGGAATTGAGTTTGATGATATCAGCAGCCCTGAATTAGAAAAAATGATTGGGGAAAAATCAGCTCAATTATTACGTGATGAAATGGAATTAGTCACTGAAATTTATCCGACTTTTGACAGAGACGAATATTTATCCGGAAAATTACAACCTGTTTTTTTTGGTTCTGCCCTCAATAATTTCGGGGTCAAGGAATTGTTAGATTGTTTTATAGATATAGCTCCTACTCCTTTACCAAAAATGAGTGACACGCGGTTAGTAAAACCCGATGAGAACAACGTAAGCGGATTTGTGTTTAAAATTCATGCCAACATGGATCCCAACCACAGAAATCGCCTGGCTTTTGTTAAAATAGTCTCAGGGGTATTTACCAGGAATACACCTTATTTACACGTGAGATCAGGAAAAAACTTCAAATTTTCGAGCCCTAATACCTTTTTTGCGGAAAAAAAAGAAATTATTGATGAATCATTTCCCGGCGATATTGTAGGACTTCCTGATACCGGAAATTTTAAAATAGGCGATACACTCACCGAAGGCGAAATAATGAACTTCAAGGGCATTCCTAATTTTTCTCCAGAACATTTTCGTTATATAAACAATGCTGATCCAATGAAAGCCAAACAAATGGCAAAAGGTGTTGACCAACTGATGGACGAAGGGGTAGCTCAATTGTTTACCATGGAAGCCAACGGAAGAAAAATTATTGGAACGGTGGGAGCATTGCAATATGAGGTCATTCAATACCGATTGGAACACGAATATGGAGCCAAATGTACTTATGAAAACATTAGCGTTCACAAAGCCTGTTGGATTGATCCCGAAGATGTTAATAATGAAGAATACAAAGAGTTTCTAAGAATCAAACAACGTTATTTAGCCAGAGATAAACAAGGGCAATTAGTATTTTTAGCCGATTCTGCTTTTTCTATACAAATGAGTCAACAGAAATATCCTACGGTTAAATTACATTTTACCAGTGAATATAAGTGATTTCTAAAAATAGTCTATTTATCTATCAAAATCCTAATTATTAATATGAAATTTTGACAACAATAGATTTTTAAAGTAAATTTTTATTATAAATCTTTTAAATGATAATTATCATACTTTTTTATTAAATAATTATTAATTTCGCATTAATGAACTAAACTAATCAAAATTATGATCTCAAATTTTATTTCACTAGTAGGTTGGGGCAACGGAGTTTTACAAGCTATAATTATGTTTGCCGTTTTTTTAGGACTTGTCGTAGCGTTAGTTATTTTTATGATGGGTGGTAAGAAAAAGAACCAATAAGCATTAATATCACATCAACACTTACCCTACTCGAATGATTATCCGAGTTGGGTAAGTATTGTTTATAAAGGACTGTTTTTTTAGAAAATTCTTTATATTCCTCTCCTTTTTTTCTCTTTGATTAAGAGTTCTAACTCACGGTTGGTTTGATCGCCTACGGATGTATTTTCATCAGCTCTCCTTATCAAATAAGGCATTACATCGCGTACGGGACCGAATGGCAAATATTTAGACACATTGTATCCTAATTTTCCTAAATTGTACGTGATATGGTCGCTCATTCCAAAAAGTTGTCCAAACCAAAGTCTCTTATCATTTTTTTCTAAACCGGATTGGTCAATGAGTTCTTTAAAAATATAGGAACTTTCCTCATTGTGTGTTCCAACATAAATTGCCATTCGGTCGATGTTATCAAACATGAATTTCATTACCTCATTATACATTTTATCGGTAGCTTCCTTCGTATCGCAAATAGGATCAGGATAACCCATTTTTTCAGCTCTTTCTCTTTCTTTTTCCATATAAGCACCGCGGACTAATTTCATTCCCACGTGAAAGCCTTTTTCTATTGCTCTTTGGTGCAAGGCTTTTATATAATCTAATCGGTCTTTTCTGTATAATTGCAAAGTACCAAATACAATTACTTTTTCTTTGTTGTATTTTTCCATCAAAGCTTCCACAGCGTTATCAGCCGCTTTCTGCATGCTAAAATCTTCGGCATCTATTAACAAAGGGACATCAAAATCATAAGCTGCTTGAGCAACTTTGTTATAGCGAGCCAAAACTCTTTGCCATTCTGCATTTTCTTCAGTAGTCAAAACAGTACCTTCGGTTATTTTTTCATACAATTCCATTCTACCTATACCGGTGGGTTTAAAAACAGCAAAAGGTAAATTTACTTTATCTTTTGCTTTTGCAATGACTTCTAACGTGATATCAACCGCTTTGTCAAAGGCGCTTTCTTCTTCTTTCCCTTCTGCAGAATAATCTAAAATTGCATAGACATTTTTGCTGTACATTTTTTCCGCAACCGGCATGCAATCTTCAATACTCACCCCACCACAAAAATGATTAAAAACGGTAGTTCTTATCAATCCTTCTACCGGTAAATGGGCTTTTAAGGCAAATTGGGTTATTTTTGAACCTATCTTCACCATCGGTTCACTTTGGATTATTTTAAATAAATAATACGCGCGCTCTATTTCACCATCTGTTTTTACAGCAAATGCTACTTCTGTATTTTGAAAAATTTCGTACATGACAATACTTATTTTGAGTTATTTAGAATAAATTTGTTGAATTTCGGTTTTTAACCAACGTTAATTTTAAAAATTCAACAAATTTAATCATATAAAGTTGTAAAAAATTATGATTTTTATCTTATTTTGCGCAAATATTTAGAATAATATAATGAATACAAACCCATGTAAATTGATATTTGACAGCAATGTCTATGCAAATTTGAGTGACTTTTTGAATCAAAATGCTCATTCAAAAATATTTATATTAGTTGATGATCAAACTAAAAAATATTGTTTGCCCATATTAAAAAACCATTTTCAAAAAGATTTTATTGTATTAGAAATAAAATCGGGTGAAAAAAACAAAACCATTGATACAGTTCAAACACTTTGGCAAGAACTTACTGATTTGGGAGCAGACCGAAAAAGTGTATTTATTAATTTAGGAGGAGGGGTAGTTACGGATTTAGGTGGTTTTGTAGCCTTGACTTTCAAAAGAGGGATAAGATTCATTAACATTCCAACCACTTTACTTGGAATGGTAGATGCAGCTATCGGAGGAAAAACAGGTGTAGACCTCAACGGATTGAAAAATCAAATTGGAATCATTAGTTCTCCTGAAATGGTATTAATTGAACCTTCATTTCTAAAAACATTACCTGAAAGAGAAATCAGATCAGGAATGGCTGAAGTGTATAAGTATAGCTTGATTGCTGATATTCCTGACTGGAGATTGATAAAAGAATCAAACCCGTCACAGATTCAAAATGAGGTCATTTACGCAGCTGCAAAAGTGAAACAAAATATTATTTTACAGGATCCAAATGAAAATGGGTTACGCAAAACCTTGAACTATGGTCACACCTTAGGTCATGCCATTGAAACCTTATTTTTATCAAAATCGGCAGAAGAACAACTGCTACACGGAGAAGCCATCGCCATTGGCACAATTATGGCTACTTATCTTTCATTCCTTAAACTTGATTTTCCAAAAGCGTATTTAGATGAAATTACGCATTTTTTCATACAGCATTATCCTAAGATTTCATTAAACCAAAATGATATTGTTCAAATTTTTGAAAACCTAAAACACGATAAAAAAAATCAAAACGGGCAAATCAACTTTGTATTATTAGAAAAAATAGGAAGACCGATTTGGGACGTCAAAGTTACAGATGACGAAATACTTAAAGCAATCAATTTTTATTTAGCTCATGTCTAAAAAAAATCAAATCACGATTCAATGTTCGCATTGCCATAATCAATTTAGTATCGAAAATCAAGATTTTGATTCCGTTACTTGTCCTTATTGCGCCAACAAACTGAATTTGAAAACTGACAGTAATTTGATTCTCAAATATCCTAATTCAAAACCTTCTCATCGTTTTTTATTGCTATTATTAAGTGTTTTGTTTAGCATTCCAATTTTTATAGTGCTTCACAATTTGATTCCTGAAATTAATATTTCATCAAAAATTGTAGATGTAGCACTTATTATATTCATCTTTTTATTCATCTATTTCTTACTTTTAAGTTTTAAAAGGTTTATTTACAATATATTTGTAGTGGTTATAGTAATTTTGACTATTGGGAGTGTCCTACATCAATATGGATTTAAAAATCTATATGAAGATTACACGGCATTACTTTTGATGTTACGAGAAAACCCTGAAGCAAAAGAAATTATCATCTCAAAGATAATTCCGTTTCAGAAGCAAAGCGAAATGGAGAAAGCGGTAGAATATGAAAATGAAAATGTGAGGAATTTCGCATTAAAAAGTACTGCAAAACATTTCAGTGAATTTGCCCCAAATAGTGACTACAGAACCTTGATACAAAGTTTTGCTTTATTTAAAGAGATTAATTCCAATTGGAATTATGTGAATGACCCCAAATCGCGAGAATATTATGCAAAGGCAAGTGAATCCATAGAGCACCTGTCCGGTGATTGTGATGATCACAGCATTTTAATGGTTGCCGCAATTAAAGCCATTGGCGGTCAAGCAAGAATTATTCACACCACAGGGCACATGTATCCTGAGGTTTTAATAGGCAGAAAGAAGGACTTGGAAGCTGTAAACTATCTTATTAAGAAAAAGTTATTTCCGGAAGAATCCAAAGGGAAGAGTCTTTTTTATCACATAGATGAAAACAACCAAGTATGGTTGAATTTAGATTACACTGCAAAATATCCGGGAGGACCTTTTTTGGAAGAAGAAATTTTAGGAATTTTGAACTTTTAACTACTATTCTAATATGTATAAGCTATTTACTATAACCATCATTTTTCTTTTTAATTTGAATCTTAAAGCTCAGATTATTCAAAAAGAGAATTACTCCATTGGAGAAAGACATACCATTCACTCCAAAGTTTTAAATGAAAATAGAATCATAAATATTTATTTGCCTTATAAATATAATCCGAATTTAAACTATCCCGTCATCTATCTTTTAGACGGATCTGCCAATGAAGACTTTATACACACTGTAGGCTTAACCCAATTTTTCAATTTGATGTTTTCGATGCCTACTGCCATTGTCGTAGGTATAGAAAACGTAGATAGAAAAAGAGATTTTACATTTCCAACTGAAAAAGCAGAACTCAAAAAAGAATTCCCTACCACAGGTGGCTCTGAGAAATTTATTGCATTTATAGAAACAGAATTAAAACCCTATATTAGTTCAAACTATAGGGTGACCAATGATCAGTGGTTAATCGGACAATCTCTTGGTGGTTTGTTAGCAACCGAAATTTTGCTAAAAAAACCAAACCTTTTTTCGCGTTATATTATTGTGAGTCCTAGCCTTTGGTGGGATGATTCTTATCTCATTTCAAATCTTCAATTTTTTCTTAACAATTTAAAAGACGCACGAGCCAATGTTTTCATTGCGGTTGGCGAAAATGAAAATTATGTAATTAAAAGAGACTCCGAAGAAATTTACAAGGAATTAAAAAGTGTTGAGACACTAAGATTCAGAGTAGACTATCTCACTATCATTGGTGAAAATCACGCTACTGTTTTACATTCTGCGCTGTATCAAATATTAAAAAAATGGTATCCTTATCAAGAGCCCAATAAATAAAGCAAACCTGCTAAAGCTATATAAATTCAACAACCAAACCATCGTAACTTAAAAACACATTTTTAGGTAATATTTGCTGTACTTCTGTATGGAAACCCAATCGATGACTGACGTGTGTAAGAAACGCCTTTTCGGGTTGTAATTCAGCTATTAAATTCAAGGCTTGTTCCAAATTAAAATGGGTATAATGTGGTTCTATCCGCAAAGCATCTACCACTAAAATTTTCAACCCCAATAATTTTTGTTTTTCAATCTCGGCTATGTAACTAATATCGGTGAGATAGGCAAAATCGTCGATTCTATATCCCAAAATGGGTAAATCACCATGCATGATGTGAATGGGAATAACGGTTTTATTTTTCAAAATAAAATTCTCGTTTTCAATCACATGACCTATTGCTCTCCCCTTCCCTTCATATACGATTTCATCGTTAAAAATATATTCAAAACGCTTGTGTAAATCTTTCATTACTCTTCGTAAGGCTAAAACAGGGAGCGCTCCTTGCCTATTCGAATATTGTCTGATATCATCCAAACCTGCAGTATGGTCAGAATGCTCGTGAGTAAAAATGATAGCGTCAAGATGCTTTACATTCGCTTGAAGCATTTGCATTCTAAAATCGGGACCACAATCTATCACAATTTGAAAATCAACATCTTGAACCAACACAGAAGAGCGCAAACGCTTGTCTCTGGGGTCGTCAGACAGACAAACAGGATGATCACAACCAATAACGGGAATTCCCTGCGATGTTCCGGTACCGAGAAAAGTTACTTTCATTTGCTATTTAATTTTTGTATTCTCTGTAATAAAGTAGGATGTGAATAATGCCAAAATACATACAAAGGATGTGGTGTAAGATTACTCAAAGACTTATTAGTTAGTTTTTTAAGTGCTGACACCAAAGGAGCAGCCCCAAAGTTTACTTTGGCATAATGATCCGCTTGATATTCAAATTTTCTCGATAACACGTTCATCAAAAGTCCGGTAATTTCAGAAATAGGCGCATACAGAATTCCAAAAGCGATGATGCCGATGTGAAAGGAGGCTTCTTTCACCCCCAACGCATTGGAAAGCAATGGATTATTAACAAAATAACCTAATATAAAAAGGGTTAATCCTGTTAATAAAATATTTAAAATCAAGTTGTATAACACGTGCTTTTTCTGATAGTGTCCTATCTCGTGCGCCAGAACGGCAACAATTTCTTCGTGGGTTAAATCGTTGACCAAAGTATCATAGAGTACAATTCTCTTTTTGGGCCCAAATCCGGTAAAATAAGCATTTGCTTTGGTAGAGCGCTTGCTTCCGTCAATTACATAGATATTGTTCAATTTGAAGCCTGCCTTTTGAGCAAAATCGTTGATAGCATTTTTTAAATCTCCTGCTGCCAAAGGAGTTTGTTTGTTAAATAAAGGGACAATGATATTGGAATAAAACAAAGTCATAAATAAAGTGAATACCGTGATTAAAATCCAAGTGTACCAACAAAAATCGGCTCCTACTTTATTGTAAAACCACAAAATCAACCATAAAATAATGCCCCCTAGTACTATAGTCATCAAGACGCTTTTCATTTGATCCATCCAAAATAGTTTTTTGGTAGATTTATTAAAACCAAATTTCTCTTCAATTTTAAAAGTATCGTAATACGAAAAAGGAATTTGAATAATTGAACTGCTTAAAACTAAAATTCCGATGAACAACATACTGATTATAATGGGATTGTCTGACAATTGTCGTGAAAATCCGTCTAAGAAGGCAAAGCCACCCAAAATCAAAAAGAGAAACATCAATCCAAAATTGAAACTTTCGTGCCATTGAGAAAAACGATAACTTTCTTTTTTATATTCTTGAGATTTTAGGTATTCGGTTTCATCAAAAACACCTTCTAAATCTTTGGGAATCGGATCGTTAAAATGTTTGGCATTCAGCGCATCTAAGTACCAATCCCATAGGAATTGAAGTACTAATAAGACGAGAATAATATAGTAAAGAATTTGAGCAGTCATCGTAAAATTAATTTTTGCAAAAATAGATTAATTCTCGTTAGTAAAAAAAACCTTAATTTTACAAAAGAATTAAATTTAAATTCCTATAATTTTAAAAACCAAAACATTGAATATAAAACTGATAAGCATAGGCAAAACCGACCAAAAAGAATTGGCGATTTTGATAGAAGAATATCAAAAAAGGGTTTCTTATTACATTAAATTTGAAAATTTAATACTCAATGACTTGAAAAACAGAAAGGTATTAAGCATTGAACAACAGAAAACAGCCGAAGGAGAACTTTTACTAAAATCATTTCAAGAAGCTGATTTTGTAGTTTTATTAGATGAAAAAGGTAAAGAATTTACTTCTTTGCAATTTTCGGATTTCATTGCCAAAAAAATGCTCTCCGGACTGAAAACATTAGTTTTTGTCATCGGTGGTCCTTATGGATTTTCCGAAAAAGTAGCTCAACGCGCTCAACAAAAAATAAGTTTGAGCAAAATGACCTTTTCACACCAAATGGTGCGTTTGTTTTTTATAGAACAACTGTATAGAGCCTATACAATTCTGGGCAATGAGCCCTATCATCACGAATAGGAGTTTTTAAAACCCTACAGCGGCATCGTTACCACGCGGATCAGCCCCGCCTTCTAATTTACCGTCTTTTTTGACGAGTATGGCATCTACTTTCCCTAAGATAACCGATTGTTTTTCACTGATTTTATACCCTTTTTTCTTTAATTTACTCACTGATTTATCATCAAACACGTTGGGTTCCAAAGTTACTTCATCCGGCAACCATTGATGGTGAAATCTGGGTTGGTTTACACTCTCTTGCATCGTCATATTATATTCAATCACATTTATAATGTTTTGCAATACCGACGTTATAATGGTTGAACCTCCCGGTGAACCTAAAACCATTTTTAGTTTACCGTTTTCTTCAACTATGGTTGGCGACATACTACTCAACATTCTTTTTTCGGGAGCAACAGCATTAGCTTCGGCACCCACCAAACCAAACAAATTGGGTGTTCCCGGTTTGATGCTGAAATCATCCATTTCGTTATTTAGGAAAAAGCCCGCTTCCGGCACATAGACTTTTGAACCATAAGCTCCGTTGAGCGTAGTGGTAACCGAAACTGCATTTCCGAAAGGATCAATTATAGAATAGTGCGTGGTTTCATTACTTTCTACGATCTCTACATTGCCGTGAGAAACAGCCGATGAAAGCGTTGCTTTTTTCCAACTGAAATCAGACATTCTTTGCTTTAAGTAATTTTTATCGATTAGCTTATTTACGGGAACATTAACAAAATCAGCATCCCCCAAAAAATACGCTCTGTCTGCATAAGCTCTACGCTCAGCTTCTACAATTAACTGAATGTATTTCTGTGAATTAGGTTTGTATTTTTGAATTTTATAAGGCTCAATGCTTTTCATTATTTGCCCCATACAAATGCCACCACTCGAAGGTAAATTCATAGAAGTAATTTGGAAATTTTTATAGGAAAAGGTGATAGGTTCTCGCCACACTGCTTTGTATTTTTCTAAATCAGCTATAGTCATAATGCCACCTAATTTTTGTAGGTAATCTAGCATCAATTTCCCGGTCATTCCTCCGTAAAATTCACTTCTTCCCTTGTCGCGAATTCTTTCTAAAGTCGAAGCCATTTCAGGTAACTTTAAAGTATCACCTGCTTTAAGCTCTGCGTCAAAAGGAATGGTATAATCATTAGCTTTTCTAAATTTTTCACGGTTCCAGTTAAAACTTTTTATATCATTTTCAGTTAAAATGTAGCCTTTACGAGCTAAATCAATAGCCGGTTGAATTAAGGTAGCAAAAGGCAATGAGCCAAATTTTTCATACACTTCAAATATTCCGGCTATGGTTCCCGGAACACCCACTGCATTTGCGCCCAACAAACTCTTGTCGGGAATTACGTTTTGATCAGCATCCAAATACATATCCCTATACGCTGCCAAAGGAGCCTTCTCGCGATAATCTAACGACCCCTTTACGCCATCCTTTAATCTAAATACCATAAAGCCACCTCCTCCGATATTTCCTGCAAAAGGATAACATACCGCCAAAGCCAATTCCGTAGCTACCATAGCATCAAAAGCATTTCCCCCTTGCTTCATAATGTTTGTTCCTATTTGAGATGCTTCGACTCTTGCGCTTACTACCATTGCTTTATCCGCTATAACCCCTTCATTTCTTTGGGGTTGCGTTTGACTGTATACGAGAAAGCCGTATAGTGAAATACTAACTAAGAGAATTGATTTTTTTAAATTTAGTAAAGACATAACTTGAGTTAATTAGTTTGATTGTTAATATGCGCTTGTATTTCATCCAAAAATACAAAAAATATTTTTTCTAATTCTTCAGTATTTGATTTTAAATCTTCTATTGCTTTTGCTAATGGAACTTTGTATCCAATTCTTTTTTCTAAACCCAATAAAGTCTTTTCAATGCCTTCATAGGTTTGATATTCATATAAATACGATTTTTGAAGGAACCTTTCGTAATATCCTAATTTTTCAATGGGAAGAAAAATTTTATATGTTTCAAATTCTGATTTTACCTTGTCCAAAAAGTTTTTCAATGGTTCCGATTGATATTTTTCCCAGTTTTTACTCAAAAAATGATCCAAAAACACATCAATTAATACTCCTTTATAAGGGCTAAATTCACTTGAAATGTACTTTTTAGCGTTTTTAATTAAAATATGTTGATCTGTAAATGTGTCATTTTTCTGTGTAATAATACACCTGCGCTGATATTTTCAGGCAATTGTAAAAATTGGTTTCTCTTGATGGCATCTCCAATAAAATTGCCGAAGCGTATTTCAGGATTTTCGCCCGATAAATATAGGTGCGCAAGGTAATTCATCTATAAAAAGAGTATAGAAATATTAGCATTAAATTTAATGTAAAGATAAGGATATTATCGTAAGTATTTAGGGTATTTAGTATCATAGAACTCCAATTTTTTACATAAAAGAAATATAATTTGTTAAAATCCATTGAATTAGAATACATATTGTATTTTTTTATAATTTAGCGCTTTATATTAATTTATTATGAATAAAACAATTAGAACTTTTGGCATTTTTGGTATTGTAATTCTTGCTTTGGTAATGACTTTTTCTGTAAAGGACAGTATTGCTAAATATAATGAAGAAATAAAAACATCGGAATACTATCAAATAAAAGCATTGAAATTACCCAGAGAAATGAGTTTTGCAGGTGAAAAAGCGCCTTTAGATGACCAAGAAGTTTATGAAAGAATAGATAGAGAATTATTAGTAAACACCTATTGGCAATCCAATATGTTATTGTATTTAAAGCGAGCCGGCAAATATTTTCCAATTATCGAACCTATTTTAGAAAAAAATGGCATTCCCGATGATTTTAAATACCTTGCCGTTATAGAAAGCGGTTTGACTAACGCCACTTCTACTGCCGGTGCTAAAGGCTTTTGGCAATTTATGCCTACCACAGCCAAAGAATACGGTATGGAAGTTAATGATAACGTAGACGAACGCTATCACGTAGAAAAAGCCACCGAAATGGCTTGTAGATACCTGAAAAATGCAAAAGAAAAATTAGGAAGTTGGTCTTTGGCGGCTGCTGCTTACAATTCCGGCAATAAAAACATAACCGACAGAATGGCGCAACAAAAAGTGGATAATTATTACAATTTATTATTACAAGATGAAACCGCACGCTATGTTCCAAGAATTGTAGCCGTAAAAGAAATTATGCAAAACCCTGATAAATATGGATATATCATAGAAAAAGAAGATTTGTATCAACCTGAAAAAACCAGTTTAGTATCGGTAGATACCACGATAACCAATCTTACCGCCTTTGCTGAAAAATTTGATATGACTTATAAAGACTTAAAATATTACAATCCTTGGTTGCGAAATACTTCTTTAGAAAATAAATTGAGAAAGAAATATTTAATCAAAGTAAAAGAATAAAAAAAATTACCCCGCCCTAAAGGGCGGGGCTGTATTTTATCTCGGTTCGTACACTATACAAGGAATAATCATCTCTTCTAACGAAATTCCACCGTGCTGATAGGTGTTTTTGTAATATTTCACATAGTGATTGTAATTGTTAGGATAAGCAAAAAATAAATCCTCCTTAGCAAACACATAAGATGCATTAATAGCACTTTGGGGTAAATGTATTTCTTTTGGATTATGCACGGCGTATACATCTTTTTCTTCGTAACTTAAACTTCTTCCGGTTTTGTATCTCAAATTGGAGCTGATTTCCTTTGTACCAATTATTTTAGTCGGGTTTTTGGTATTTATCGTACCGTGATCAGTTGTTAAAACCAATTGTAATCCCATTATTTGGGCTTTTTTAATCATTTCTAACAAGGGTGAATTTTGAAACCAACTCATCGTAAGCGAACGATAGGATTTGTCATCATTGACTAATTCCTTAATGATTTCGGTTTCTGTTCTGGCGTGACTTAACATATCTACAAAATTAATGACCACAGCGGTTAGGTCATTTTGTTTGATAGATTGAAAATTATCGACTAATTTTTTTCCGTTTTCTAAATTGGTTATTTTAAAATATTCGTGTTTTATGGGCAGTCTAAATCTTTTAATTTGTTCCGTTAAAAATTCATTTTCGTATAAATTTTTTCCACCTTCATCTACATCATTTTTCCAATATTGCGGATAGTGTTGCTCCATTTCTAAGGGCATCATCCCACTAAAAATTGCATTTCTGGCGTATTGAGTAGCCGTTGGCAAAATGCCTAAATAATCCGTTTCTGAAGTTTTTTTATAAAATTGATTGATAACGGGCTCTATTACTCTAAACTGGTCATACCTTAAGTTATCCACTACCACCCATAAGGTCGGTTTTTCTTTGACTATAGGTGCAACAATTTTTTTAAACAAAGTATGCGAAAAAATTAAATCCTGCCTATTTAATATATCCTTATAATTCTTTTTGATAAATTTAAAAAACAGGGAATTGGCTTCCATTTTTTGACTTTCCAATATGGAAGTCATCGCCGGTTCGTTAGAGTTTTCCAATTTCAATTCCCAGTATATCAATTTTTTGTAAATAGATATCCAATCTTCAATGGAATTTACTATAGCTAGATCCATTGCGATTTTTCTAAATTCTTGTTGATAATTAGAAGTAGTTTGTTCCGACACCAATCTGGAATGATCCAAATTCTTCTTCAAACTTAATAGTATTTGATTGGGATTCAAAGGTTTGATTAAATAATCGGCAATTTGATTTCCTATAGCTTCTTCCATCAAATTCTCTTCCTCGCTTTTGGTAATCATAATTACCGGTAGATTGGGTTTCATCAACTTTAATTCAGAAAGCGTCTCCAATCCGCTCAAACCGGGCATATTTTCATCTAAAAATACGATGTCAAAATTATTATTTTTTATGCTCTCAAGAGCATCCACGCCATTGGTGCAAGGCGTTACCGAATAATTTTTATTTTCTAAAAAAAGGATATGGGGTTTTAATAAATCTATTTCGTCATCTACCCAAAGAATGTTAATTTTAATCATATTTTGTCGATTGTAATTGTCATTTTTTAATGAACGTAAAAATACGAGTTTTATTTATCAAAAATTGATAAAAAAATGTTATAAAATAGCGATAACATCTCTTACCTAAAATAATAATATCCTATTTTTGCACTTCAAATAACTTATTTCGTGCAAATAACCACCAACAAACTAAAGATTTTTAACGACCCAATTTACGGATTTATCACCATTCCCGATGGTTTAATCTTCGACTTAATTGAGCATCCATATTTTCAAAGATTGCGAAGGATACAACAGATGGGATTATCGAGTTATGTATATCCGGGCGCACATCACACCCGATTTCATCACGCATTGGGCTGTATGCACTTGATGCAAAAAGCGGTTTCGGTCTTACATTCTAAAGGAGTGAAAATCAGTGAAAATGAAGAACAAGCTTTGTATATTGCCATTTTGTTGCACGATGTAGGACACGGTCCCTTTTCGCACGCTTTAGAAGGTTTTTTTACCGAAGCCTATTCGCACGAAGATTTGTCTTTACTACTGATGCAAAAACTCAATGATGAATTTGAAGGAAAATTGAGTTTAGCGATTCAAATTTTCAAAAATGAATACGATAGAAAATTTATGTATCAATTGATTTCCAGTCAATTGGATATGGACAGATTAGATTATCTCAAACGCGACAGTTTCTACACGGGTGTGGTGGAAGGTAGCATCAATTCCGAAAGGCTCATCGCGATGCTCAATGTAAAAAATGACGAATTAGTCATAGAAGAAAAGGGAATTTATTCTATTGAAAAATTCTTGTTGTCTCGCCGTTTTATGTATTGGCAAGTATATCTGCACAAAACAGGCTTAATAGCGGAACAGGTTTTACTAAAGACATTGAGAAGAGCGAGAGAATTAGCTGCTTTTGGTGAAATTGTGCAACATAACGTTGCTTTCAATTTCTTTTTAAAAAATGCAAGCGCCGACAAAGATGAGATTCTAAAAAATTTCATTGCTTTAGACGATTATGATGTTTGGAATGCCTTGAAGCAATGGCAACGCCATAGTGATTTGGTTTTATCTAAACTTTCAAAATCTATTTTAGATAGGAAATTACCCAGAATTGAAATTTCCGAAAATAAATTTGAATCTGAATTTATCCGAAAATTACAAACTGAAACTATGCGATTGTTTAATATAGATGAGAGTAATTTAGAATATTTTTTCTTTCAAGGAAAAATAAAAAATAGAACTTACAATGCCAAATATGGTCCTATAAACATTCTATTAAAAGACGGTACGGTCAAAGAATGGTTGGAAGTAGACAGTCATTTTAACTCCGTGCATTTCACCGAACCGGTGGTAAAATATTTTGTGAGTTATCCGAAAGAAGTTTCTTTATAAATTCGATTTATTCTATATCTGAATTCTTCTCAAAAAAACTAAAAAAGCTATCACCGTATTGTCTTCCGAATTTGAAATGGGGCGAAGTGTGTAATATTGTTGCTTTTGAGTGCTCAATGACTAACATTCCGTCAGAAGTAAGTAGGTTTTTTTCAAAAACAAGGTGTACTATTTTTTCAAATAATTCTTGATTTAAAGCGTAAGGTGGGTCAGCAAATACCAAATCAAAAGTTTCAGCAGTTTTTTGCAAAAAGTGAAAAACATCACTTTTAATAGAAATGATATTCAAATCTAAATGATTTGAAGTTTCGGTAACAAATCGGATACAATTAACATTTTCGTCTACGGCTGTTATATCTAAGCTACCTCGTGAAGCAAATTCATAAGCAATATTACCAGTTCCTGAAAACAAATCCAAAACCTTGATGTTATCAAAGTTGTAGTAATTTGCTAAAACATTGAAAAGGGCTTCTTTTTGTCTATCTGCGGTGGGGCGTACAGGTAAATTTTTAGGTGCATCAATGCGTTTTCCTTTATATTTTCCGGAAATAATGCGCATTAAAATTGGTTCAACAACTCAAAAAAGTTATGTTTTTGAATATGGGGATTCATTTCATAAAAAGCATCGGATAGACTAAAATTATTTACTTCTATAAAATTAACATATCGAATATACTTATAAGCAATATTATAGAGGGAAGAATCTTTCTCAACATCACCAATAAATGTAACTATTTGTTTCTCTGGATTTAACCCCAATTGTTCCATTGTAAATAGCAAATAGTAAATAAAGTCTTCTTTGGTGTAAAAAAGAAAACTATTGTATAAATTCAATTGAGAATTTATCAAGTGTACAATTTCTATATTATGTCTTGAAACATTGACAAATAATTGATTCCCAATTGAATTTTTAAAATATTTCAATAGAGAATTAATCAATATACTTGAAGAATGGTATGTTTCTAAATTTGAATATTTGCCTTTTAAATATTGATCAACTGAATCGAAAGGAATGTAAACATTTTTAGACTTGGCACTTTCAATTGCGTCAAATGCAACGTGATCAGTTTCTAATATTTTTATAGAATACTTCAAGTAATCTTCCAAATAATTAAGATCAAAAAATTTTTCAGGAACTAAAACAGATAAGTTATTTTGGTAGCTAATATTAACTGTTCCAAATTTTTCAGAAAGCAAGTATTCCTTTTCAAATATTTCTTTAACAAAATTGAGTAATTGGTTTTGGTTTTTTGCTCTTTCTGTAAATTCAAATTTTTTGAGCTTAACCACGTCTACCAAATCTTTTTCAAATATACAATAAGCAAAACCATCCAAGCTAACTTGGATGGATAAGTGACTTTTCGCAAAATTGGAAAAATTCGCTAAACTATTCTCCGTCTGTATCCTTTCTACTATCATATTGTGGGGGCCAGTTTCCTGTCTCTTTTACATCTTCTAAGGTTCCAACAATTATATCTGCTCCATTTATTTCATCTATACCGGAAATTTGTAACTCATTTTTAATCATATCATTTCTCATACCTTCTAATACGGCTGATTTTGAAATTTTAGCTTCAAAAACGGGAGCTTTGTATTTGTTGGTTGTTCCTTTTTCAACATATCCTGTTTTTAAGTCATACTTTACTTTAGTGCCTGGAACGTACATCATATTTTTAAAATCTTTATCTTTAAAGTCCTCAATTAAAGCTTTATAACCAACAGTATCCGTAACTTTATATTCTTGATCACGCATTACCCCTCTGTCCATAACTTGCCTTACCCTTTCAGACACAGTAATGATTGGAATTTTACCGGTTTCAATAAAATTTATTAATTTATTATAATCAGGTGTATAATCTCCCGTACCTTGCTTATAAGCTACTTCTGCATCTCTTATTAATTTTAAGCCATTAATTGCATTTTGATATCGAATCACTTTTTCTTTGTTAAATTTAATATCACCCATCACACTATCAACTATTTTATATCCTAAAAAAGCTGAAATTAATACCAATACTATTGAAATGAGTGAGAAAAATTTTCTCGGAACATAATTTACAATTAATTTAGCTATAAAATAGAATACTACAATTAAAGCTACAATTCCTATTAAATATAAAAAATTCATAATTTAAAAAGTTTAGTTTAGTTACTTTGCAAATTTAGAAAAAAAAATGACAATTGAAAATTTTTATTTCTTCAATTCAAAAAGATTTTTTGGTTGTAGTTGTAACTATTACTTAAACAGTTTTACAAAAGGTGATCGAAAAGGGAAAGATTCATTTCATATTTTTAAATTTTTTGTTTTTTATGGTCACCCTTCGACAAGCTCAGGATAGGAATGTCCTTAATAAACATTTCGGTTGGTATGATGCTTATCTTATGGTCTTTTCATGTGTTTATAATTGTTTAATTCACTTTGTTATTATTATTTTTAGCGGAGTTCATTGATTGCTCACGTTAAAGACGTGACAGGTTCGCAGTTGTTTTTTTTATGGTCACATGGAATGTCCAAATAAACATTGTGGTTGGTGTGCACTTATGCGCTTATGGACATTTCATCCATAGACCTCTTACAGAACCTTAAATGAAACTCTATTTTCATACAACTCTTTACAGTACAAGCCTTTTGGATTGTGTCAGAGAAGCAAAATCATCGTCTTTTGAACTTGTAATTCCTTGCCTATTCTCATTCTGTAAAGCCCTTTGCTCATAGTGGCATTACTCCTACTCTCTTGGATAGGCTCACTACTACAACTTCATCTGTCCCAAATTAGAGCTTCGTTGTTCTTAGCTTTTTCCATTCAGAAATGGTTATCATTCTCGCTTTGCATCTTGGATTTGATTCTCTTACTCCTAATTAGAGCCTATCATCTCTTATAAAGTTTAGTTGTATTTTCCAAAAACTTTATCTATCTTCGTATTGTTAATACAAAGCAGGACAAATGACTAACCGTCAACAAGCATTTAAAAAAAACGGATTAAGTGCATTAATGAAATATTGCACTTTGTATCAAGTTCAGTGTTGGTCGGCAGTTTATTGCTTTGAAATCCTCCATTACACCAAACCTCAAACCGTTGTATGAAACCAAAAAAAGACAAAACCAAGTTACAAATGAAAAAAATACTTATAATCTTTATTGCGGTATTTCTTCCACTTTTTTCTTTTTCCCAAAATAGCATCAATGGAAACATTGTCAATTTTGACACTAAAAAAGCTGTGAATGAAATATATGTTAAACTATTAATGCAAGATAAAATCCTCGCCTATACGCAAACAGATAGTCTGGGTGTTTTTCATTTTAAGAATATAAATAATGGGGTTTACCTCTTAAATATTGAAGACCCAAATTTTAAACCTTATGAATTGGAAATCAATTTATCAAACGATTATACAATCAACAATATTGAACTAAAACCGATAGAATCACTCGATGAAGTGGTAATCATTGCAAAAAAAAGTGTTGAATTTACGGCAACAGGCAATAATTTGAACGTTGAAGGTACAGAACTTTCCAATAAAAAAAGTGCAATGGAAGTGCTGAATTTTGCACCTACCGTCAGTACACACAATGGACTGTCTGTTTTAGGCAGTGATAATGTTGTAGTAAAAGTGAATGGAAAAGAATTGCATTTACCTGATTCTGCTTTGATGAATTTTCTAAACAATTTGAATCCTGAAAATATTCAAAAAATTGAGATTAAAGATGTAAAAACAGCCGATATGAATGCTGATACTGATGCTACAATCAATATTTTGTTGAAAAAAGATATTGGAACCAATATTGATTTTAGTTATATCAATTTGAATCTTACAGATAATTTTATCGAAAATAGTGGTGGCGATATATCTGTTTATCATCGTACTAAAAAATTCAGATTTTCAACCGATTTTTATGCAAGAAGACATAATCCTCAAATTGTGAGTACCGAAAAACATCACTATCCCGATAACACTCAATTTTTAATTGAAAGAATAATTCCCGATTTAAAACGTAGAGAATTGGGAGTGGATCTTGGGATAGATTATTTATTAGATAGTATAAACACAGTAAGTGTGTTATACAATTACTACGAAGATAAGGCATTAGACCAAAATTCGATTGAAAATAATCGTATAAGCAATATGCAAGATTTAGATTCTATTTTCACAAACAAGTTTGGTAATTCAAAAGATTTCTATCATACCTATTCTGCATTTTATGACAGAAAATTGGACGATTTGGATAGTCATTTGATTTTTACAACCTCTTATGCTCATAATTCTGAAAATAGTCCGACGAGTATTTATAATCAATATTTTAAAGATAATTCTCTACTTGAAACAGAAGAATTAAGAACAGATAACCACACTAATAATCAAATTTATTCCATCCAATCCGATTTGAATAAAAACTATGAAAACGATAATACATTAGACGTTGGTGCTAAAATTGTTCAAACCAAAATAACGGAAAAAACTTTTACAGAAGAAAAAATTTCTAACAATTGGAACATTCTTGATGCGTATTCGGATAACTTCAATTTCAATGAATTAATCACTTCATTTTACGGAAGTTATAGTTTAAAAAAAGATAAAAATGCTTGGAATATTGGATTGCGAAATGAGTTTACTCATAATGATTTTACCTTTTCGGGACAACCCAATATTAAATCCAATTACAATAATTTGGTTCCTACCTTGAATTATAAAAGGTTTTATTCAAAAACGAAAATTCTCACGCTGTTTACAAATTCATACATCGTAAGACCGAGTTATTATTACTTCAATCCTACTACTACAATCGTAAATGCTACCACCCAATTCAAAGGGAATCCTGAAATTGAAGCCTATACCAATTACAGAGCCGGTGCGCAATATGTTTACAATTCAAAATATGTAGGACAGTTATCTTATACCTATTCTAATAATTTTTTCTATTCTAAACCCAATTATGATTCACAAACAGGAATTACAACATCCACTTTCCAAAATGAAGGAAAATTATCCTATGTTAAATTGTATGCGAGTTTACCCATCAAAATTGCAGAATGGTGGGATGTACAAAACAAACTAACCACATCCTATTCTAAGTACATTCTTGATAATCAAAAATTTGATGGATTAATGTTTAATATTGGGTCAACAAACACCATTGACTTACCAAAAGATATAACACTTGCTTTTGATTGGGATTATTCGAGTCCCAACAAAGCTCAATATTATGATTTTAAAGAAAAATTTGTTGCAAATGCAAGTTTAGATATACCATTATTCAATGAAATGATGGAATTTTCAATTAATTATTACGATATTTTTAATTCAGATAAGAGTATTTATAATTATGATTATCAGGAAATTGAAAAATATGTGTATTCAAAATTTAATACCCAAAAAATAATTTTCAGTATTAGTTTTTCATTCCAATCGGGAAAAGAAAGAGATATAGATAAAAAAGAATCAAACATAGAAGAAGAAAAAAATAGAATGGGAAATAAATAGGATGGATTCATACAAAACTTTGTCGGCGTATAGAACGGGTAAAGGCATCTAAACAAACTTTTGTGCTTTACCAAAGTTTAGTAATTTTACCAAACAATAGTGAATAAACACCGCCACATCGCCTACACCAAGCGTTAGGAATCATAATAAAATTTACACCCGAAATACTAAAACGCTTTAAACCTTTTGGAAAATAAATTGTCTAATTGATATTTTAAACTGAATATCAAATCAATTATGAAGTATTTTACAATTTTTTTATTGCTTTTACTATCAATTTCAAGTTGTACTGAAAATGATGATGTTGTTCAACCAATACCATCCGAATCTATGTATTTCCCATCCAATACAAATTCTACTTGGGAAACAAAAACGCTTTCAAGTTTGGGTTGGAATCAAAACGCAGTTCAACCATTAAAAGATTTTCTTATCCAGAAAAATACAAAATCTTTTATGATACTTGTGAACGGAAGAATCGTAATGGAAGAGTATTTTAATGGACACACAGCAAGCGATACTTGGGAATGGAATAGTGCAGGGAAAACCTTAGTAAGTACAACAACGGGAATTGCACAACAAGAAAGTTTACTGAATATTAACAACAGAGCATCTGATTATCTAGGAACAGAATGGACAAGTATGCCTTTGGCAAAGGAAAACTTAATTACCGTGCGAAATTTATTAACAATGACATCCGGCATTGACGATACAAATCAATTAGTTATAAAATCCAATTTGACATATCTTGCCGATGCGGGAACGAGATGGGCTTACGGCAATGTTTTTCAAAAATTGACAGACGTTGTTGCCGAAGCAAGCAATAAAACATTTGAAACTTATTTTAATGAAAAATTAGAAGATAAAATTGGAATGGATGGATTTTGGGATTTTGGAACAATCTATACTATTTACCACAGCACAACCAGAAGTATGGCAAGGTTTGGTCTCTTGGCATTGAACAAAGGAAAATGGGAAAATGAACAGATTATTAATGAAACTTTTTTTAACGAAAGTATTTCAACTTCTCAAAATATCAATCCTTCTTATGGCTATTTATGGTGGTTAAATGGAAAAACAAGTTATATGGTTCCAGGTGAGCAAACAATTTACCAAGGTTATTTGGTGCCAAATGCACCTGCTGAGATGTATTCGGCAATGGGAGCAAAAGACCAAAGAATTTATATAATTCCAAGTAAGAAAATGGTGGTTATCAGAATGGGTGGTGCATCTGACCCATCAAATCCTAATTTCGCAGTATCTGGTTTTGACAATGCACTTTGGGAAAAAATCAATGCCGTAATTAACTAAAAAATCAAAATAAATAATGAAATGCTAAAATGCTGCGAATGCCATTTAGATGGTATTGCTTGCTTGGAAGGCATTGCAATTTTTGAAAATTATTACAAACACGAAACAGTATCCGGCTAATCCGCCAAACTGGCACTTATTGCAATCCTTTGGCGGTATTTTTATACGACTAGAAGAATCAAATTAACGCTACAAATAAAATTAAACCAAACAAAAATTTAAAAATCCAATTATTTAAGAAGCAAAATTATGAAGTTATTTTTTTATACTATTTTTTTGGTCGTGATAGGCACATTAACCACCTTTGGACAAGTTTATACAGGACCCATTTCAAAGCCGACAAGTGGTTATGGCTCTGACGGAATTTATAGTATTGCCATAGAATCATTTCCAAACCCAGATTTTCCAACAGAAAACATTAGAATTTTCTACCCTTCAGGAATAACATCAAGTGTTCCAACTATATTTTATAGTCACGGATTTGGTGGATATGACCCTGTTAATATTTTGGGGCTATTAAATTTTGTTGCAAGAAAAGGTTATGCCATTGTTTTTGTCCCCTATCAAGCATCGGGTGTAACTAATTCGCAACGATACAATAATCTTTTGAATGGTTTTATAAAAGCAGCGAATGATTTTCCAAATATTATTGATACAACAAAAGTTGGGTTTATGGGACATTCTTTTGGGGGAGGCGCCACATTTGCTAATGCATATTATTGTTTCACTAATTTGAATTGGGGTTCGTCAGGTCGTTTTATATTTGCTTCGGCACAATGGTATTCTTTGAATATTTCTCAAACAGAATTATTAACTTTTCCAAATGATGTTAAACTTTTGACTATGGTTTATGAAAATGATATTACAAACGATCATCGTATGGCTAATGACATTTTTAATACTATTAATATACCGGCAGCAGAAAAAGACTACCTTTTAGTAAAATCTGACACCATTAGTTCTTATAATTATGAAGCTATTCACGGATTACCCAATACGGCTTCCGCTTTTGATGCTTTGGATTATTATGCCATATATCGCCACCTCGATGCGTTATGTGATTACACATTCAATGGTAGTTTGGATGGTAAAGAGGTTGCTTTAGGAAATGGCAGTTCCAATCAAATCTCAATGCCAGGCGGAATGAATAATTTAATCCAAAGCGATACGCCTAATTTTTCAAATCCCGAAAGCGTCTATACTTATCCTTGTAATTCCATTCAAAATCCGAGGAAAGAACATTGCGATGAATTTCTATCGGTTAATGACACTTCAACAAACACACAAATTGTACTATTTCCGAATCCTGCCAAATCAATGTTTTACATTGAAACAGACAAAACGATTTCTCAAATTGAAATTTTTAACCAACAAGGACTACTTGTAAAAACAGCGAACACGAAAAATATCCCTATCAGCGAATTACCAAATGGACTTTATTTTGTAAAAGTTAATTTTACTGATAAAAGTCTAATAATGTGTAAATTAATAAAAGAATAACTACCGCCAATATCTAAGGCTTCGTCGTGATGAGAAGCATTAACAAATAACCTCCCAAGGATTCGAGAATGAACACTTCGACTACGCTCAGTGCCGGCAGGCTCAGTATAAACTTCATTGTAGGTAGCGTTTCACGATATAGGAAATATCTATGGCAGGTACAATCATCTAAAATAACTTTGGTGATGAAACAAAATTTTGTAGTTTTAACAAACATAAATGATAATCCACAGCCACATCGCCAAGCCAACTGTTAATGTTCACTAAGCAAAAAAAGATTAGCAAACAAAACACAAATAAAACAAATCAATATAAAAATTCGATGCAAATTGATAGTTAATCACATCGCGATTTCAAGCGATTTCAAGCGATTTCATACTGATATTCCATTATAAAAAAAGCTAAACCTTTAAAAAGATTTAGCTTTTTTTATTTATATACAGGAAATACGACTTCTTATTTAGCTACATTTACCGCTCTGGTTTCGCGAATTACAGTAACTTTTACCTGACCGGGATAGGTCATTTCTGTTTGGATTTTTTGCGTGATGTTAAATGAAAGTTCAGCGGCTTGTTCATCATTTACTTTATTACTTTCCACAATAACTCTCAATTCACGTCCGGCTTGAATAGCAAAAGCTTTTTGAACTCCTGTAAAAGAAAACGCTGCATCTTCCAAATCTTTTAATCTTTGCACATACGAATCCAACACTTGACGTCTTGCACCGGGGCGTGCACCGGAAATAGCATCACAAACTTGTACTATTGGCGCATAAAGTGACTTCATTTCAATCTCGTCGTGGTGGGCTCCGATGGCGTTGCAAACATCCGGTTTTTCACCAAATTTTTCTGCCCATTTCATCCCTAACAATGCGTGTGGTAATTCACTTTCTTCATCCGGCACTTTGCCTATGTCGTGCAGTAAACCTGCTCTTTTGGCTACTTTGGCATTCAAACCTAATTCTGCAGCCATAATACCACAAAGGTTGGCGACTTCGCGCGAGTGTTGTAATAAATTTTGACCGTAAGACGAACGATATTTCATCCTTCCAACTACTTTTACCAATTCAGGATGCAATCCGTGAACTCCAAGGTCTATAACCGTTCTTTTCCCAACTTCTGCAATCTCTTCACTGATTTGCTTTTCAGTTTTAGCTACGACTTCTTCAATTCTCGCAGGGTGAATTCTACCATCAGTAACCAATCTGTGCAAAGAAAGTCGGGCTATTTCACGACGTACCGGATCAAAGCAGGAAAGGACAATAGCGTCCGGTGTATCATCTACAATGATTTCAACTCCGGTTGCAGCCTCCAAAGTTCTGATATTTCTACCTTCACGACCAATGATGCGTCCTTTCACTTCGTCAGATTCCAAATTGAAAACAGATACACAATTTTCAACAGCTTGCTCTACTCCTACTCTTTGAATGGTATTAAGCACTATTTTACGGGCTTCTTGTTCTGCTGTAAGTTTTGCTTCTTCTATTTGTTCTTGAATAAATGCTTGGGCATCTGCCTTTGCTTCGTCTTTGATCGAAGCCATCATCTCTGTTTTGGCATCTTCAGCAGACAAACCGGAAATCACTTCCAATTGTTCCACTTGCTTTTTATGCATTTTCTCAACTTCGACTTGTTTTTTATCTAAAAATTCTATTTTGTGATCGTAATCACTAATTTTAGCATCTAAATCTTCTTGTGTTTTTTTGGTTTTACTCAAATCTTGAGACAATTGAGATTCCTTGTCTCTAATTCTTTTTTCTGCTTCCGCTGTTTTACGGTCTCTGGCGAAAATCACTTTTTCGTGTTCTGCCTTTAATTCTATGAATTTGTCTTTGGCTTGAAGCATTTTTTCTTTTTTAAGTGCATCAGCTTCAAGGTTGGCTTCTTTTAAAATCAAAACAGCTTTGTCTTTTGCTCTTTTAATGGTTCCTCCTGATCTTGTTTTGTCTATGAAAATTGCAATGGCATAACCTATTCCTAATGCCACTAATCCAATAATTAATTCTGTTATCATCTATTTCAAATTTAGGTATAAAAAAACCTGCATTAATAAAAAGATTTGAAACTCCATTCAAAAAACGTTTTAGGCTAACGAAGTGGTCAAGTATCCGTCCAAAGACGGCACGCTTTTGCACATTCGACTCACCCGTTGAATAAAATTGTGTTGAGTTTCACAACTGATGGTTAATGCAGGTAGTAATTGTTAATATGTAAGAACTTTGGTTTAATCTAATTTTTGAATCAACATTTCATTGAGTTCAGTCAATTTTTGAGTCGCTTTTTTAACAGCTTCATCAGAATTTATAGCGCTAATTTCTAATGCTGACGCAAACTGAAGTGCACACATTGCCAAGACATCTTGTTTATCACTTACGGCATAATCTTGCTCAAAACGCATCACAAGATCGTTTATCCTTTTAGCTGCTTTTCTCATTCCCTCTTCTTCATTCGCGGAATTGATATTAAGCGGATAAACGCGATTGGCTATGGTAACTTTTATTTTAATCTTTTCTGCCATACTCAAAAATTGATTATTCACTTAATTGATTGATACACCAATCTATTTCTTTGACTAATGTATTGATCTTTTGTGTTGTTTCTTTTGAATAATCATCACTACCTTGAATAGTTTTGGCAACCCTCAAAGATAGAATTTGTGTTTCATTTTCTTTGATTAATTGGTTTTGTGCATTTAATTCAGTTTGCAATTGTAACATTTGATTCCTTAAAAAATCATTTTCAACTCTTAAAAAATCATATCTTTCTAAGAGATTTTTTATCTTATCTTCAAGAGAATCAGTTATTTTTGAAATATCTTGCATAAATTA
This sequence comes from Polaribacter sp., assembly GCA_020740485.1. Lineage (GTDB taxonomy): Bacteria > Bacteroidota > Bacteroidia > Flavobacteriales > Flavobacteriaceae. The sequence continues at coordinate 154,636 of DYMN01000001.1, read as the reverse complement.
AATACACCAAAACTATTTTAGCAAAATTAGACTACTATTTTGGGTTATGCAAATTTTTAAGTGTTTTTTTGTTAAAATGCAAAGTATTCTTAATATTGTGGTTCGATTTTTGCCTATTGAAATAACTATATATAACTTAAAAAAAATGCTAAAACATTTAATTTATTTTCTCATTCTTTTCGATCAAACTAATTGGGCTCAAATCAATTATCCAAAAGATTATTTTCAAAAACCATTAGATATTCCACTTTTTTTATCCGGTAATTTTGGCGAATTACGCGACAATCATTTTCATTCCGGATTAGATTATAAAACCCAACAAAAAGAGGGTTTTAATGTCAACTCTATTGCTGATGGTTATATTTCGCGGATTAAAATAGATCAATATGGCTATGGAAAAGCTATTTACATCACGCATCCTAACGGATATACTTCCGTCTATGGGCATTTGAAAAATTTTGAACCTCAGTTAGAGCAATATATCAAAAAAATTCAATATGAAAAACAAGATTTTGAAATTGAAGTTTTTCCCAAACCGAATGAACTTCCTTTAAAAAAAGGTGAATTTTTTGCTTATTCTGGCAACACGGGAAGTTCCGGCGGACCTCATCTGCATTTTGAAATAAGGGAAACTGATAGCCAAAAAGTAGTAAATCCTTCTCTTTTCGGACTGGGCGTTGATGACCATCGAAAACCAAAAGTGCTCTATCTGTTTGCCTATCCGTTAGATGAAAATAGTGCTATCAATCAACTTTATCAACCTATCCAAATCAACATAAAAACTTATAAAGAATTACCGGACAGTTTAGTTGCTGACACAGTTTTTGCATTTGGAAAAATTGGTTTTGCCGTAAATACCTATGATCAGCAAGATTACGATGACAATCAAAATGGAATATACTCTTTAAAAATGTTAGTTAATGGAAATATAAAATACCACCATCAATTAGATAAATTTAGTTTTGATGAGTCCAAGCAAATTAACTTACACATTGATTATGAATATTACGAAAAAAATAATATTCGTTTACAAAAATGTTTTGTAGAACCACAAAATAAGTTGAGTACCTATTTTAAAAGTTTTTCTGAAAAAGGTTATATTAATGTAAAAGAAAACGATACGTTACAAGTTCAAATCATTGTAGGAGATATTGAAGGCAACGAAACTTTTATTAAAATTCCTGTAATCGGAAAGAAATTGAGTTTGGCAATGCCCAAAAAAGTAAAAAAAACCAACTGTGATATAGTGGCTTCAGAAGCTAAAAGCATTAAATTAAAAAATTCAAAAATATACTTTCCAAGTAATACTTATTATGCTAATACCGGATTGAATATTTATGAAAATGAAGATGGAAGCGTACAAGTTCACGAAGATATTATTCCTATTAACAGAAATTTTTCTATCACATTCGATGTGTCCAGTTTAGATGCTGAAAGTAAAAAACATTCTTACGTAGCCAAAGTAGGAAAAAACGGATATTTAACCTATATTAGTTCATCATTAAAAGAAAATCAGTTGACCGGAAAGGCGAGAACATTAGGAAAATACATTGTTAAACAAGATTTTAAAGCCCCAACCATAAAACCGATAAACTTTTCTGAAAATAAATGGATTACGGAAGAAAAATCTTTAAAGGTAAAAATAGATGATGACCTTTCGGGCATCAAAAACTATACTGCATCGATTAACGGGAAATGGATTTTGATGGAGCGAAATCACAATACTAATATTTTAACTTTCGATTTTAATGACTTAACTTTTGAAGGTACGGAATACAATTTTGAAATTAGTGTTACGGATAATGCTCATAATACTAAAACGTATAAAACCACGTTTTATAGAGCAAAAGATGAAAATAATACAGAAAAATAACAAATTCCATTCCCAATAGAATACCATATATTAATATAGTATCAACAACAAACAAGAGTATAAATAGTTTGGTTCTTCGGCTTCGTTCAACGACCGTAGCTCCGTGTAGATTTGCTTCGTGTAAACAACAATAGATTTAAAATTTAACAGCAGCATCCATTGAATCAATTTTTAGCCATAGTTTTATTTTTCATTACTTCACTGGGGTTTGCTCAAACAGCAACGGTTTACGGGATTGTAAAAAACAATGAAAATCAGCTTTTAGAAGATGTAAATATTTCCTTTCTGACCAAAGGAACCAAAAGCAATATTTCCGGATTTTACAGCTTAGAAATACCTGCTAATCAAGAGGTGGAATTAATTTTTTCGCATTTGACGCATCAAAAGTTAAATAAAAAAGTCAATCTTAAACCCGGTGAAAAACTTAAGCTGGATTTGACATTACAAACTACAACCGAAAACATTCCGGAAGTAATCATTGAAACCAAAAAAGATAATGTAGAAGGCATAACTAATATCAAAGTAGAAACGATAAAAAATCTACCATCTGCCAATCAAGGCGTTGAAGGAGTGATAAAAAACATTGCATTAGGAACAAGTTCTGATAACGAGTTAAGCACCCAATACAAAGTCCGTGGAGGAAATTACGATGAAAATTTGGTATATGTGAACGGCATTGAAATTTACAGGCCATTTTTAGTCCGTTCAGGACAACAAGAAGGTTTGAGCTTTGTAAATCCGGAAATGACCTCGAATGTTAAATTTTCATCCGGTGGGTTTCAAAGTATTTATGGTGATAAATTATCGTCTGTACTTGATATCACGTATAAAAAACCTGAAGCTAACGCACTAACCACAGAATTGAGCTTATTAGGTGGCTCTCTGACGCTTGAAGGTGTTAATCAATCAAGAAAAACTTCAGCAATTGTTGGTATGCGATACAGAGATAATTCCTTACTTGTAAAAAGTCAAGATATACTGACCAATTACAATCCACGATTTGCCGATCTTCAAGCATTTATTTCTCATCAATTTAATAAAAAGTGGAACGTCAATTTATTGGGAAACATTGCTTACAATAATTATAACTACATTCCGACTGCTCGAAGAACTAAATTTGGGACATTGGCTGAACCTTTGGAGTTGGTGGTTTTTTACAACGGTCAAGAGAATGATAAATATCTCACTTCCTTCGGAGCAATACATTTTCAACACATCACAAATCCGACTGAGATGAATTGGCGATTTGATTTTATCACTTCTATTTTCAACACGCAAGAAAAAGAGTACTTTGATATTGAAGCATTATACAATTTAGGAAATCCCAATACAGATGCAGGAACAGACGAATATGGAACATCAGAATCCATTGACGAATTAGGCGTTCAAATTGATCACGCACGCAATGCCATTGACGCATTAATCGCTAACGTAGAATTTAAAGGTCAATGGAAAAAAGAGGCAAATCAGATTCAGTTTGGAATAAAATATCAGCGAGAAAACATCAAAGACCGTTTGATAGAATGGCAAGTAGTTGATTCTGCCGGTTTTTCATTACGCCCACCGACACACGACCCCAATTTACAACCTTATGTACCCTTTGAAGGTCCGATAGTTCCTTATCAATACCTCAATAGTTCAAACAGCACAGACATCACTCGGCTCACCGGTTTTGTACAATGGAATAAAAAGTACCATTGGAATAAAAATGAAATGCAATTTAATGTTGGTCTCCGAAACCATCTATGGCAACTATACGACTTTTTGGGTTTTACTTTGAGTCCAAGAGCCCAAATAACTTTAAAACCGCATTGGAAAAAAGATGTGATTTTTAGACTTTCCGGCGGAAATTATGCCCAACCTCCTATGTATAAAGAACTCCGCAATCCTAAAGGCGATGTAATTGCTGATGTAAAGGCCCAACAGTCTTACCAAATCGTAGCCGGAACGGACTTTGATTTTAAAATGTGGAAAAGACCGTTTCACTTGACTTCTGAAATATATTACAAACTTTTAACAGATCTAAATCCTTACACATTGGATAATGTTAGAATCCGATATGCTGCTGATAACAATGCGATAGCTCATGCTTATGGATTGGATTTTAGAATCAACGGGGAATTTGTATCCGGCACAGAAAGTTGGTTCAATTTCGGGTTTTTAAAAACAGAAGAAAGTATTAATGGTCAGAAGTTTATACCACGTCCATCGGATCAAAGGCTAAAATTTGCTCTGCTATTTCAAGATTACGTTCCTTCTATGCCCAATTTAAAAATGTATATGAATTTGGTTTACAATACCGGTGTTCCGGGTGGTTCGCCCACCTATGCAGACCCTTATGACTACGCTGATTTCCGTTTAAACGATTACAAAAGAGTAGATTTGGGAATTTCCTATATTTTAAAAGACGCCCAAAATAAATCAAACAGCAAATGGTTGCATCCCTTTAACGAGGTTAGCATTGGAGCAGAACTCTTTAATCTTTTTGATATGCAGAACGCCATTACCAATACATGGGTAAGAGACATATACAGCAAGCAAATGTACAGCGTGAAGAACTATATGACAGGACGTATTTTAAACGTTAAAATGAGAATTAGCCTGTAGAATTATCCTTTATAAAAAGGCAATTTCACCACTTTAGCCGGAACATTCTTGTTGCGAATTTGAATATATATTTCAGAATCCAATTTACTAAATTCTGTTTTCACATAGCCCATTCCAATCCCAATGTTGAGCGAAGGGCTCATCGTTCCGCTTGTTACAACTCCAATGTTTTTTCCGGTACTATCTACAATAGGATATTCGTGACGTGGAATAGCTCTTTCTAACATTTCAAAAGCCACTAATTTTCTTTGAGTTCCTTTCTCCTTGTGCGATTTAATATATTCGGCATTCACAAAATCTTTGGTAAATTTGGTAATCCATCCCAAGCCCGCTTCAATAGGCGAGGTAGTATCGTCAATATCATTACCGTAAAGACAAAAGCCCATTTCCAATCTCAAAGTATCACGCGATGCCAATCCACAAGGCTTAATTTGGTAATTTTCGCCTGCTTTAAACACGGCATTCCAAATAGATTCGGCAGCAGCATTGGGCATATAAATTTCAAATCCTCCACTTCCCGTATAACCGGTAGCAGAAACGATAATATTGTCAAAACCGGCAAAAGTTCCGATTTTAAAGCTGTAATATTCCATACTTTCTAAATCAATATCCGTCAAGGATTGCATTGCTTTTGCAGCGTTGGGACCTTGGATAGCTAACAAGGACATTTCATCGGATTGATTGATGATTTTTACCCCTAAATCATTGTGCGCAGCAATCCAATTCCAATCTTTTTCCATATTAGAAGCGTTGACCACCAACATATATTCATCTTCTTTGATTCTATAGACTAACAAGTCATCTACAATACCTCCATCATTGTTGGGCATACACGAATATTGCACTTTCCCATCGAATAACTTAGAAGCATCATTAGATGTTATTTTTTGAATTAAGTTCAAGGCTTTTGCGCCTTTCAAATGAAACTCGCCCATATGCGAAACGTCGAAAACGCCTATACTATTGCGAACAGCCAAATGTTCAGCAGTAACGCCTTCGTATTGCACCGGCATATAATATCCGGCAAAAGGGACTAACTTTGCTCCTAATTTTTCGTGAATATGAATAAGTGCTGTATTTTTCATTTTATGAAATTTATAATTTAAAAAGGTGTGCAAATTTACGAAAAAAACCGTATTCTTGCTATTTTAATTGATAAAAGATAACACTTTTTATGGGTAGTTTTAAGAAGGTAATTCATTTTTTATTCTTAAGAGAACATCGATTAATCGTTTTCATCATTTATGGCTTTTAAAAATTACATCAAATATATTCTAAACAGAAAAACCAAATACGGAATTCATTCTCCGTTTGTCTTTCAATTCATAAATGAATGTTTAAATTCAAAAAAAGATAAACAAAAACTTTTAGATTTTAAACGGTATAAAAAACAGTTTGTTAATGATAAAAGCTTCATCGAAATTAATGATTTTGGTGCCGGATCAAAAGTATTTAAAACCAATAAGCGGAAAATAGCACAAATTGCCAAGGTTGCCGGAATGAGTCGTACAAAAGCACTTTTAATCATAAAACTCATTTCCTATTTGCAACCTAAAAACGCATTAGAACTCGGGACTTCATTAGGAATAGGAACGGCTACTATGAAAATTGCCTATCCCGACCTACCTATCACAACATTAGAAGGTTGTAAACAAACTGCCCTAACCGCAAAAAAATATTTTGAAAAAAACAACTTCAGCAACATCAATTTGACAATTGGAAATTTTGATAATTTATTACCTGAAATCACTATAAATCAAACATTTGATTTAGTTTATTTCGACGGGAATCACACCGAAATAGCAACGCTTAATTATTTTAATTGGTGCTTAAATGTTGTTCATAACGATACTTTATTTATTTTTGACGACATTCATTGGTCGGATGGAATGGAAAACGCTTGGAACAAAATTATTGAAAATCAAAAGGTTACTGTTTCAATTGATTTATATCACTTGGGATTGGTTTTTTTTAGAAAGGAATCTACTAAACAACATTTTATATTATAATTTTAAATGAAAATTTACACAAAGACAGGTGATAGCGGGTACACTTCTCTTTTTGGGGGTGAAAGAGTATTAAAATCAGATAGTAGAGTTGAAGCCTATGGTACAGTAGATGAATTCAACTCCAACATAGGTCATTTAAGAGATTTAATAACTAGTGAACAACATAAAAAAGTATTATTAAAATTTCAAAATGAACTATTTGTCATAGGAAGTCATTTGGCAACTCCAAATTCTAAAAAAAAATTAAAATCAGGCAAAAACCGCTTGAATATTGAAGAAATTAGTCCAGAACATATTCTTTATATTGAAAATGAAATTGACAAACTCAATGAAACACTCCCGATGATGACACATTTTATTTTACCCGGCGGACATCCAACTGTGTCATATTGTCATATTGCCCGCAATGTATGTCGTAGGGTAGAACGTAATTGTGTTGAACTCAATGAGAATTCTGAAGTAGATGAAAACATCATTATTTACCTCAACCGACTTTCTGACTACTTATTTGTATTGGCACGGAAGTTGTCACAAGAGTTAAAGGTTGAAGAAATCAAATGGAATGATAAATAATAAGTATTTGTTTATCTTATAATTAGAATATTTTTTCGACATTCAATTCTTGTTAATAAGTTCTTACTTTTTTTTAATTAATTTTTTTTGAAATTACTTGACTTTTGTTTCAAAAAAATTACATTTGCACCAAATTTAAAAAATAATTTAACTGCCTATGTACTGGACACTTGAACTTGCTTCTTATTTAGCAGACGCACCTTGGCCCGCTACCAAAGATGAATTGATAGATTACGCTATCAGAACCGGAGCGCCTTTGGAAGTGGTAGAAAACTTACAAGATATTGAAGATGAAGAAGATGAAATCTACGATTCTATCTTGGAAATTTGGCCCGATTATCCTACATCAGATGATTATCTGTGGAATGAGGATGAATATTAAAATCCCAAATTCAAAAAACTCAACAAAAAGTCTCGATGGAGGCTTTTTTTTTGTTTACTTTTGAGCCGAAAATGAAAAAACAAAATTTAATTTAAAATATATACCTTACTATTATATGTCTATTATCAATTCATTATTAAAAATCTTTGTTGGAGACAAAAAGCAAGAAGATTTAAAAAAATTAAAACCTATTGTAGGACAAGTTTTATCATTTGAAAGTGCTATTGCAATTTTAACCAATGACCAACTGCGTCAAAAAACTTTAGAATTCAAAGAAAAGATTAATCAAGCCAACAAAGAAAACTTTGAAAAATTAAACACTTTAGAATCCGAATTGGATGCTGCAGATGTTGAAACAAAAGAAAATATTTACGAAGAAATTGATATTGTAAACCAAAAGATATACGAAACGACCGAACAAGTACTCAACGATATTTTACCCGAAGCTTTTGCTGTAGTCAAAGAGACTGCAAAAAGATTTACCAACCCTGACGGAATAACAGTTACGGCAACACCGTTTGACCGAGAATTATCTGCTAAAAAGCCTTATTTGACTCTAAACGGGGAACAAGCGGTGTGGAGTCATTCGTGGGATGCTATGGGTAAATACGTTGAATGGGATATGATACATTACGATGTGCAGTTGATTGGTGGTTCCGTTTTGCATCAAGGTAAAATATCAGAAATGATGACCGGTGAAGGAAAGACATTAGTAGCTACCTTACCCCTTTATCTCAATGCACTTCCTGGTAAAGGAGTTCATGTGGTAACTGTCAATGATTATTTAGCAAAACGGGATGCGGCTTGGAATGGTCCCATCTTTGAATTTCACGGACTTACCGTAGATTGCATTGATTTTCATCAGCCCAATTCCGAAATGCGCCGAAAAGCGTATTTAGCCGATATTACCTACGGAACCAATAACGAATTCGGGTTTGATTATTTGCGCGACAACATGGCACATTCCGTAAGCGATTTAGTGCAACGTGGACATAATTACGCCATTGTAGATGAGGTAGATTCTGTATTAGTAGACGATGCTCGAACACCATTAATCATTTCCGGACAAGTACCACAAGGAGATCGCCATGAATTTAACGAGTTAAAACCCAGAATTGATAATTTAGTTAATAACCAAAGTCGCTATCTGACCGGCGTATTAGCAGAAGCAAAAAAACTCATTTCTGAAGGAAAAACAGAAGAAGGCGGATTTCTGTTATTGAGAGTGCATCGCGGATTACCTAAAAACAATGCCTTGATTAAATTTTTGAGTCAAGAAGGAATTAGACAACTGCTTCAAAAGACTGAAAACTTTTATATGCAGGACAACAATAGAGAAATGCCTAAAGTTGATAAGGAATTATATTTTGTTATTGACGAAAAGAACAACTCTATGGAGTTGACTGACAAAGGAATTGACACGCTCTCTTCTAATGATTCAGAAAAAGATTTCTTCTTATTGCCTGACGTAAGTATGGAAATGGGTAGAATCAATAAAAGTACCATTAGTGAAGACGAAAAATTGAAACAGAAAGAAGAGTTGTATCGCGAATTCAATATAAAAAGTGAACGCATTCACACGATTCATCAATTATTAAAAGCTTACACCTTATTCGAAAAAGATGTAGAATATGTGGTGATTGACGATAAAGTACTCATTGTAGACGAGCAGACCGGTCGTATTATGGATGGGCGTCGTTATTCTGACGGATTGCACCAAGCCATTGAAGCGAAGGAAAACGTAAAGATTGAAGATGCTACCCAAACGTATGCTACGATTACATTGCAAAACTATTTCAGAATGTACAATAAATTAGCCGGTATGACAGGAACTGCTGTTACTGAAGCCGGTGAGTTTTGGCAAATTTACAAATTGGATGTAGTAGAAATACCTACTAACAGGTCGGTTATCAGAAAAGACCAAGATGACTTAGTATATAAAACTAAACGTGAAAAATACAATGCTGTAATCGAAGAAATCGCTAATTTAGTTTCTCAAAACAGACCCGTATTGGTTGGGACAACTTCAGTTGAAATATCAGAATTATTGAGTAAAATGCTCAACATTCGCAAGATTCCGCACAATGTATTGAATGCCAAATTGCATAAAAAAGAAGCTGAAATAGTAGCCGAAGCCGGAAAACCGGGTGTAGTAACCATTGCCACCAATATGGCGGGACGTGGTACGGACATCAAGCTTACAGAAGAAGTAAAAAATGCAGGTGGTTTAGCTATTATAGGAACAGAAAGACATGATTCAAGACGTGTAGACAGACAATTACGTGGTCGTTCAGGACGTCAAGGTGACCCGGGAAGTTCTCAATTTTTTGTATCTTTAGAAGATAACCTAATGCGTTTGTTTGGTTCTGAACGAATCGCCAAGCTGATGGATACTATGGGACTAAAAGAAGGTGAAGTGATTCAACACAGAATGATATCCAACTCAATAGAAAGAGCCCAAAAGAAAGTAGAAGAAAATAACTTCGGCATCCGTAAACGTCTGTTGGAATACGATGATATCATGAATGCGCAAAGGGAAGTTGTCTATAAACGTCGTCGTCACGCTTTAGATGGCGTACGACTACAAGTTGACATTTCTAATATGATCTATGACACGATAGAGAGTATTGTAAATGAAACCAAAGCTGATGGTAATTTTGAGAGTTTTGAATACGAATTAATTAAATTTTCATCAACAGCTTCTCCGGTCGATGCCGGCCAATTCAAATCGTTGGGTGAAAAAGAATTGGTTAAATTACTATTTGAAAACATTCAAAATCATTATAAAAATAAAATCGAACGGAATGCTATCGCTGCATTTCCTGTGATAAAAAATGTTTACGAAACACAAGGCAATCGCTACGAACGCATTTCGGTACCATTTACTGACGGTGTCAAAACGCTGAATGTAGTAACTAATTTAAAAACCGCATACGAAACACAAGGAAAACAATTGGTAACCGATTTTGAAAAAAACATCACTTTAGCTATCATAGACGATAATTGGAAAGAGCATTTGCGCAAAATGGACGAATTGAAAACCTACGTCCAAAATGCAGCTTATGAACAAAAAGACCCTTTGTTAATCTACAAATTTGAAGCTTTCAAATTATTTAAAGAAATGGTGGATGAAACCAATAAAGAAGTAGTATCTTTCTTATTCAAGGGTGAATTGCCTAATCAAAATCCGGAACAAGTGCAACAAGCCAGAGAGCCACAACAGGAAAAGGTGAAATTAAACAAAGCGGAATTTAATTCGGATGCAATGGAAACCAATCAAACACAAGCGCCACAAGTTACGGAAACCATTGTGAGAGAACAACCTAAAATTGGACGAAACGATAAAGTTACCATTAAAAATGTATTGACCGGCGAAACCAAAGAAGTAAAATACAAACAAGCAGAACCTTTGTTAGACAATGGAACCTGGGTGATAATGTAGAGTTGCTGAATGTCGGTTATAGGATGTTTGGCTATAGATGCTGTTGATACTGTTGATACTATAGATACTGTTGATACTGTTGATACTGCTTGCACTGAGCGATCCCGATAGCTATAGGGAGAAGTGTTGATACTATAGATACTGTTGATACAATTATATTATTGATATACTTTGTTTTTTTATAAAGCATTTTTTAAAGGATATAAAATACCAAACGTCAAACTTGTAAACTATAAGATGATACCATGACAAATCACCAAAAGTTAATAATATATCATAATCCACGTTGTGGAAAAAGCCGACAAGGATTACAATTAGTAGAGGAATCGGGTTTGAAATACGAAGTGATAAAATACTTGGAAACTCCACCTCAAGTAAAAGAATTAACCGAAATCATTCAAAAATTGGGAATAAAACCCATAGAATTAGTCAGAACAAAAGAAACAATTTGGAAGGAAAATTTCAAAGGTAAAACCTTGTCTGACATTGAGATAATTCAAGCAATGACTGATCATCCTATATTGATAGAAAGACCTATTGTCATAACTGATTCAAAAGCTGTTTTAGGTAGACCGCCTGAAAAACTAAATGAATTCTTGTCTAAATTGCTCTAAAACATTAAAAATAAATACGATTATTGTTTTGAAGTCATTTAAAGATTTAATACTTTGAGCATGACTTGTGATTTGTTAACGGTTTCCTCCCACTCATCCTCAGGGACACTGCTCTTGGTAATGCCACCACCTACAAATATATTAATTCCATTATCCATCCACTCCATACAACGCAAATTGACAAATAAGTCAGCATCGTTAATAGAATCTATTTTTCCGAGAAATCCTGTGTAAAATTTTCTGTCATATCCTTCATTTTGAAGTATGAATTTTTTGGCAATATTTTTAGGATTACCACATACTGCAGGGGTTGGATGCATTTTTTCTACAAATGATTTTAATTGAAATTTAGGTTTAATATTCCCCTCTAATAGAGTGCAAAGATGCGCCAAATGCCCTGATTTTTTAGTGAAAGTTGCAGAGATTTGAATGTCTTCACAATACGCTTGCAATTGTTTTGTTATAAATTGGGTCACGATAGCCTGTTCGTCTATTTCCTTTTCACTCCAAGTAATATTTTGGCTGTATAATTGAGTACCGGCTAGTGACATCGTGAGCAATTTTCCATTAGATAGAGCCAATAATTTTTCAGGGCTTGCCCCCATCCAATTACCTACTTTAGGGTGATTCCACCAATATACAAAAGCTTCGGGATAGGTATTGAGTAGTCTTATATAACTTAGTAATTTGAGTTCAAACGTGGTATTTGACAACGATACAAATTGTTTGCGAGAGGTTACAATTTTTTCAACATCATTGTTTTCAATGAATTGAACTGTTCTATTTACCAGATCAACGTATTTATTTTTTTCATCGTTTTCTACAATAAAAGATTGAAAGTCGGCCTGAAAATTCAAATTTTCAGTTTTATATTGAATAGTTTTTTCAGTGGAGTCTTCTTTTTTAAAAATAATAGTTTCTTCTTTATTATTGAAAGGTGAAAACACAAAACCGGTTTCATTTAAATGTTTTGAATATATTAATTCATCATCATTTTGAATAATAATAGTTATAAATTCATCTTGCGGTTTTCTGTACACTACAAAAGGTCTTTCTTTAATTATTGCACTTTGAACTCGATTAATAATTTGTTCAAACATAATGTATTAAACTGTTTTGTTTTTAGGAAGCACAATATTCGTCAACTTGCACAGAGAAATTAGATCGCCTTCTTCATCTGTAATCCTTATTTCCCAAAGGTGTGTCATTTTTCCTTTATGAATAATTTTGGCTGTAGCAGTTACGATTCCATCAACCTTACTTTTCAAATGGTTCGCACTGATTTCAATGCCTTTCACATCAAAATCCGGAGAATTTAAAAAGACATAAGAGGCTGTGCTTCCAACACTTTCCGCTAATGCTACACTAGCACCACCGTGCAAAATACCCATTGGCTGATGAACTCTTGTATTGACGGGCATTGTGGCTACTAAATAGTCATTACCAATTTCAGTAAATTTGATTTCTAATGTTTCCATCAGTGTATTGCGCATCATCGCATTGATTTGCTTTAAAACTTCAATCATCTTAACATTTATATTTAATTCATTACTATTCTTAAATTTTCATTTTAAAAGAAATTATTTAGGAAACCTCTAAAAAAAACTAATTATTCTGATTTAAAATTTTTAGTCCAATGGGACATTCTAAACATCTTGAATGGTCACAATAACTCTTTTTTAATGACAATATTGCTTGTGATTGCATTGCGTTTCCTATAGGTAAATCGTACTTCATAAATCCATTTACAATTGAATTTTCCTCTCGTTTTATCTGAGAAATTATTTGTATTAAACTTTCATTGAATGAATTACCACTCTGCTTCAGATAAACAAATTTTACGGGAATAACCGTATTAATAACCAACAAATCTATAAACGATTTTGTAGTTTTTTTGTTTATTTTTGGATGATTTTTATTAAAAGTATAATGCGTTTTCCAATATTCTGAGGTAGTTATGCCAAAAAGAGCATACAGCGATTCCAAGTTATCAGATTGTATTACTTTTTGAAATAATCGGATGTTGTTACTAATGAGTTGAGCAAATTGCGACAATCTGATGTTGGGAAAATTGGGTGGATGCAACCGAAAATACTGAACTTTCTCCGTTAATTCTAATAAATTATATTTGTGTTTTATAAAAGAATACTTGTGAATTAATTCATTTTCATACACGTCCTCTGACTTAGCATCTAACATATTCAATATCCCATAAAACAAAGCTTCCAAATTCTTATAATCATCAGCTAACTTTACTACAATATTATAATCCAAACTCTTAGCTAAGCTAAAAAACACATCTCCATTTGCTTTTAAGCCAAAATTCTTTGCTAACAATATAAATAATACAGCTTCCCAGTTATTATTAGTTTCGGTAAGCAATAATTCAATAGTTTCAGTTTTTTGATTCAGTCTTTCAAAAAAGATTTTTTCTAACGTATTATTCCAAGTAAATAAATCAATCGTTTTGATGCTGTCTTCACATTGAATCCATTTAGGTTTTTTATCAAAAAGTGAAGTGTAATTTTCTAGCAAATATTGAGGCACTTTACCTTTTAATTCTAATGTTGAAATAGGAGAATTATCAGCTCTGAAAATGCTGACATCGTCTTCCCATACCACGTGCAAAATAACATTGTCATAAGAATTATCGGTTTGGTGATGGTGTATATACCAATCAGAAGATTTTAGATGAATTTCAACATTACCAAACCACAACTGTGTTCCTATTTGTATTTTGGCATTCACAAAATCAGGACCTGAAGTCTGAGTGTAAGTACCTGCTTTTTCAATAGTTATTTTTTCTTCTTGGGTAGAAGACAAATCTACTTTATTGAACAACTGATATTGCCAGATATAATGCAAAAAACTCTCCCTCATTTTATTAAGTTATTGAAATACAACCTATCGGATTAAGAACACCAACCGGATTCTTCATTCAAATCATTTGACTTGCACAAAAGAGTAAGTCGTAAAATTTACAACTTTAATTCTTCAACTATTTTCTTAATCTTTTCATCTAATTGACCTTCAATTAATTTGGCATTTTCCACTTTATCTAATGGAGCGTTTACACTAAAATAGAATTTGATTTTGGGTTCTGTTCCACTGGGACGAGCTGAAATTTTGGTGCCTTTTTCAGTATGATATATCAATACATCCGATTTTGGTATTTCAATATTTTTTGATGTTCCATTTAATAAATTTCTTACAACTGAAGACTGATAATCAGCTACATATTTCACTTTTTCTTCAAAAATTTCGGTTAAAGGATTTTCTCTTAAATCCACCATCATTTGTTTGATAAGTGCAGCACCATCCATTCCTTTGCGCACCATAGAAATGAGATATTCTTTATAAAACCCGTATTTAACATACATTTCCAATAGAAAATTATACATACTGCTACCATTAGCTTTGGCGTTGGCTGCAATATCGCAAGCTAACAAAGCGGCAGTGATAGCATCTTTATCTCTATTAAAATCACCCACCATATAGCCAAAACTCTCTTCTCCACCTCCAATATAGGTTTGCTTGCCTTCTGCCTCACGCACCATTTTGGCAATCCATTTAAATCCGGTTAACCCTATTTTAATTTCAACACCGTAATTTTCAGCTATTTTTTCCATCATATCCGTGGAAACGATGGTTGAACCTATGAATTCTTTTCCTTTTAATTTACCTTCACTTTTCCAATTTTTAAGTAAATATTCTGTCATCAGGCACATCGTTTGATTGCCATTGAGCAACTGCATCTTTCCTTCATTATTTCTAACAGCTACACCAATTCTATCAGAGTCAGGATCCGTTCCTAAAACTATATCCGCATTGATTTTTTCAGCCAATTCTATTGCCATTTTCAATGCAGCAGGCTCTTCCGGATTTGGGGATTCCACTGTAGGGAAATTTCCATCGGGTACACGTTGTGCTTCAACAATATTGACATCTGTAAAACCTGCTCTTTTCAATGCTTCCGGCATTAATTTTATGGAAGTTCCGTGCAATGAAGTATAAACTATCTTTAGATTTTCTCGACCTTTAGTAGCAGGAAAAGTGCCATTGCTTACAGATGCTTGCCAAAAAGCTTCGTCTATTTCCTTGCCTAAATATTGAATTAATTTATCATTAGCAGAAAAATTTATTTCATCATACTGCAAAGCTTCCACCTCAGCTATAATTTCTTTATCTTCGGGCGGAACGATTTGTCCACCATCAGACCAATATACTTTATAACCATTATACTCCGGCGGATTGTGCGAAGCTGTAAGGACAATTCCGGCATCACACTTTAAATACCTTACTGCAAATGACAATTCAGGGGTTGGACGCATTTCGCTAAATAAGAATACTTTAACTCCATTTGCTGTTAAAACATCAGCTACTAATTTAGCAAAAGTGTCACTGTTATGACGACAATCATATCCAATAGCTACGCTCAATTCTTTATTTGGAAATCGTTTTTTCATATAATTTACCAATCCTTGAGTTGCCTTACCATAAGTGTAGCGATTCATACGATTCGTTCCCGCACCCATAATGCCACGCATTCCTCCTGTGCCAAACTCCAAGTCTTTATAAAACCGATCTGTGAGTTGGTCTATGTCATTTTTTTCAATTAAAGCTTTGATTTCATTTTGAGTTGCTGAATCAAATGGTGCTTTGGTCCAAATTTGAGCTTTGTCTATAATATTCATTATGATTATTTTTGATATAATTATTCAAAATTAGTTAGATTTTCGATATTTTTGGCTAAAATATTTCATTTTTTTAAACCACGCCCTAAAGGGCGTGGCAAAATTATTTTTTCTATGATGTTTTGCAGAAATTGCCACGCCCTTTAGGGCGTGGATAAATAAAATATTATTAGTCATTTGGCTTTAGCCAAACCTTTTCAATTCCATTTATTTTCAAAAAAATATCATACTCCTTTTGAAAATCAAATTTTTGATGATGTTCTTCCTGGTTTTTAATATATTCAATAACTCTATTTTCTATAGATTTGGAAACAGAGATTGCAATAAATTCATCTTGCCATTCAAATTTAGTACTTAATAATTTATTTTTATTTACCCAAAAAGAAGATTCTCCCTTTATTAACATCGCCACTTTTGATATAGTTTGCTCACTTCCTAATGATAATAAAATGTGTATGTGATCTTCAACACAATTCACTGCAATAATGTAAATCTCTTTTTCTATACTATTTTGCTTAATATGTTCTAACAAAATTGGTTTTAATTCTTTAGAAATAATAGGAATTTATTTTTTGTTGCAAAAATAAGATGAATCATTATTCTAATATAGGGCATTTTTTATTGTTTTTTAGCTAAAGCCTATTTGAATATTTTTTTTATCTATATATCCACGCACTAAAGGGCGTGGCAAATATTTTTATCCTTTCTTATCTATTTCCAAGCGCTGAAGGGCGTGGCAAATTCTAATTAATTTTTTCAGCAATCTTATATCTTTCCGGATTAGGATTATTTCTAATGATTATTTCTCCTAAAAATCCCCCTATAAAAAATAAGGTTCCAATCACCATTGTAGTAAGTGCAATGTAAAACCAAGGGTTTTCTGTTACTAATCTTGCGGGTAGATGCAAATAAAATAGCCTATATAATTTTGATATTCCGATATAAAATGCTGATAAAAATCCAATTAAAAACATCAGGGTTCCCCAAAGCCCAAAAAAATGCATAGGTCTTTTGGCGAATTTGGAAACAAACCAAATGGTTATCAAATCTAAAAATCCGTTGATAAATCTACTCATCCCAAATTTGGTAATGCCATATTTCCTGGCTTGATGCTGTACCACTTTTTCGCCAATCTTATTGAAACCTGCATTTTTTGCCAATACCGGAATATAACGATGCATTTCGCCGTGTACATCAACATTTTTAACTACCTCATTACTATACGCTTTTAAACCACAATTAAAATCGTGCAATTCCAAACCGGATGTTTTTCGGGCAGCCCAATTAAATAGTTTAGATGGAATATTTTTACGAATTTTACTATCGTAACGCACTTTTTTCCAGCCGGATACCATCTGATACTTTTCATTCTTTATCATTTGATATAAGCCGGGAATTTCATCAGGACTATCTTGTAAATCAGCATCCATTGTAATGATAACTTCACCTTTTGCCATTTCAAATCCAGCGTGTAAAGCTTGCGATTTACCGTAATTTTTTTGGAATTTAATTCCCTTTACATTCAAATCCTTCTCCGCTATTTCAGAAATGACTTTCCACGACTCATCTATACTGCCATCGTCAATAAAAATGATTTCATAAGAAAGCGAATTGGATTGTACTATGCGTACAATCCAATCGTATAATTCAGGTATTGATTCTGCTTCGTTGAGCAGCGGAATGACTAATGATAGGTTCATTAAAAAATATTATAATATTTAAAATTGGTCTTCTTCTTTTTTCATTATGAGACCAGCAATTAAGGATATGATTAATCCTGAAAACAATGACCCTACTATACTTAACATAGCCATCATAGTAGGAGTAGTAAACTTTTTACTCATAGCTAATGCTTGTTCTAATTGTTCTTCAGGCATATCCGGGAATTTTTCGTACATCACTTGTTGTTGAAATTCTTCCAAATTAGTCATAAAATTAGGTTCTATAACATAGATAAATAAAAATAGATACAATACACCTATTATAGACGCAATTAGCGAAATTCCTAATCCCATTTTTATTGATTGTCCTAAACTTAAAAACCCGTTATTCAATGTTTTAAACTCTTTAATCCCATAAACAATAAAAGCAATCATTAAAAGGATATTAACAACATTTATACCCCAATGAGGCTTATAAATGTTTCCAAAAGTGTAATTTAACAAACTTACTATAATAGTAAGAATACCGATGATTACACCATATTTCAACATAGTTTTGGTTGCAAAATTTTGATTTTCCATTTTGTAAAGTTTTAGATGTTAGTAATGTCGCAAAAATACTTAAAAAATGGTTTCTAAAATTGAGATTAAACTTTTTTTTAAAAATTTTACCTTTTACCTTTTGCCTTTTAAATTTTATTCTAAATTTGCACCGGGCAAGTCCTACACAACCAGCTCCCTGAAAATCCTCCAGGGTGGGAACACAGCAAAGGTATCGGGTCGTAGCGGTGTGATGTAGTAAGCTTGCCTTTTTTTATTTACTCTGATTGCTTTTTATTTCTTACTTTCGCAAATATAATTTTAATTCATTCCAATTTTTTTCTAATAAAATGTCTGAAAAGTTTGATGAAAAAATTTATAATTTACAGATAATCAAGCCCTTGGTTAATTTATTAAAAAAAATAAAATTGCCGGGAGTTTCAGATTTTTCCTTATTTGATTTACTTGAAATATACGTGACGGGAATTGTAAATGGGGCAATTAATATGCGCGCAGCAGGGATTGCATTTAGCTTTTTAACAGCTATCTTCCCTTTTCTTATTTTTATTTTAACTTTAATAAAATATATACCCATAGAAGGTTTTCAAGAAGATTTCTTATTTCTAATAAATCAATGGTTACCGCCTACTACTTCTAAAATAGCTCACGATTTGGTAATTAATTATATCATGAATCATAATTACGGGGGATTGGTTTCATTCTATTTTTTATTATCCCTATTTTTTATGAGCAATGGAGTGTCTGCCATTTTCGGGGGCTTTCAGAACTCTTATCACATTAAAACTTCAAGAAGTCTTGTAAAATTTTACGCTGTTTCCATATTAGTTTCTTTCTTGTTAGTTTCTTATTTAATTACAACTGTGGCTGTTAACTTTTATTTTCAAGTTTTTATAGAAAAACTCAAAGAAACCGGAATAGTAAATTCAGGTATTTATTGGTATCAAATCAGTAGAAATATATTTTTTATTGCTGTAATTTTTGTATCTGTATCAACATTATTTTACTTTGGGACTAAAGAAAGTAAGTATTATAAATTTGTTTCTGCCGGTTCTATAATGACTACTTTACTTATAATTGTTATGACTTACTTTTTTGGCATATATATTGTAAGGTTTTCCAAATACAATGAGTTATACGGCAGTATTGGCAGTTTATTAATCTTTATGTTGTATTTATGGTTAATTTCAATACTTTTGCTACTTGGTTTTGAACTCAATGCCAGCTTATATCAAATTAAAAAACTAAAAAACAATAATTTAACACAATGAAAAAATCAATCTTTGCGCTACTAATTATAGGCTTAATTTCGATGTCATTTTATGATGCGCCAATGATTTCAACTGCTGAAATTGGTAATAATGAACATGAAATTTGGCAATCTGATTATGATGCATCTGTGAAATTAGCTAAAAAGAAGAAACGTCCACTATTAGTTTTTTTTACAGGAAGTGATTGGTGTGGACCTTGTAAAATACTTCACGCCGATTTGTTTGACACCCCTGAATTTGCAGAATTTGCGGGTAAAAATATTATTCTTTATAAAGCCGATTTCCCCAGAAGAACAGATACAGGTCTTACTGAAGCTCAAAAAGCAAAAAATAACGAATTAAAAAACAAATTTTCAGTTCCGGGTTTCCCTACTGTAATATTGCTCAATTCAAAAGGTGAAGTAATAGGGAAACAAGTGGGTTATAGTAGAACACAAACTACTGAACCACACATGAAAACCATTAAAGACGCCATTGCAAAATATAATTAGTCTGTGGTCGGTAGTCATTAGACAATAGTTTGTAGACGCTGGGTATAAAATTGAAGTATTCAATTAAGACCTAAAGACGGCCAATGCTTCAACTACGCTCATCAACCTAACGACCAACAACCAATGCTTCAACTACACTCAGCAACCTAACGACCAAAGACTCTCGACCATGAAAGTCATCGCCATGATTCCCGCACGATATGAAGCGAGCAGATTTCCGCACAAATTAATGCAAGATTTAAACGGAAAATCTGTTATCATGCGCACGTATGAAGCCGTTATTCAAACCCAATTATTTGACGATGTGTATGTTATAACTGATTCTCCCATCATTTATAATGAAGTAGCGGACAATGGTGGAAAAGTGTTGATGAGCAAAAATAATCACGAAACAGGAAGTGACAGGATAGCTGAAGCCATTGAAAATATTGAAGGCGACCTTGTTATCAATGTGCAAGGCGACGAACCTTTTGTCAGTAAAGCCATATTAGAAAAATTGATTGAAGTTTATCAAAAAGACCTTGAAAACAAAGTTGATGTGGCTTCTTTGGTTTTCCCTCTAACTGAAAAATCGGATATTGAAAATCCAAACAATGTTAAAGTTGTGTTGGATAATGAAAATTTTGCAATGTATTTTTCTCGTGCTCCTATTCCTTATCCTCGCGATGAACAATTCTCCAAATATTTTCAACACATAGGAGTGTATGCTTTTAGAAAAGAAGCATTGATACGCTTTAGTCAACTCCCGATGGGAATGTTGGAAAAAGCCGAAAAATTAGAAAATTTGCGGTTTATAGCCAACGGCATGCGGGTTAAAATGGTCATCACAGAACATAAAAGCATTGGAATTGACACCCCTGAAGATTTGGAAAAAGCCCGATTATTGTTTAAGGTTTAAGGTTTCAAGTTTAAGGTTGAACGAAGCGAAATGACGCAAGGAGTTATTTAATAATCATAGAATACTAACGCAATCATATTTAAGGTTTTTTTTAATATTATTATAATATCAAAATTCTAACTTCATACTTCTAACTTCATACTTCTAACTTCATACTTTACCATGGAAACTACCGTCAGCATATTAGTCGGAATCGGATTAGCAGCTTCCGTGGGATTTAGGGTTTTTGTTCCTTTATTTGGATTGAGTTTAGCTGCTCATTTTGGTGTTATTCCATTGAATGAAAGTTGGGAATGGATTGGAAGCAATACCGCTTTACTCACTTTAGGCATCGCTTCTATTGTAGAAATAATAGCATATTTTATTCCTTTTTTAGATCATTTGTTAGATGTAATCACTATTCCTTTGGCGACTATTGCCGGAACTGCTGTTATGGTGTCCACTGTAGCCAATTTAGACCCTACCATTACTTGGGCTTTAGCCATTATTGCCGGTGGTGGTACCGCTACAGCCATTAAAACTTCAACCTCCACTACCCGATTGGCTTCAACGGGAACCACCGCCGGGTTAGCCAATCCTTTGGTATCCGCTGTTGAAACCGGAACATCAATTGGAATGTCCCTGTTGGCTATTTTTATTCCTATTTTGGCTATCTTGTTCGTCATTTTGATTTTTTGGTTACTTTTTATATTTTTCAAGCTTTTTAAAACTAAAAAATAAACTTCTCTTAAGATTTGGCTTGCATCATACCAAAAAAAACAAGTAAGTTTGCGGCCTGATAGAATCACAATGTGATTTTACATTATTTTATCAAAAATATATCAAATGAAACCCGGAATTCCTAAAGGTACACGCGATTTTTCTGCAATAGAAATTGCAAGACGAAAATATATATTCAACACCATTCAAAATTCTTTTGAAAGGTTTGGTTTTGAACCCATTGAAACCCCTTCTTTCGAAAATCTATCCACCTTGATGGGAAAATATGGTGAAGAAGGAGATCGATTAATTTTCAAAATCCTTAACTCGGGTGACTTTTTAGATGGAATCAATACAGATTTATTAGAAAAAAAAGACAGTAAAAAACTGACTTCTTCTATTACTGACAAAGCCCTTCGCTACGATTTGACCGTACCTTTTGCTCGCTATGTAGTTCAACATTTCAATGAATTAGTTTTGCCATTCAAACGTTATCAAATGCAACCGGTGTGGCGTGCAGACCGTCCTCAAAAAGGTAGATACAGAGAGTTTTACCAATGTGATGCCGATGTGGTGGGAAGCAAATCACTATGGCAAGAAGTGGATTTTGTGCAATTATACGACCATGTTTTTTGTAATTTAGGGCTAAAAAAAATAAGCATTAAGATTAACAATCGTAAAATTTTGACGGGAATTGCTGAAATAATGGGACAAAGCGATAAATTAATCGATTTTACGATTGCCTTGGATAAATTAGACAAAATTGGAAAAGAAGGCGTTGTTGCAGAATGGAAAGAACGTGAAATTTCTGATGTTGCAATCAAAAAAATGATGCCTATTTTTGATATTTCAGGAGATAATTCTAACATTCTAAAAGAATTAGAAAATTTATTAGCAACAAGTGAAATCGGAAAAACCGGTGTCAGTGAATTGCGATTTGTATTAGAAACTATTGAAAAAATAGGATTGGAAACAGCTACTTTAGTTCCCGATATAACCTTAGCGCGTGGACTAAATTATTACACCGGAACCATATTAGAAGTTAAGAGCGATGAAATTGAATTAGGAAGTATTGGAGGCGGTGGTCGCTATGATGATTTGACCGGAATTTTTGGTATGAAAGACCTCAGCGGTATGGGAATTTCTTTTGGATTGGATAGAATTTATTTGGTAATGGAAGCGCTAAATCTGTTTGAAAGGGTGGAACTTGCCAAACCTGATGTTTTGATTATCAATTTTGGAATGGATGAAGCTTTCTATGCGATGCCTATCCTAAAGAATCTTCGACTAGCTGGAATAAAAGCCGAAATCTATCCAGATGCAGCCAAAATGCCCAAACAATTAACTTACGCTAACAAAAGAAATATTCCTTATATATTGATGGCAGGAAGTCAAGAAATGGAAAACAATCAATTTACTTTAAAAAATATGCATTCCGGAGAACAAGAAAAAATGGATATTGATCATTTGATAGGTGAAATCAAAAAAAGAATAACAAACCTATAAGCCGGATTCTGTTTACGTTTTTAAAGCGTAATCTTATCATTTATCTTGGATTTACATTACTATAAACCTCTAGCTGTCTACCCCTTGGTATCGGTCGAGTAAACCTTATTCCTTACGGACGCACCAATATACGTGACATTTCACCGCGCAGAGTTTACCTGATTTCACTACAGCATTACCTGTACATTCTTTCTGTTGCACTTGTCCTCTCGCGCCAAAGACGGATGACGGCTGTTAGCCGCTACGCTACTCTATGGTGTCCGGACTTTCCTTTCCGATCCCGATTGTTGTCGAGACGGAACGATAAGACGGTTTGTTATTCTTGGCAAAGGTACATAAAAAGAAAAAACCCACTCAAAATAAATTCTGAGTGGGAAAAATTGCTATGAAAAAGAAAAAGTAGTTATTAGCTGTGCTAATAACGGTACAAATATACAACATCTTTTTGGAATATCAAAACCCTTTGTAAAAAAAATAACATTGGTAGATTCAATTAGCAAATGCAATTTTTTGGTTTATAAAATGATAAATTCGTCCCCAATTGATTGGGGAGTGGCTTTTATATAATAGTTGCGGATTTAAGGATAATATGTAAAAAGAAAAAACCCACTCAAAATAAATTCTGAGTGGGAAAAATTGCTATGAAAAAGAAAAAGTAGTTATTAGCAATGCTAATAACGATACAAATATAAGTTGATTTTATGTCTGACGCAAGTATTTTTGTAAAAAAATTATTTCACATAATGCATTGAAAAAGAAATACATATAATTATCAATTTATTAACAAAAAGTTAAAATTAAGAAAACATATCTCTTACTCGGTCAAAAAAGCTCTTATCTGAAGCACTTGGATTGGGTTTGAATGCCTCATCATCTATCATTTTTTCAAAAAATTCTTTATGCTCTTTGTTCAAATGTTGAGGTGTCCACACATTTACGTGTACCAACATATCACCATTACCATAGTTGTCTAAATTGGGAATTCCTTTGCCACGTAATCTAAAAATTTTACCCGATTGCGTTCCCGGTTCTACTTTTATTTTTACTTTACCGGATACAGTTTCAATTTCTTTTGAAATACCCAAAACTGCTTCTGGATAACTGATAAACAATTGATAATGAATATTACTTCCTTCTCTTTTGAGTGTGTCATGTTCTACTTCTTGAATTACAACTAATAAATCACCAGGGACGGAATTACTGCCTGGAGCGTCATTTCCTTTACCGGTAACTTTTAATTGAACTCCTTCTACTACACCAGCAGGAATATTGATTTCCACCATTTCTTCTTGCATTACCAAACCTTGGGAATCTGCATTAGATGGTTTTTTATCGATAATTTGGCCACTCCCACCACACATAGAACAAGTGGTGGCTGTTTGCATTCTGCCTAATATGGTATTTTTAATCTGAATTTGTTGACCGCTTCCATTGCAAGTAGGACATGTTTTGTAAGTAACCCCTTGTGCTTGTACTTTGCGTTGAACTTTGACTTTTTTATTTGCTCCTTCCGCTATTTCTTTTAAGGTGAGTTTAAGTCTGATGCGCAAATTACTGCCTTTTACTCGCATTTGACCACGACTACTACCACCAAATCCTGAAAATCCTCCTCCAAATGATCCGCCAAAATGCCCTCCGAAGATATCACCGAAATGAGAAAAAATATCATCCATATTCATTCCGCCTCCGCCTCCAAAACCACCTGAGCCATCAAATGCCGCTTGACCAAATTGGTCATAACGGGCTTTTTTATCGGGATCACTTAAAATTTCATATGCTTCTGCCGCTTTTTTGAATTTCTCTTCCGCTTCTTTATTACCGGGATTCTTATCAGGATGATATTCAATAGCTTTTTTGCGGTAGGCTTTTTTAATTTCTTCCGCTGTTGCACTTTTAGTTACACCTAATATTTCGTAATAATCTTGTTTCATTTACTTTAATGTGCTAATGTGAAAATGTGCTAATGTGAAATTTTTTATAATTGTAATCATTTAATAAAAATGAAATAAACTAACTTGGTATTTAATAATTTACAAATTGCTGTAATAGTATTTGAAATTTCCAAATTATATTAATTAATTTCCTACAACCACTTTTGGAAAACGTATAATATTTTCTCCCAAAGTATAACCTTGTTCGGTTACATCTATTATTTTCCCTTTCATTTCCGGTGTTGGAGCAGGAATTTGTGTTATAGCTTCATGGATATCCGCATTGAAATCATCCCCGGCTTTTACTTCCATCAGGGTCAAGCCTTTTGAAGTCAGCGTGGATTTAAATTTAGAATAAATTAATTCAACCCCTTTGTAAAGTTCATCATCTTCCGATTTTTTTATTTCTGCTAATGCTCTGTCAAAATCATCTAATACCGGCAATAATGCTGACATCAACTCTTTGTTGGCAGTCTTATATAAATCCAATCTTTCTTTGGTAGTGCGTTTTTTATAATTTTCAAACTCGGCAAAAAGTCTTAAAAATTTATCTTTTTCTACTGCAATTTGTGATTCAAAATCGTTATCTAAATTTTTAACATCCTCATTTTCAGCAATTATTTGCTCTTTAGTCTCATTTACGATTTCTTTATTCTCTTCTGTAACTTTCTTATTTTCTTTGTGCTTACTCATTTTATATTATGTTTTTTTATCAAGACTTTAAATTGGTAGCAATTTTATTGCCATAAAAAAAAAGTGCCATTTTGACACTTTTTAAAGGTAAAAGGTAAAAGAAAAAAGGCAAAAGATAAAAATTTTATACTTTAAACCTATTTAACCTTATAACTTAATAACTTTATGAACTTTTCACTAATTGACCAACTTCATCTCATCAATCAAGCGTTGAGCACCGGCGTATTTATCAATGACGAATAAAACATAACGAGCATCTACCATCACATTTCTGCAAATATTGGCATCGTAGAAATAATCACTCATCGTGCCTTCCCAAACACGGTCAAAATTGAGCCCGATTAAATTTCCATCGGCATCCAAAACCGGACTTCCTGAATTTCCACCGGTGGTGTGATTGGTCCCTACAAAATTTACAGGCAACTTGCCATTTTCGGCATACGTTCCAAAGTCTTTGGTTTTGTATAAATCGATCAATCGCTCACTTACATCAAACTCATAATCACCGGGAATGTATTTTTCCATTACACCTTCCAGATGCGTATTGGGTTCATAGCGCATTCCATCTCGCGGTTCATATCCTTTCACTTGTCCGTAAGTTACGCGTAAAGTAGAATTAGCATCAGGAAAATATCGCATATTTGGAAAAACTTCTTTCAACCCTTTTATGTAATTTTTTTGCAATTCATCTGTTTGTGATTTGACTTCCAAATATTTAGGATTTAATTCGTCATAAAACTTTTTAATATATTCATTTGCAAAAGCAAGCAACGGATCCTTGTTTAAGTCAGCTAAAGGACTTTTATTATTGCCATTTAAAATTCCGTTTAAACCTTCATACGTTAAGATTTTTGAATTTGCATATAATTCTTTTGCTATATTTTGCCATTGTATTTTTCGTCCTTCATCCGATAATTTAGTTCGTGCATATTTTGCATCATACAAATACATTAACTGCGCAAACAACTCTTCATCCACGTCTTTATTGAAATCTTTGTAAAAAGTTTTTATATTATCCATCAATTGATCTTTTTCTTTTTGAAATGCTGCAACACCTTGATTATCATTGACCCTTTGCAATTGATACAATTGAAAAGCTAAAGTCAACGCATCGACATTGCGCAAAAAGATTTCTATAAAATAATCTCTTGCTTGTGTTTTATCGGTTAATTCGGGATATAATTTTTCAAAATCGGATAAGATATTTTGGTACTGAGTGAGATTTTTCTCGTTTACCATTTTCTGAAAATCAGTTTCCAATACTTTTTTCTTAGCTACTGCGTTGGTTTTGGTCAGACCTTGTGTTTCCCCAATCCATTTTTTCCAATAATTGGCAATGCTTGCATACTTGGACGAATATTGAATTTTTATTTTAGGGTCTTTTCGCATATATTTATCCATTATTACTAACGATGCTTCGCGCAATTTGATTTTATCCGGATTTAACTTGTTGACAATTTTATCAATGGCAATAGCGGGTAAATATTCATCGGTTCGTCCCGGAAAACCGAAAACCATTGTAAAATCTCCAGTTTCAACACCCGAAGTTTTGATAGGTAGAAAATGTTTGGGTTTATAAGGAACGTTGTTTTCATTGTAAGTGGCGGGACGATTGTCAGCATCTGCATAAATGCGGAAGAGAGAAAAATCACCGGAATGGCGGGGCCACATCCAATTGTCGGTATCTGCGCCAAATTTTCCTATGGATGATGGTGGAGCCCCTACCAATCGAATATCTTTAAAAACTTCGCTTACAATGAGATAATATTCATTCCCGTTGCTAAATGGTTTGATTTGTATTTCTTGCCAAGGTTCAATTTTGGTTTCTTTTTTAAGATTTTCAATATTGGATTTGATCGCATTATTCAATTCTTCTCCTTGTAAGTTTTTAGTGTTGGCAAACACCTTGTCGGTAACATTATCCATACTTACAATAAGACTTGCCGTCATTCCCGGATTGGGTAATTCAGCATTGAGATTTTCCGACCAAAAACCATCGGTGAGATAATCGTGTGCAACACTTGAATGTTGTTGAATGGCATCGTAGCCACAATGATGATTGGTGAGAATCAAACCTTTATCCGAAATAATTTCAGCGGTACAACCTCCATCAAAATGCACTATAGCATCTTTGATACTGGGTTTTTCGGTATTGTATATGGCTTCTGCTGTCAAATTGCCACCGAGCATTTTAATTTCAGCTTCGTTTTTCCCTTTCAGCTCAGAAGGAATCCACATACCGCCTTGTATTTGGGTTACATCAGTGGATGCTGGAGTTGCTACGGTTGATTGCTGCGTTTTACAAGAAGACAGCACTACAAATAAAAATAGAATTGGTATAAAAAATTTAAACTTCATATTAAGAAAATTTAGGTTTCAAAGATAGGAAATAGAACACGAATGACCCGAATTTTTGCTAATTTACACAACAAAATTAATAAAAGATTAAGCGTAAAATTGTTTAATTTGTGTTATTCCTGTTTCATTTTATTAAGAAATCATAATAATATACTCATTTTCAGTAATTATGGGAACGCCTAAGGTTTCGGCTTTTTTGCGTTTTTCGGGTCCCATTTTATCTCCTGCAATCACAAAATCGGTATTTTTTGAAATGGAACTCGCCACGATGCCTCCATTGTTTTCAATAGATAACTTTAATTCGTCTCTTGAAAATTGTTCAAAAACACCGGAAACTACGAATTTTTTACCGTTTAATTTGTTGGATAAACCTGCTTGTTCTTTTTCATTCATTTGCAATTGAACGCCAAATTGTTTTAAACGATCGACTAATTGGATGTTGTATAAATCATTGGAAAATTCAATCACACTTTGAGCAATTTTTTCGCCTATCTCTCCTACTCTCAGCAATTCTTCTTCATTGGCAAGCATTATGCTGTCAATGGATTTAAAATATTTTGCTAATTTTTTAGCAACCGTTTCACCCACATAGCGTATTCCCAATGCATACAACACTTTTTCAAAAGGAATATTTTTAGAGCTTTGGATTCCGTCCACTATGTTCTTAGCTGATTTTTCAGCCATTCTTTCCAACGGAATGATTTGATATTCCTTCAAATCATACAAATCCGCGTAATCTTTTATCAATCCGGCATCGTAGAGCAAAGCCACCGTTTCGCCTCCCAAACCATCAATATTCATCGCTTTTCTGCTGATAAAATGCTCTATCCGCCCTTTGATTTGGGTAGGACAATGATAAAAATTGGGACAGTAATGCTTAGCATCACCTTCATTTCTTACTAAAGTTGTACCACAATCGGGGCATTTATCAATAAATTGAATGGGTTGTAAATCGGGTTTTCTTTGTGAAAGATCCACTCCAACAATTTTTGGGATGATTTCTCCACCTTTTTCCACTTGCACAAAATCACCGATACGCAAATCCAACTTGGCTATCTGATCCGCATTGTGTACTGAAGCTCTTTTTACAATTGTTCCGGCGAGTTGCACCGGATTTAAATTAGCAACCGGTGTAATGGCACCTGTTCTACCCACTTGATAATCAATACTCAACAATTCGGTAATAGCTTGTTCGGCTTTGAACTTGTAAGCAATAGCCCAACGTGGGGATTTGGCAGTATAGCCCAATTCTTGTTGTTGAACCAAGTTATTGACTTTGATTACTACCCCATCGGTTTCATAAGCCAATTGATGACGTGCTGTATCCCAATAATTTATAAAATCCATCACTTCATTGATATTTTTACAAACTTTTCCTTGGGTTGGCACTTTAAAACCGACTTCACGTGCTTGTTGTAAAGCAATTGCGTGTGTATCATAGGGAATATTTCCCACCATTTGGTATAATAAACAATCTAACGGACGTTTGGCTACTTCGGCAGAATCTTGCAATTTTAAGCTGCCGCTTGCGGTATTGCGTGGATTGCTATACAATTCCATTCCCAATTCTTCTCTTTCGTCGTTCATTTTTTTAAACCCTTCGAGTGGCAGAATGATTTCCCCCCGCATTTCAAAACGTTCAACCAATGGTTGTTTTAAAGTAAGTGGAATAGATTTAATAGTTTTAACATTAGTGGTTATATCATCTCCCTGAAAACCATCACCGCGTGTCACGGCTGAAAGCAATTTTCCGTTTTTGTAGGTCAAATTGATAGAAGCCCCATCGTATTTCAGTTCACAATAATATTCCACTGTGTCGATTCCCAAACCCTTTTTTACTCTTATTTCCCAATCTATCACATCCTCTTTGGAATAGGAATTGTCCAAAGAAAACATTCTATTTTGATGTTTTACGGTAGTAAATTCTTTAGTAATCTGACCACCCACGCGTTGTGTAGGCGAATTTGCATCAAAAAATTCAGGATGGGCAGTTTCTAAATTTTCTAATTCTTTGAGTAAATTATCAAATTCTTGATCTGAAACAGTAGGATTGTCCAACACATAATAATTATGATTATGTTGGTTGATTACTTCTCTTAAGTGATTGATTTTTTGTATAATATCTTGCATTTTAAATTTGCAATTCAAAAATTATTGAATTAGCAAATTTAAAAAAATGTCTGAGAAATATAGTTACATTGGAATAATAATATTTACTCAAAAATAATAGAATACGGTCTTTCGATAGCATTTTCAACTTCTTCCATACTGAAATGACGGCTTTTACGCAGGGTTTCTTTTCCGGCAAAAAAGGTGAGAATAGTGGGCTCTACAAATACGGAATATTGAGCGGCTACTTCCGGACTAAGTTCACGATCTACAAAATAAAATTTCATTTTGGGGAATTTCTCTTTGATCAAATTCATAATTTTGGGTGCAATTGCTTCACCCACATTACAGGAACTCGAATTGAAATACACCAAAAAAGCGTCTTCGTTTTGTAATGCTGTGTCAAATTCTTCGATATTGTTTAAAAAGCCAAATTCGTAACTCATTTCTTATAGTTTCTGGTTTAAGATTTCAAGTTTTAGGTTAGGGCAAAAGTAATTTTATAAGAAGGTAAAACCAGTAACAAAAGTTACAAATCAATTTTTTTGATAACTACATTTTTGCAATCAATTTAAAAGAAGTAAAATTCTAAAAATTAGGGTTACTTTTGCAAATATTTTTGAAATGGTATCTGATAAATTTAAAATCAACCATTAAATTTACGTTCATTTCTTTATAAACTTTATAACTTTAAACTTTAAAACTACATAAAATGTCAGAAAATATCGAAAGAATTAAATGTGTGATCATCGGTTCGGGACCTGCAGGCTATACCGCTGCGATTTACGCTGCGAGAGCTGATTTGAAACCAGTTATCTATACCGGAATGGAAATGGGCGGACAATTGACTACCACTACAGAAGTGGACAATTTTCCAGGTTATCCTGAAGGCGTGGAAGGTCCAAAATTGATGGAAGATCTCAAAGCGCAAGCCGAGCGTTTTGAGACGCAAGTGCGTTTTGGTTCTGTTACCAAAATTGACTTTAGCGATGTGCCCGGCGGGATACATACTTTAGAAATAGATGGCAGCAAAAAAATAGAAGCCGAAACAGTAATCATTGCAACAGGTGCTAGTGCCAAATATTTAGGTTTACCCAGTGAGCAACGTCTTCGCGGGGGTGGTGTTTCTGCTTGTGCTACTTGCGACGGGTTCTTTTATCGCAATCAAGATGTGATTGTGGTGGGTGGTGGCGACACTGCGGCTGAAGAAGCCACCTATCTTGCTAAGCTTTGCAAAAAAGTAACCTTATTGCTCCGTCGTGATGAGTTGCGTGCCTCTAAAGCAATGCAAAATCGCGTGTTTAACACTCCAAATTTAGAAGTGCTGTTCAACACAGAAATTGATGAAGTTCTCGGAGAAAAAACGGTTGAAGGTGTGCGCGTCATCAACAATAAAACAAAAGAAAAGAAGGATATTCCCGTAACCGGAGTTTTCATTGCGATTGGCCACAAACCCAATACTGAATTATTTGTAGGGCAATTAGATATGGACGATAATAAATATTTGATTACCAAAGGAAAATCATCGAAAACCAACAAACCCGGTGTTTTTGCCTGCGGTGACGTACAAGACCACGAATACCGCCAAGCTATATCGGCTGCCGGAAGTGGTTGTATGGCCGCCCTCGATGCTGAAAGATATTTAGGCAGTATTGAATAATTATTATAAAACACATAAAAAGCCTGCATTTTATGCAGGTTTTTTTATTTAATGTTATCTTTTGAAAATATTTTACGTATTTTGACATTTATCATTTTAATTTTAAAATTTTTTTATTTTATTTGCGTTAGATAATAAGAACCCACAAAATATATTATTAAATGTATAAATTTATTTCTATACTTTTTTTGATCTTTTCGCTTGAACTTCACTCACAGAGTGAAGTGGAAGGTATTCCTGATCCAAATTGCAAACAAATTTTAACCGGTTATATTAAAAATTATAAAAACGGTGAAATCATACCAAAAGCAAATGTACAACTTTTTACCAACGGACAATTGGTAAATTCTTTGGAAACCGGGAGTGATGGATCCTACGAATTTTCATTAAGTTGTGGCACCAAGTACAATGTTAATGCGCGTATAGAAAATTTCACAATAAGCTCAAAAATTGTTTATACTTCATCTAAATCGGAAAGTAATACTATAGATTTATTCCTATATCCTATTCTTGAATTTGTTAAAAAAAACCCTAATAAGTATATTGATATTGATAATATCGATTTTGAAACCGATGTGGATTTAATGAGTGAAGCCAGTCAGAAGCAGCTTGAAAAAGTAGTAAATATTATGCGCAAATATCCTGATATTAGAATAAGTGTTGATGTTCATACAGACAGCAAAGGTGAACCTGCTTATGCTTTAGAAATAACAAAGCAAAGAGCTGATGTAATTGTAAACCAACTGATTGAGATGGGAATTGAAGGAGGCAGATTCGAAACAAATGGCTATGGTGATACACAATTAGTAAATCATTGCGCTAAAGACGTCAAATGCACAGAAGCTGAACATAAAGCAAATAAAAGAATAGAATTTATGGTAATAGATTAGT
This sequence comes from Polaribacter sp., assembly GCA_020740485.1. Lineage (GTDB taxonomy): Bacteria > Bacteroidota > Bacteroidia > Flavobacteriales > Flavobacteriaceae. The sequence continues at coordinate 121,716 of DYMN01000001.1, read as the reverse complement.
TTAAAGTAGAATAATATTTAATAACCCTAATACATCCCCCAATGAAAACAATTATTAATTTTATGTTGCTACTATTCACGACCGTCGTGATTGCACAGAATCCAAAAGAAAATTGCATCAATAATGTAACCGGAAAAGTTCTAAATAAAAATTCGGGTAAGGAAATAACAAATGCTCTAATTCAGTTAAAACTAAACGGAAATGTGGTAGAAGAAACATATTCTGATGCGGAGGGTTCTTTTTCCTTTCAATTGAATTGTGCCTCGCGGTACCAGGTTAGTGCGATTTATGAAAATTATTCTAAGAGCATCAAATTAGTGTTTACATCGAATACGAACACTAATCACATCTTAAAATTGGAATTAATTCCTTTGAATGAATTCAAAATTGAAAATGGAGTTAAGATGATTGTGATGGAACCTTTAGAATTTGAGCCGGATGATGCTTCAATCACAAAAGAAACTGCATTGCAATTAGATATGGTTGTTGATATTTTAAACAAATACAACAATTTAAAAATTGATATTGTTTTTCATACCAATAATATGGGTGATTTGAGTTTTTTGAAAAACTTAAGTCAAAAAAGAGCTGATGCTTGTGCTAATTATATTACTTCCAAAGGAATTGATTCAAACAGAACTAATGCAGCTGGTTTAGGTTTTGAAAAACCTATTGATAAATGTAATAATGATATTATGAAACAAAATAAAGATCGATGTGTAGATAACGACAGAACTGAATTTATTGTGAAATCTGATATTATTGAATAAACCAGAGATAAAAACTCGTTTAGCTTTGAGAAAAATAGGCTTTCTGAAATGGACAAGGCATCATAAAAAATTCTGACTCAATGAAGCTACGGCAGCATTGAGTCAGAATTCTTAGCTTTAGCCATATATTTTCATCTGTTTATAATTATTTGTTTTTAATGGTCATCCCGCCCACGCCGATGCGTGATTTTCAACCCGATAGCTATCGGATTGCGGGACAGGAATGGAATGACCTTAATAAACATTTCGGTTGGTATGATGCTTATCTTATGGTCATTTCATAGTACCATCTTAGAATAGTTGTTTCTTAATTTCATCTAAAAAAGTTCTTCCAATTGGCAATATCAACTTTTGATGATCTTCAAAAGATTGCTTTAGAACTTTGTTATTTCTTATAAGTTCAGTTATCTCTCCGCTTTCTTTTTCGTAAACAAAATTCTTAATCGGGTTGATATTCGCGTTCGTCTTAAGCACGATGCATTTGTTTTTCATACTCACTAAATCAATAAAATCCTTATTTACAATGTAACTCTTGTGAATTCTTATAAATTTTTCAGGAAGCATTGAAAAATAATCTTTAATTGTCTTTGATGTATAAATAAAAGAACTATCTGTTTTATATATATAACTGTAATTAGCATCTGAAGCTATTAACAACAAATCATTAAGATTGACCTTAAAAAGTCCTTCTGATGTTTTTACAGAAATTTGTTTTAAATTATTGATGTAGAATTTTTCGAATTTATGCAAAGCCCTTTCTAATTCATCCGGATCAAAAGGTTTCGAAATAAAATAGAATACTTCATTATTCAAGGCTTCTTTTGCGTAATGATCATGACTGGTAATCATGATAAAAACAGGTAATTTAACGAATTGTTTATTTAATTCATTAATGACGTCGAATCCTTTCCCATCAATAATTTCAACATCTAAAAAAACCAAATCCGGTTTTTGCTCTAAAATTAGATTTACACTTTTTTTGACACTATCACTTATACCAACTTCAATAAAATTTTCATATTTATTTAAAAATAGTTTTAAACTTTCAACTGCTTTTGGGTTATCTTCAATGATTATATAACTATACTTCATAATACTTAAATATAGATGTAGTTTAAGGGTATGTTTATCGCTACATTAGTTCCATTTTCAGCGAAACGCACTTCATAAATAGCAAAATTTGAATTTTTCTGATTTAAAGTCTCAAATAATTTTTGATACGTTACTATTCCAATACCTGTACTTTTAGTTTGCTGTTTGTTTTTTCCAACACCGTTGTCTTTGATTGAAATATATACTGAATTTGAATCATTGTATAATTTTATATTGATTTTCCCCTTTTCAATGTTTTTTATACCGTGTTTGATAGCATTATCAACCGCATTTTTTAATATTAATCTGGGAATTTGAAAATTTTCAACCTTTAAATCATTATCAATATTCCATTCAAAAGGATGAGATGCAATATTTTGTTCTAATATCAAAAAAGACTTGAGATGTTCTAATTGATTCTCAACACTATCAGTAAGCGCGTTTGATTTTATTCCTTCTTTGGTTATGTTGAGTAACCGAATCATATTTTTATAGGCTTCAGGTGCTTTTTGCTGAATTTCAGGGGCAATGCCTATTAATAAATTTTTAAATTCGTGCGGATTGAGTTGCTGATTCAAATTTTGTAACTCCATCTGATTTAAGTTGTTTTGCAGGTTCAGAATAGTATTTTTAATTATAAATTGATTTTTTCGTTGTTGATTGTAAAATACGTAAAAACTTAACAATCCAATAGTTACCAAAAAACCAGTTCCATAAATCATATTTTTTTGCTTGTCTTTCTCTTTAATTAATTCTAATTCTTGTGTTTTTATTTTGGCTTCTTTTAATTCTGTTTCATAAAGGACCTCCTGACTCACAATTGCTTTTTGTTTTTCTTCGTTTAAATAAGAAGCATTAGCTTTCTGATAGGCTAAAAAATAGGTGTGTGAAAGTTCTGGGTTATTAATTACAGAAGAAAGATTTAAAATTTTTTCTAAAATGGCTTTTTTATCTTTTAATAGATTTCCTTTATCAAAAATTTCCAACGCTTTTTTATAATAATTCAAAGCTTCTTCTGAGTTTTTGTAATTATAATAATCGCCCAAACTTTCATACGATTTACCCGTATCAGTTAAATTATTGGATTCTTGGTTGTATTTTAATCCAATACTGAAGTTTTGATACGCTTTATCTAAATTATTTTCTTTTAAATTTACCTTTCCCGTCAAATTATAGATATTTCCCAATTGGTAACTATTTTTAGAAAGTATGTAGTATCGGCGAGAGGAATCTAAATACTTAAGCGTATTTGAAATTTCATTTTTTTCAAAGTAAACTTCTGCTAAATTATAATAAGTAAGCGCTTTGGCTAATTTATAGTCAACTTTGCTCAAATGAATAAGCGTTTTTTTATAATTAATTTCACTTTTATCATAGTCTTTCATATCGAGATACACTCCGGCTATTGCACTTGTTGTTATAGCCATATTGGTTTCATCTCCTAACGCTTTGGAATATTCAAATGATTTATACAAATAGTGAAGTGATTTATCATATAAAGCTAGATATTTATAAGCTTCGCCTAAACCTGAGTACATTGTTGAAAAATAATAATCAGCCTTGTCCTCATTGGCATATTTTAATAATATTTTTTCGCTTTCAAGATAGGTTTCAATGCATTTATTTATGTTTCCTTTTGTCATATAAACCTGTGCGAGATTTGACAAATTGACCCCAAAGGCATACTCATTTTTAGAAGCTTTTGCAACATCAACCGCTTTTTGATGATAGTATTGTGCAGAATCCAATCTATTGCTTAAATAATGTACATGACCGAGGACGGTATATGCTCTTGATAAATAAATAAATTCATTTTTTTTGGACAAATGAAGCAACTTTTCGGCGTAAAAATTGGCGGAATCTAAATTAATTTGAATATAGTATAGCGCTAATTCAGACAAATTATCTCTGTCTTTAGGATTTTGACTGTATTTTGTAAAAAGCTGACCAACAGAAGGTTTACTTTGTGCAAAACCACTCACACCAAAAAACAATATCAAAAAGAATATTTTTGGGTATTTTGACATCTTAGGGTATTAGAAAACAGTGAAAAATATCTAACCTCTACATTTTACAAATGTAATTAATTTTGAGTGAAAAAATTGTTAACATAAATTAAAATAGTTAAATATTTTCATGAAATGCTATATAAACAGACCTAATCTGTCAACACTTCATTATTTAAACTTATCCATTAAATATTTAGCAGTATAAGAATCAATATTTTCAAACATATCTTCAGGTGTACCTTGATAAATCAGATTACCTCCATCCTTTCCACCTTCTTTTCCTAAATCTATAAGGTAATCCGCAGTTTTTATCAAGTCTAAATTATGTTCTATCACGATAATACTATGTCCGTTCTCAATCAATGCATTGAATGAATCTAATAATTTTTTGATATCGTGAAAGTGTAAACCGGTAGTTGGTTCATCAAATACAAAAAGGGTCTTTTCCTTCGTTGTTCCTTTTACGAGAAATGAAGCTAATTTGATGCGTTGAGCTTCCCCTCCGGATAATGTGGATGAAGATTGACCTAATTGCACATAACCCAAACCAACATCCAAAAGGGGTTGCAATTTTTGAACGATTTTCTTTTGTTGGAAGTTTGTAAAAAAAGAAACTGCATCCGCTACGGTCATCTCTAATATATCGTGAATGTTTTTTCCTTGAAACTGCACTTCCAACACTTCTTTTTTAAACCGCTTTCCTTCGCAAGCTTCACATTCTAAGTGCACGTCCGCCATAAATTGCATTTCAATAGTTACAGTTCCTTCTCCTTTACATACCTCACAACGTCCACCTTCAACGTTAAAAGAGAAATGCTTTGGTTGAAAATTTCGGATTTTAGACAGTTTTTCGGCAGCAAACAACTCACGTATTTCATCATACGCTTTAATATAAGTTACCGGATTGCTTCGTGAAGATCTGCCTATAGGATTTTGATCAACAAATTCTACGTTTTTTATTTGGTCAATACTCCCTTCAATAGATGAATAATGACCAATTCTTTCACCATATCCGCCTAATTTTTTTTGCAGAGCCGGTACCAAGATATTACGCACTAAAGTACTTTTTCCGCTTCCGGATACACCGGTTACTACACATAAGCAGTGCAATGGAAAAGCTACATCTATATTTTTCAAATTGTGCTCACGCGCTCCTTTAATATGAATAAAATCGTTAGACTTTCTTCTTTGCTTGGGAATTTTTATTGTTAATTCACCATTCAGATACTTTGAAGTAAGTGTATTTGCCTTTAAAATTTGTTTAAAATTGCCTTCGGCTACTACCTCACCTCCGTAACTACCGGCTTCAGGACCTATATCAATGATGTAATCGGCTTGACGCATGATTTCTTCATCGTGTTCTACCACAATAACCGTATTGCCCAAGTCTCTTAGATTTTTTAATACTTTAATGAGATTTTCGCTATCTTTACTGTGCAATCCTATACTGGGTTCGTCTAAGATGTACATACTTCCCACTAAACTACTACCCAATGAAGTGGCCAAATTAATACGTTGACTTTCACCTCCTGACAAAGTATTTGAATTCCTGTTTAAAGTGAGATACGTCAAGCCTACGTCCATTAAAAAGTGAATTCTCGAGTTTATTTCAATGAGCAGTCGCTTGGCTATAGTGGCATCGTGGTCGCTTAATGGTAATTGGTAAAAAAATTGCGCTAATTCATCAATAGGCAAGTCTACTAATTCAGAAATACTCTTGCCCCCTATTTTTACATAATCGACTTCTTTTTTCAAGCGAGTGCCGTTACAAGTGGGACATTTGGTTTTTCCTCTGTAACGGGATAGTAATACTCTGTTTTGAATTTTGTAACTTTCTTTTTCTAAATTTTGAAAAAAATCGTCCAAGCCTTCAAAATCTTTAGTCCCTTTCCACACGGTTTTCTTTTGTTCATCAGTCAATTGGAACCAAGGTTTGTGAATACTGACACCATATTTTTCAGCAAAATGAAACAAAGGAAACTTATAGGAGTTAAAAGCATCTGTACGCCAAGGTTGAATACAATTTTCGTAAATAGAAAGTCCGGTATTCGGAATCACTAAGTCTTCATCTATCCCTATAATATTTCCATATCCTTCACAAGTTGGACAAGCACCATAAGGATTATTAAAACTGAATAAATATTCGTTCGGTTCATTAAAAGTAAGACCATCTAATTCAAATTTATTATTAAATTCTTGAACCACACCTGTTTCTAAATTTTCTATTTTGCATTCTCCTTTTCCTTCAAAAAAAGCCAATTGAACGGCATCGCCCAGACGAAAATAAAAATCTTCATCGTGTTGCACTACCAAGCGCTGCACTACTAATTCTATTGACTTTATCTTAAAATTACTCACGTCAGAAATACGAAGTACTTCATTTTCTATTTTTACCCGAGCATATCCTTGCTGTGAGAGTACTTGCAAATGGGTTTTCATATCGCGCCCTTTTTCTAAATAAATAGGAGCGGTAAGAATTAATTTGCTCTCATTCGAAAAAGATTTTACAAAATCAACTACGTCAGTTACACTGTGTTTCTTCACTTCTCTACCTGAAATAGGTGAAACAGTTTTTCCAATTCGCCCATAGAGCAATTTGATATAGTCGTATATTTCAGTACTTGTACCCACAGTAGAACGCGCATTAGTAGTATTCACCTTTTGCTCTATGGCAATAGCCGGAGCAATTCCTTTGATATAATCTACTTTGGGCTTGTTGAGTTTACCCATAAATTGACGTGCATATGAACTCAAGCTTTCTACATATCGGCGTTGTCCTTCTGCATAAAGAGTATCAAAAGCCAAGCTTGATTTTCCGGAACCGGACAAACCCGTAATTACAATCAATTTATTTCGCGGAATGGCTACATCAATCCCTTTGAGATTGTGCATGGTCGCCCCTTTTATCAGGATGTATTCTTTAGGATGAAGCGCAGAAATATTTTTAGTCATTGAGTAGATTTTCGATTTTGCAAATTTAAGATTTTTAATACTTTAAAAAATGTAGATGTCCATCTTTTTTTATAAATGTTCTTTCTATTTACAGATTGTCGAAACTGTTTTTTCTCAACGAATAGGTAGAAATACTGTTTAATTTATTAATAAATTGTATATTTAAAATTAATAGTATTTGATATTTTTAACAAATTTTATCTTAATTACAAATAAGTTCTAAATTTGTACATTTATGTACTTTTTCATGTTTAAAAATATATTACTTTCTATTTTGCTGTCTTTGATTCCCTTTGTTTTTTTTGGACAGCAACAGGCTATAAGTACAGTTAAAGGGGTCTTAGATGTTCCCCCTACCATAACTGCAACAGGACATCAAATGTATTGCCCTCAAACCCACCTGAATATTGTAACGGATGTCCAAATAACAGATCCGGATAATACCGGAGCTCCGGCAGTGTATATACAAATCACTAATGGTTACGTCAACGGTCAAGATATATTAACGCTAAATGGGACGCATCCCAATATATTAACTCAGTGGAATGCTACAGAGGGAAAACTGAAACTTTATGGTATAGGTAATGCAGAGGTATTATATACAGATTTTATCTCAGCCTTAAAAGATGTCATTTTCTACAACTCTTCGACAAATCCTTCTGGAATTCGTGATTTTTCAATCACAATAGGGTTAGCAAACTATTTGCCGAGTAACGGACATTACTACGTGTATTACCCACAAGTAGGTATTTCCTGGACAGATGCCAAAATTGCCGCTGAAGGAACAACCTATTATGGTTTGCAGGGTTATTTGGCAACAATAACCTCCTCAGATGAAGCTCAATTAGCTGGTGCTCAAGCAGCAGGAGCAGGTTGGATTGGCGGAAGTGATGCCAGCACCGAAGGGATTTGGAAATGGATGACCGGACCTGAAGTAGGGAATAATTTTACATACACTTATTGGAATACCGGTGAACCCAACAATCAAAACGATGAAGATTATGCGCACGTTACAGCACCCGGAATTGGTATTTTGGGCTCATGGAACGACTTAAAAAACGCAGGAGATCCCAGTGGAGATTATCAACCCAAAGGGTATATTGTAGAATTCGGCGGAATGCCCAATGACCCGATATTACAAATAGCAGCCAGCTCTAGAATGGTTATTCCTGAAATTAACGCTACTGTTTCTGTATCTGCTTGTGGTCAGAGTTCAGTAACATTAGAAGCAACAGCATCTATCGGAATTATTTACTGGTATGACAGCCCAACAGGCGGAACGATTATAGGCAGTGGAAATACCTTTACTACTCCTACCCTATCTACTCCAACAACATACTATGCTCAAGCCGAATGCAATAAGTCTAGAGTTCCTATTACAGCAGATGTTCATCTAATTCCAACTATTGATGCGATTGATGCAGACCAGTCTCTTTGCGGTCAAGGAAATGTAACCCTTCACGCACACAGTAACGATGGGATTATCTATTGGTATGATGCTGCCAATGCTACAAATACAATAGGAACAGGAGATAGTATTACCATTAATAACGTTACTGAAACCACTATTTTTTATGCTGAAGCTATCAATAGTGGTTGTACAAACGGAAATAGAAGTTCCATCAATGTGAATGTGTACCCTCTTCCTGAAGTTAATGACGAGAAAGTAGTTTTATGTGAAAATAAACCAATGATTTTAGACGCCGAAACGTCTGGTTGCACCTATTTATGGAATGACCATTCCACGAATGCCACTCTTGAAATTTTTATTCCCGGAAATTATTTTGTTGAAATAACAAATCAACACGGATGTAGTCAAACCAAACATTTCCAAGTAATTTCGCATTTAAATTCTGAAATAGTTAATGTAGATGTTAATAATAGTGATGTTCAAATTAATGTAAAGATACCTCAAGACTATTATTTATATTCAATAGATGGAAATGTATATCAAAATTCTCCGATTTTTACGGTTTTAGAAGGAGGACAGTACACTGCTTATGTTACTGATACTGAACATTGCTTTATTGCAACGGCTCCTTTTTTCGTGTTAAAAATACCGAATTATTTCACACCCAACGGAGATGGTTTTCACGACACTTTTGAAATACGGGATTTAAATTTGTATGCTAATGCAAGCATAAGAATATTTAATCGATTTGGAAAATTATTAGCTCAATATAACGCTTCGGATACAGGATGGGATGGCACGTATCTTGGAAACCCACTTCCCGCTTCTGATTATTGGTATGTTGTAGAGTTAAATTCCGGAGAAAAAATCATCAAGGGTCATTTTACTCTAAAAAGATAAATTGTTAAAAAAAAGAAATGAATTCAACTCATTTTGACACTATAATTATTGGTGGTGGTGCCGCCGGTTTTTTTACAGCAATTAATATAAAAGAAAAAAATCCGAATCTCAAAATTGCAATTTTAGAGAGAGGAAATGAAGTATTGCAAAAAGTAAAAATATCGGGTGGAGGAAGATGTAATCTGACCAATGCGGTTGCAGAAATCAATGAGTTTGTGAAAAATTATCCGAGAGGCAAAAAAGAATTACGCAGTTGTTTTCAGCAATTTGGAAATAAAGAAACTATCTTATGGTTTGAATCTAAAAGTATTGCTTTAAAAACAGAACCTGATGGTAGGGTATTCCCCAAATCGGATACTTCGCAAACGATTATTGATTATTTTCTAACAAGAGCTAAAGAATTAAAAATAAATATTTTATTGAAACAAAATGTAGAAAGTTTTACTAAATCATCAAATAATAATTGGGAAATAAAAACCCGTGATGCTACTTTTTTTTCAGAAAAACTAGTTTTAACCACAGGCAGTAATTCTAAAATCTGGCAAATATTAGAAGATATAGGTCATCAAATTGTTAAGCCGGTACCTTCACTTTTCACTTTTAACATTGAAGACCAAAAATTGAATCAATTGATGGGAATCAGCCAAGAAGTAACTATAAGAATTAAAGGCACATCTTTGATGCAACAAGGAAATATACTGATAACGCACTGGGGTTTGAGTGGACCTGCGGTTTTAAAACTATCGGCTTTCGGTGCTGTCAATTTATCTGAAACAGACTACACGTTCACTTTAATGGTAAATTGGTTGAAAGACAATACCTACGACCAAGTTATTGAAAAATTGAAAGTAATCAAACAAAACCAAGCAAAGAAAAATGTTTTAAAAAATCCACAATTCGGATTTACCCACAGATTGTGGGAATACCTTATTCAACTGGCACAAATACCTGAAAATTTAAATTTTGCTGATACTTCAAAATTGCATTTGCAAAATTTGGCTCAAGTTCTGACTAATACAAATTACTCAGTAAGTGGTAAAAGCACTTTTAAAGATGAGTTTGTAACTGCCGGCGGCATTGATTTAAAAGAAGTCAACTTTAAAACGATGGAAAGCAAATTGTTTTCAAATTTATTTTTTGCAGGCGAGATTCTCAATATTGACGGTATCACCGGAGGATTTAATTTTCAAAATGCTTGGACAGGCGCTTGGATTGTAAGTGAATCAATAAAAAACGGTTAGCAAATAGTATTACTAACCGTTAATGATTTAATTTGATTTTATATTACTAAATATCATCAAAACTAACATCTGTAAATGAACCATTTTCTTTTTGTGGTTCTTCGGCATTTTCTTCTCGTTGCGGACGAACGTAATTATCTTGATGTCTTTCAGAAATAACTACTTCTCCTTTATTTTTTATTATAAAATCGAAAGCTGCTTCTAATTGTTCTTTAAAATCTCTAAAATCTTCTTTGTAAAGAAAAATCTTGTGTTTTTTAAATTGAAAAGAACCATCATCATTAATAAATTTTTTGCTTTCAGTTACCGTTAAATAATAATCTCCAGCTTTGGTCTCTCTTACATCGAAAAAGTAAGTACGTTTTCCTGCTTTTAACATTTGAGAATAAATCTCTTCATGTTCATTGTGTTGTCTGTCGTTCATAATGCTTAAATAATTTGTTTAATATTCTTATTCAATTCTGATGTTTTACATACAGAACATACAAACGTACATAAAAAAATTTATTTTTTGACAACTTTTAAAAAAACTTTTTACAAACAAACATCTTATTCGAATAATTGCATTGTTTCTTTTGATAAATATGTATTTTTGCAATCCCACTAATTTATGTACTTTGATATTTTAAACACATTATGATCAATAGGCGTCACATCAGAATAAAAGTAATGCAATCTGCTTATGCTATGTTGCTTTCGGACAGCGAAAATTTAGATTTGCAAGAAAAATACTTGTTAGGAAGTATTGAAAAGTTACATCTTCTTTATGTTCTTCAATATAAGTTATTGTTGGCATTGCTTAAAAAAAATATTGAATATTTTCAATCCTCTCAAAAAAAATATATCCCAACCAATAATATTATTACAAAGAGCAGGAATTTTATTGAGAACAAAGTAGTTTCTGCTTTTGATTTATCAGCTGAAATACAAAATTATCCTATTAAAAAAGATGAGACAAACTGGGAACAACATTCTGAAATTGTAGATATTATCTGGTCTCAAATGTTGAATTCAAAGATATTTATTAAATATTTAAGTTTAGAACACCCGAGTTTTGAAGATGATAAAAAATTTATCATAGCATTTCACAATGAGTTGATGGCGCCCAATGATAATTTGCACGAATTTTACGAAAGTGAAGTCATAAGTTGGACAGATGATATTCCTTTTGTAAATACTTGGATTTACAACAATCTTTACCATTTGAAGGAAAATACTTCTTTTAGATTAGATGGGTTGTACAAAGATCCTGAAGATAAGGATTTTGCAAAATTATTATTTAGAAAAACAATGTTAAATTTTGAAAAATACGAAAAAGAAATTGAAGGCAAAACACCTAATTGGGAATCTGACAGGATTACCAAAGTAGATAAACTATTAATGGTTATGGCCATTTCAGAATTTCTGAATTTTCCGTCTATACCTACTAAAGTTACCATTAATGAATACATTGAGTTAGCAAAAGATTATTCCACACAAAATAGTAGTGTATTTATTAATGGAGTTTTGGATAAATTGGTTGTAGATTTTACAAATTCCAATAAAATTCAAAAAACAGGTAGAGGCTTATTATAATTTTATTAGCATGAATAAAAAAATCATCACAGTTTTCACGATTTTTTTCGTAGTATTTACTTTTTCCTGCAAAAAAAATGCTTCAGAAAAAGTAGATGACCAAGATGTCAAATTAGCTAATGAAAAGGCGCTGTTAGCTAAGGTTGGATTCCCTGAAATAACCTTTGACAATCTGGAATATAATTTTGGAACAGTTAATGAAGGAGACAAAGTAGAAGGCTACTTTGAGTTCACCAATACAGGTAAAAGTGACCTTATCATTACTGCTGCAAAGGCATCGTGCGGATGTACCGTGCCTGAATATGACAAAGATAAACCTTTAAAACCGGGTGAAAAAGGGAAGCTTAAGTTCGTTTTTGATACTTCAGGAAAACCGGAAAATCAAAATAAATCCATTTCAGTTTATTGCAATACAAAAAGACAACAAGAGACTGTCAATATTAAAGGTTATGTCAAACCAAATCCAAATAGTTTATATAAACATTAAAATTAACAAACATTTATTTTATGGAATCAATTTTAGCAAATCCGTTATTACCCTTTATTCTACTTTTTGTAGTAATGTATTTTTTTATGATTAGACCGCAAATGAAGCGTCAAAAAATGGAAAAAGAATTTCAAAATTCAATAAAAAGAGGTAGCAGAGTTGTTACTACAAGTGGAATACACGGGAAAATAGCAGATATCAATGAAGCTGAAGGTACCGTAACCATAGAAACACTTTCCGGCAAAATCAAATTTGAAAAATCAGCTATTTCTATGGAATTAAGCAAAAAATATCAAAATACAGCCGAATAATTTATTACCTATTGAAGTTATTTATAAAGTGAGTCCCTAAAGTGGATTCACTTTTTTTTTGTATTTTTACTTCATTAATTTTTTCCAATTGAAAAGACCTGAAAATATTAAAAGAATTCGATTATTTAAAAAAATTCAGCTTTTCTTGTTGTTTTTTGTTTTTTCCTTTTTGACTTGGTTTTTCTTTTCTTTATCTTCAAATTATGAGGGTTTTACAAATTTCAAACTAACCATTAATAATGAAAATAAATCAGAAATAAGCTCTGAATTAGAAAAAATTAAGATTAAATCTAAAACTTATCTCTTTATATACTACAACTTATTTCCAAAAAATTTAGTTTTACAAACCCCTGATATTGTATGCAAAAACAATAAATGCTTTATTATTTTAGATCAAAATACACTTCAAGCATTACAAAAACAGAGTCTTAATGCGACATTTTTAGAATTTGAAAAGGATACTCTTTTTCTTACTATAAAAAATAAATTTCATAAAAAAGTAAAAGTAATTTCTCACGTTAATATTGAGCCAAAAAAAGGTTATTTGTTAGACAATCCTATAAAAATACAGCCCGATAGTGTTATTGTTTTTGGAGAAAAAGAAGCGTTGAGTAAAATTAATTTTGTTTCTACCCCTACTTTATATTTTAAAAAAGTATCAGGAACTTTTGAACAAAAAATTCCATTAGTATTAGATAAACAGTTCGTTAATAAAGTTATTGTAAATGTTGATCATGTTAATTTTTCCGCATATTTTTCAAAATATACAGAAATTGAGGTGGAATTACCTATCCAAATTTTTGATGAAACACTATTAAATAATACCCAAATTATTCCGAACAAGGCTATCGTATATTTGTTAATAAAGTTAGAAAATGTAGATAAAATTAATTCTCAAGAATTCAAATTGCAAGCATTTTATGACCCCAAGACTAAAACGAAACAAAAAGCAATATTAAAATTAGTCGAAAAACCAGATTTTGTTTTAAGCTATCGTGTAATCCCAGCATATGCCGATTTTATAAAAAAAAATTAATTATGACAAAAGTTGTAGGTCTCACTGGTGGCATTGGAAGTGGTAAAAGCCGCGTTTTAAACCTTTTTACAGAAAAAGGAATCGATGTATATGTAGCTGACATCGAAGCGAAGAAATTGATGAATCACGATGCAAAACTCATCAAACAACTCGTCTCTGAATTTGGCGTTCAGACATTTAATAATGGCGTACTAAACCGTAAATACTTAGCCGATAAGGTTTTTAACAACAAGGAACAGCTTAACATTTTAAATGCTATTGTTCATCCGGCGGTACAAAAACACTTCAAAAATGTATTAAAAAACAGCAAGGAAAAATTTATTATTTACGAAAACGCTATTTTATTTGAAAACGGATTTGATTCTAATTGTGATGTCATCATAACCATTACAGCTCCAAAAGAGGAAAGAATCAAAAGAGTAATGCTAAGAGATCAAATGACATCAGAACAAGTACTGCAACGGATGCAAAATCAATGGGAAGATGATAAAAAAATTGAAAAATCAGATTATGTTATTTACAATAATAATTGGGAAGATACGGTAAAACAGGCTGAAATAATCTATCAAAAACTGATTCAACGTTTTAAATCTTAATAAACTTCAGTGCTTGAATGGAATTTTCAAATTGTATAAAATAAACACCTTGATTCAAATGATCTATTTCAATTTTTTGATTTATATTTTCTAAAAATCCTTTACTCACTGTTTGACCTAATGAGTTTATGAGCTTGTATTCAGTATTCAAATACGGATAAGGCACCTCAAGAGATAAAGTTGTACTTTGAACATTTCCATTAATTATTTTTACCGCTTTAGTTATCTCTAACTCCGGATTGTGAAGTGCGTATGGGGTTTCTAACTCTAAAACAATGGGAATATGGTCGCTCATATTGAATAATAAATTTCTCAATTCTTGGCTGTATGTACCGTTACATGATGTATTGCTGATATAACTATTATAGCAATTTCCGTTGTTTCCATAAGCTTTGTAAGTATCAGGAACATAAGTCAAATTTGCGGAACTCATCATGTTTTGAGAAAGCATTATAAAATCAAATCGATCATCCATTCCGCCTGTAACGCCGTCGGTTCCTCCTGTAGAAGAGTATTGAAAATGTCCGTTGGTTGTGATAGGCGACTGCGTATGAATACCGGCATAGGTAGAATTATTTGACCAATAACCGGGCGAATTAATAGGATCGACCATCACAATAGGATTGGTTGTATCTATAATTTCTTGATAGCCTGATTCGTAACTATCGTAAAAATTAAAATCACCTGTAAAAATGACATTACTATCAGTACTTAAATTTGACAAATAAGTTGTAAACTGATCGACCATTTCCCATCTTTTGTACTCACTTTCATCGTTGTTGCTTGCTTTTAGATGGGTTACAAAAACGTCTAAATAAACATCAACATTTGAATTCAATTTAAAATGATAATGATTAATGTCTCTAATGTGTGTGGTTATAACATCTTGAGAAAGTAATGTAAATTTTTGTTGATTGTAGAAAACCAATTGTTGTAATGTATCGTCATTAGATGATTGATTTACAACAAAATTTGCACTATTATAAATATGATTAGGGGTAGCCAAAGCAATATTAAGTATTTGCTCTGCACCGGTTGCATTTTGCAGTTCACAAACAGAAAAAATATCCGGTTGGTAGGAGTCTAATATACTTTTAAGAACATAGGTTCTATTTTTAAAGGAATTTGTTGCCTCATCATAATAATAAGTACCGGGGTAATGCATTAAGTTGAAAGTCATTACTTTAATGCGTGTTTGTGCATACTGAAAAATGGTAACAAACAGAAAAAAAAATACAACAAATCTTGAAGCCATATAAGTTTGATTGAGCTAAAATTTTGCTTCCTTTTTTTCACGTGCAACAATAAACTTATTTGATTAAAATGATGTATTTTAATTGTTAAAAATTCGGAGAAAGTGTGTATTTTTCGTAAAATTTCACAAAATGTTCAACTGCTTCATCTGAAGTGTCCACTACTCTGAATAAGTTGAGGTCTTCAGGAGCAATATTATGTTCTTCCAATAAAGTGTTTTTAATCCAATCTAATAAACCACTCCAAAACTTCGTACCTACCAAGACAATGGGAAATCTTCCTATTTTTTTGGTTTGTATCAAAGTGATAGCTTCAAAAAGTTCGTCCATGGTTCCAAAACCACCCGGCATCACTACAAAGCCTTGAGAATACTTAACAAACATCACTTTGCGGACAAAAAAGTAATCAAATTCCATATTTTTGTCTCTATCAATATAGGGATTGAAATGCTGTTCAAATGGTAATTCTATATTCAATCCAACTGAGATTCCTTTTCCTCTATGAGCTCCTTTGTTTCCTGCTTCCATAATACCGGGTCCTCCACCCGTAATGATACCAAAACCGTGTTGCGTCAGTTTATAAGCTATTTCTTCCGCCAAAATATAATTAGGATGCTCCTGCTTGGTTCTTGCTGAACCAAAAATAGTTACACAAGGTCCAATACGACTTAAGCGTTCGTAACCTTCAACAAATTCAGACATTACTTTAAAAATTGCCCAAGAATCATTGATCTTTATCTCATTCCACGTTTTTTGTTGAAATTTATCTCTTATTCTTCTGTCGTCTTCTGTCATAATTTGTATTAAATAATGGAATCTCAGTTTAATATAGTTTACTATTTTAAGGGTTGCAAATGTATACAATTATTCTTTTGCCAATCTTTCCTTTTCCATTTTTTCAGCCAATCTGCGCGATTTGATTGGAATTATATCCGTTTTTTCTGTTTTAAATGCGGTAAATGGAAGTATTTCACTTATGTTTTTCATTTTTTCGTTTGAATTGGCAAATTTGTTTGTCCCAACTAATACTATTTTTCCTTCTTCATAAAGAAGCTGTTCTTTTTTTGTAGCTTCAGCTATCTTTTTTTGAATAATTCCTTTTTTTAATTGATTCAAAAAACCATCGTTTTTTTCAATTTCTTTAAAAATTTCTAGCGCTTTGTTCGCTATTTCTACGGTAAGATTTTCAATATAATAACTTCCATTGGCAATACTTCCCATTTCTTTCATTTCGTTTTCTTCGCGAAGAATTATCAACTGATTTCTTGCAATTCTTTCGCTGAAATCATTTGATTTTTTAAAAAAAGAGTCATACGCCAATGAATTGATAATCGTAGCTCCGCCTATGATGGCACTAAGATTTTCAGTTGCTGAACGTAAGATATTTACATTGTAATCATAAAGCGTTTTATTGCGAAGCGATGGTTGGCAGAATAGTTCTAATTCAAGTTTTAAATGATGTTTTTCAATGAGTTGTTGTATCAAATAGCGAAAGGCGCGCAGCTTGGCAATTTCAAAAAAGAAATTACTTCCCATAGCAAATCCGACTCTTATTTTTCCTTTGATGTTGTCTGTAAAAGTATTTAGATACTCATTGGTGTGCGCCAATGCATAGGCAACCTGTTGTACAATATTGGCACCTGCATTTTGATAAATTCCCGAATTGATAAACAACACATTATCATCTTTCAATTCGTTGAGAACGGTTTTGATTTGTTCAAAATCTTGTTTTTCGTTGATAAACCAATTGCCTGTTTCAGCTAAATTTCCAATTGGGTCAATTCTAATTTCAATTTGAATGGTAGGTAAAGCCTTTTGTAACGTTTTTATATAATGTGGCGCTAAATAATGTAGCGAGAATATTACTTTTTTAACCTTTGATTTTTCAAAATTTTGCAACAAAATATCAGCGTCAAAACCTTCTTTTGCAATAAATTGAATAACTTCAACTCCGTTCAGAACTGCTTCTAAAGCAATCTTATTGGTAATACTTTCATTATCTACAAAAAAAGTCTGGCTAATAAGATAGTCTTTTTGAATAAATGGAATTTCTAAATATTCAGTTTCATCTGCGTGATAAAAAGGTTTGACTTTAATGCCTTCCAAAGATTCCCAAACCAAAGTTTGATTGTAATCTTTCCCTTTGAGCTCGAACTGTATGAGTTGTTTCCATTCCTTTGACCCTACTTCGGGAAACGCTGAAAAAAGGTTTTTTTGATTGGTATCCATACGAATTAATCTTCAATTGAATCAATCTGAATTATATAAATATCTTCGCTATCCTTTTTCATTTGATAGGTTTCGCGGGCAAATTTTTCCATAGCTTCGGGATTATCATAATCTTTTAAAATCTTTTTATCTTTTTCAATTTCTTTTTTATAAAAATCAATGGAAGAATTGTATTTCTCAGCTTCTTTTCTCAATTCTTTGTGTATTAAAAAGGAATTATCATCAAAAAAATACATCCAAATAGCAAACCCTATCAGGATGAGTACATATTTATTTAAAATATATTTTTTCATATTTCTTAAAATAAATTACACGAGTTTATTACTGATTACAGTTCGCACAATATCCACTGCTACAGTATTATATCTATCATTTGGGATGATAATATCTGCATAAGCCTTGGTGGGTTCAATAAACTGTTCGTGCATGGGTTTTAAGGTTTTTTGATAGCGTTCCAACACTTCTTCTACATCACGACCTCTTTCAATAAAATCACGTTTGATACGCCTAATTAATCGTTCATCACTATCGGCGTGTACAAAAATCTTGATATCGAATAAGTTTCTTAATTCTTTGTTCGTAAAGACTAAAATCCCTTCAATGATTATCACCTTGCGCGGATGTGTTTTGATAGTGTCTTTTGTTCGGTTGTGCGTAACAAATGAATATACCGGTTGTTCAATAAATTCTCCTCTTTTAAGTGTTTCCAAATGCGACACCAATAATTCAAAATCTATAGATTTAGGATGGTCAAAATTGATTTTGGTGCGCTCCTCATAAGACATATTATCATTTTGTTGATAGTAATTGTCTTGAGAGATAATTGCCACTTCATCTGCAGGTAATTCATGCATAATTTGATTGACTACTGTGGTTTTACCACTTCCGGTTCCACCTGCTATCCCTATGATTAACATATTCTATTGGTTTTATTGATACTGTTGTTGCTATTGATATTGATATTGTTGGTATCGTCAAAGGTGGATTGAATTTTAATAAATTCTATAAATGTCAAAATTCAATCCTGTTCATCGACATAGTCTTGTAAATAACTAAACCTTTCTGTTAATTTTCCGTTTTCTGTAATTTTTGCTCTTTGTAATATTCCATTTTTGTCTCCATCAAAAAAAGCAAGAATTACGTGTTCTAAAAACATTTCGCCAAAGCCGTCGCTGGCGTCCTTTGGCAAACAAGCCGGTAAATTATCTACAGCCATAATCGCAATATTCTCCATATTTCGGAATTCTCCTTCACCACCAGTAGTTCTATCAAAACCATAAATGGGATCTGAAATTGTCGTTGAATGAAGCGTAGTAGGCATTGGATGACCTATATCGCAACTGATGTCTGCAATGACCCTTAGGTTAAAATCAGAATGTTTTACATCTTCTAACGAAAAAAAGTCGGGAGCAGCTGCATTGTGAAAATGCCCTGCAATGAGTATATCTGAAACATGAGCAAATCTCAAAAAAGTACTTTGATATTGCTCCGGATGATTAAAAAAATCGAACATATCTCTTGTCTGTCCATCAATTCTTTTATTGTAATCCAATACATCTACTTGAGTGTAGACCGGCTCATCGAACGTTTGATTTAAAAAATCGTTAACACTGACTTTCTTAATATACATGGCATCCAAAATTTCTTTTGCTCCACTTCCTACTCTTCCGGTTCCGGTCAAGAGTATTTTAATGGGTTGCAATTTTATTTTATGTAATTCACTTACAAGCGCCAACTTGTCCTTCAAGGTTTCTACTGCAGGAAGCTGAAATTCATCGTATTTTAACCCCCATGTTCTAAAGCCGTTATAAGCGCCTACAATTCCGGCATAATATCCAAAACCTATCAATCTGACGTTGTTTTGCGCTGTAATGGTCTCATGATCATACAAAGTTATTTTTTTATCTAAAACGGCTTGCAATAATTTTCTATTATGTTCTTGTTTTTTAATGGTATGCGAAAAAAAGAAATATTTTTTCCCCTCTATTAAATTTGTGATTGGAACTTCTTTTACACCAATAAACACATCGCAATCCGAAATATCTTCTTTAACTTTGATACCTGCATCCTTATAACTTCGATCAGGAATGCATCTTATTGCTGATTTTTCAACAATAATTTCTAATTCAGGAAACATTTGCATGGCTTTTACGCATATTTCGGGCGTCAGAACCACTCTCTTGTCTTGAGGTAATTTTCTTTCTGTAATTAGGGCGAACTTCATTTATCAATTAGATTAAGGTAACGTTGAACTAATTCTTCAATATTGGCATACATTTCTGTTTCATAATTTTTTAAATTTTCAACTGAAACAAATTTAGCTACTGTTATTCCTTCTTCTTCTTGCGGTATAGGTAATTGATTATCATCTGTTTGCATAACAAACCAAAATGTTTTTTTTAACTTGTTTTTATTTTTTTCCTGATATATGTGGTAAGTTACGGCTAATTCAGTCTTTATTTCCAAACGATGAATCGAACATTCTTCTTGCACTTCTCTGATGGCTGTTTCTTGTTCAATTTCTCCTTTTTCCATTCTCCCTTTGGGTAAATCCCAATGTTCATTTCGTCTGATAAAAAGAATTTGTCCTTCCGGATTTAGCACTAACCCTCCTGCCGCATTGACTATTTTAAATTTACTTTTAAACTTCTGCCACAGTATATCAATATCGTGATGATAAAAATATATTCCATTACAATGTGTATTTTGAAGTTTGTGTACTATTTCCTCAATGCTTGTATTTTTGTATAAAAATACCTCATATTCTGATAATGTATTTACTTTGTCAGAAAGAATGATTGGTTTATCGTTTACAAAAACTTTATACATTTATTGCAAATTGAAATTACAGTTTTGACTTTTATAAATTATCTTTGTAAAACTTAATCGATTTAAAAAAAACGATATTTTTTACTTTCCACAAATTATTATTACGTCAAATTATGATTTGCAACAAAGATACAGCAAAAAAAACTGCCAAACAATTATTAAGCGTAAATGCTATTAAACTTCAGCCAAAAGACCCTTTTACTTGGGCTTCCGGTTGGAAATCTCCTATCTATTGCGATAATAGAATTACGCTTTCCTATCCTGAAATAAGACAATTTCTATCGGAACAGTTTGCCACACAAATACTTGATGATTTCCCGGAAACAGAAGTGATTGCCGGAGTAGCAACTGGAGCCATTGCTATTGGCGTGTTAGTAGCAGAAAAACTGAATTTGCCTTTTGTGTATGTCCGTCCTGAAGTGAAAGGTCACGGACGAAAGAATCAAATCGAAGGATTTTTAGAAATTAATAAAAAAGTAACGGTAATTGAAGATTTAATCAGCACAGGTATGAGTAGTATGAATGCTGTAAAAGCTTTAAAAGAAAATGGGAACGAAGTTTTAGGATTGCTTGCCATTTTTACTTACGGTTTTCCGCAAGCTATACAACTTTTTGAATTGGAAAAAGTAAAGTTTAAAACTTTGAGTAATTATGATATTTTACTTGATGAAGCACTTTCTATAAACTACATAAAAGAAGATGAATTAGAACTTTTAAAAAAATGGAAAGAAAAACCGGATGCATTTTCAGTATAGAAAATAATTTCAATTTCAAAAAAACCAAAGTTTAATTGCCATACCAAATGCGGCAACTATCAAGAAAAATCTTATTAAATTATCATCTTTTTTTACGGACCATCTACTGGAAAACCACGCTCCTATGGATTGTCCGAAAGCTAATAATAATCCGTAAATCCAATTTACTTCATCGTAATAAATAAAAACCATTAAAGCTGCAAAAGTATACACTGCAACAATCATTGATTTTACTGCATTGCTTTTAACTAAGCTGATGTGATTAATTTGAGAGAGTACCAACATAATAAAAAGACCGGCGCCGGCTTGAATAAAGCCCCCAAAAACACCTATCAGAAAAAACAGAAACAAACTAATCCATAGAAATTTACCTTTTACACGCTCTATTTTTTGTTCTATATTTTTAGGTTTATAAATTGTTAAAGCAACCACAAATATGATTACAATTCCCAATATCCTATTAAAGGCTTCAGCCTTGATATCTATGGCTAAATTAGCTCCAATGATAGAGCCAATCATAGCGGCAAGCCCCCAATACAATCCATGCGGCATAACGGATACCCCTTTAGATTTGAATCCTATTACTCCTGTAAAAGTTTGCAAAAAAATGCCTACTCTATTGGTTCCATTAGCATAAGCCGGTGGTAATCCCATAAAAATCAAAATAGGTAAAGTCAAAATAGAACCTCCACCTGCAAGTGTATTAACAACGCCGGCAAATAATCCTACTAAAATTAAAATCAGGTAATTAATATACTCATTCATCTAAGAAAGTCAAACGTTAGAATGTTTTGACAAAAATAATCTAACTTATTTCAAAAAAAATTTTAATAATAAAATATTTGATTATATATTTGCACTCCGAAAAAGGTAAAAGGAAAATAGATTTGAAATATTAAAAAAAGGTTTAAGTTTATGAGTTGAATTCGATGCATTCGAATGGTAGCCTTCAAACTTCACCCTTTAATAAGGAGAGATGGCAGAGTGGTCGATTGCGGCGGTCTTGAAAACCGTTGACTGTAACAGGTCCTGGGGTTCGAATCCCTATCTCTCCGCAAAAACCCTGATAATCTATTGATTGTCAGGGTTTTGTTTTGTTAGGTGCTATTATTGGTGCTAATTTACGGTAACTATTTTACAAACATAATAAATTGATTTTATCATCTGTGTTTTAAAATGAAGTTTTTTAAAAGTTCAAATGAAAAGATTTACGCCATAACTTCATCCAATCTTCTCTTCCATTTTTCCCAATTAGGTATTTTTTCGGAGAGTATTTTGTAAAACTTAGGAGAATGATTTTTTTCTAGCAAATGGCAAATTAAATAAGCTATTTAATCATGGGGAATTCCGTCTAATCCAATGAAAATTAATAATATAAAAATGGTAAGAGCAAAAATTTTAAACCTTTGCATCTAAACATAACTATTAATAATCCAAAAAATACCAACTAAAATAGCAACCACTCCTCCCCAAAACCGTAGATTTTTAAACACATTATGATTGTGTTGATTGGGATTGAGTTTGTGAAATTTCCCGATTATGAATGAAAAAACAACCATAGCACCAATAGTTCCGATAGCAAATCCAATGAGATACTGCAGCGTTTGCCATCCTGAATGAAATGCTAAGGCGGGTAGCATCAATACAAAATGTGAAATACCTGCAAAACCATGAACAACACCAACACTTGTTGCTGCCATCAAATTTTGATTTTTAGATTTCTCTTTCGGGTGTTTATGTTGATGCGATTCATCTTCGTGTGCGTGAACATGAACAAAATCTTGATAACCATCTGAGTGAAAGTGAGGATGAATGTGATGATGCTCATGCACTTTTTTCATTTTATAGAACGACCAAAAACCTAATCCAATCAAAATGACACCAACGATTTGCTCACTGTAAGCCGAAATAGCATCTATGGGAATAAACTCCTTAAACAAATAATACAATAATCCTATCAACAACATCCCTAGTAAATGTCCAAAACCCCAAGCCACACCAATTTTCCAATGACTTTTTTTGCTATCAAAAACCAAAGGGGTAACCGCAGCCAAATGATCAGGTCCTGTCCAAACATGTAATGCAGAAGCCATTAACCCTAATAAAATTGGAATATTTATACCAGTAAATTCGTGAAGTGCTACCATTTATTTGGTTAATAGGGTTAATTAGGTTACTAATTATTGAGTTATTAGGGAATAATTTCCCGTCTAACTTCAACTAAAGGGGGAGGATTTGGAAATTGAAATTTAAAATTATTGTAATTTTTACCTTTTGACTTTTAACAACCATTCATACCAAATATCCATACCATCTCCTTTTGTAGCAGAAACTTCAAAAAATAGCAGATTAGGATTGACTTTTTTGGCGTATTCTTTAGCTTTTTCCACATTGAAATTCACATAAGGTAATAAATCAATTTTGTTGATAATACAGATTTGAGATCCGGCAAACATATCCGGATATTTCAAAGGTTTGTCGTCGCCTTCGGTAACGCTTATGATAACAACACGCTGATTTTCACCTAAATCAAACATTGCTGGGCAAACCAAATTTCCCACATTTTCGATAATAAGAACGGAATTATCTTTGACTTCCAATTTTTTTACAGCATCATAAATCATATCGCTTTCCAAATGACACCCTGTTCCTGTATTAATTTGAATCACTGGAATTTGGACGGCGTCAATACGATTGGCATCGTTTAAAGTTTGTTGATCGCCTTCAATGACAAAAAAGTCAATTTTTGATTTTAAATCAGTTAAAGTTCGTTCTAAAAAAGTGGTTTTTCCAGAACCCGGTGAACTCACCAAGTTGATGGTAAAAATATTTTTTGCTTCAAAATAACCACGATTACGTGACGCTTGCATATCATTGAATTGCAAAATATTTTTCTCTACATCAATGGTGTGCGAATGAGAATGCTCATGAGAATGGTCATGATGATGCAAATGCACAAAATCATTCTGTGGATGAGCATGGTCGTGTAAATCATGTGAATGTGTATGATCGTGATTATGTTCATGCGAATGACTATGCGATTCCTGCTGATCGTGATGAAGTTCGCCCGGTTTGTTGATTGAAAAGGAGTTTCCGGTTCCGCAGCCACAAGTTCCACACATAATAAAAGTAAAAGTTAAAAAGTTAAAAAGTTAAAAAGTGAATTTATCAATTAGCAAATTTCTAAATTGGCTAATTAATCAAACAAAAGTAAAAAATATAAAAATAATAAATTCTGATAAATGTTATGTTTTATAAAATTGTTGTTACTATTCTTGGTTCTACTAAAATTTTTGTGGTAAATATGTGAACAGTTTTCATAATATGAAAAGTTAATAAAATTAAAAATTTAGCTCAAAAAATCTTATAAAGCAATATTATTTAACTTTAATAAGTATCCAAACTCTTTACTCTCAATTCTTTTCCTTGTAAAATACTTTTAAAATAACTACCACATTTAGGACAATTGTCATAAATGTATTGCACATCAAATATGGTGTCACAATCCCCACATTGTGCTTTTGCTTGTATTTTATGCACATTTTTGGTGGCATTTTCTAAAACAGTACCTTCGACTGCTACATTCCAAGCAAAATCCAGGGCTTCATATTCCACTCCCGATAGATTACCTATCTCCAAATCAATGGCGGAAAATTGTGTAACATTGGCTTTAGCAGCTTCATTTTCAGCAATTTTAATTATACCCATTACGATTGACATTTCGTGCATAATAACGTATCTTTATGAAAAACAAATTTATATTATTTCTTATAATAATTCATTATTTCGACATTTTTAGGTTAAATCTTTTTTGTCATACCGCTAAATTAATAAAATTAATCCAGCACAGGAAAAAAAGATTTAACCCATTTTTATATATTTTTTTTAAAAAAATTGAACATTTAACAACTATTTATTATTTTCAATGAATATAAATAACTGTTTTATTGACTTTTATCATAAAATAATAAAATCAATTCTTTACTTTTGAAGTATTAATTTTTTATATTGATAATCAGATAATTATCTCAACTAAACATTGTACAAATGGGAACATTACTCAAAACCAAAAATGGAACTTACTACGATCATATCTCCGAACAAGGGTATTCTCGTAGAGATTTCGTGAAGTTTGCCACTTTTATGACAGCTTTCATGGGATTGGAACACAGCATGGTAGGTCAAGTTATGAAAGCCATGGAAACCAAAAAACGCATTCCTGTAATATGGGAACATTTCCAAGAATGCACTGGTTGCTCAGAGTCTTTCATTCGTTCAGACCATCCTCTCGTAGCCGATGTTATTTTAGACAACATTTCATTGGACTACACGGATACTTTGATGGCAGCTGCCGGTCATAATGCCGAAGAAGCCAAACAAAAATCAATGAAAGAAAATTATGGTAACTACATATTAGTGGTAGAAGGCGCAATACCAACCAAAGATGGTGGCGTTTACTGCACCATTGCCGGTAGAACTGCCGTAGAAATTCTCAAAGAATCCGCAGCAGGCGCAGCAGCCATTTTAAACTTCGGTAGTTGTTCTTCTTTTGGTGGAGTTCAAGCTGCTCATCCAAATCCAACTGGTTCAGTACCTGTGGGTGATATTATCAAAGATAAACCAATTATTAATATACCGGGTTGTCCTCCTATTTCGGAAGTGATGACCGGAATAGTTTTATATTACGTTACTTTTGGCACCATACCAGAATTAGACAGTTTTAACCGTCCAAAACAATTCTATGGAAAACGCATCCACGATTCTTGCTATCGTCGTCCTTATTTTGATGCCGGTTTGTTTGCTGAAACATTTGATAGTGAAGAAGCCAAAGAAGGACATTGTTTATACAAATTAGGATGTAGGGGTCCCGTAACTTACAATGCTTGTAGTACAACAGGATGGAACAATGGAGTAAGTTTTCCAATTAAGTCAGGTTACCCTTGTATTGGATGCAGTGAGCCCGGTTTCTGGGACAATGGACCTTTTATGGAAAGATTGACCAATGTAAACGGCATTGGCATCGAAGCCACAGCCGATAAAATTGGGAAAATAGTTCTTGGAACGGCTGTTGCGGGTGTTGCAGTACATGCCGTGGCAACAAATTTGACCAAACGCAAAGAATTGAAGGAAGCTAATGATTGTGGCGAAGATAATTTAAACAACATTAAATCATAATTAACATGGCAAATAGAATAGTTATAGATCCTATAACAAGAATAGAAGGGCATTTACGTATTGAAGCTGAGATCAAAGACGGCAAAGTAGTAAATGCATATAGTTCTTCTACAATGGTCCGCGGTTTAGAGAAAATTGTAGAAGGTCGTGATCCACGTGATGTGTGGGCTTTTGTACAACGAGCTTGTGGTGTTTGTACTACTGTCCACGCAATAGCCTCCATTCGTTCAGTTGAAGATGCTTTGGATATTAATATTCCTAGAAATGCTGAAATCACTAGAAATATTGTTACTATTTCACAATTTATGCAAGACCACGTGGTACATTTCTATCATCTACATGCGTTGGATTGGGTAGATGTTACGAAAGTATTAAATGCAGACCCAGCCAAAACTTCTGCTTTAGCTCAAAGCATATCCAACTGGCCTAAATCCTCAGTTGGTTATTTTACTGATGTTAAGAACAGAATTAAAAAATTCGTTGATAGTGGTCAATTAGGTATTTTTGCAAATGGGTATTGGGGTCATCCTGCTATGAAATTACCTGCAGAAGTTAATTTACTCGCTGTTGCTCACTATTTAGAAGCATTAGAATGGCAAAAGGAAGTAGTTAAAATACACACTATACTCGGTGGTAAAAATCCACATCCGCATTTCTTAGTTGGTGGTTCAGCTGCTGCTGTAAATTTGGACGATGCAGGTAGTTTGAACATGGAACGTTTGGCTTATGTAGGTCAATTATTACAACAAGCCCATACCTTTGTAAATCAAGTGTATTTACCTGATTTATTGGCTATTGCTTCTTTTTATAAAGATTGGGGTGCAATAGGAGAATCAAAATTTGCCAATTACATGGTTTATGGCGATTTGCCCACAACTAATATCAATGATGTGAAATCATTCAAATTTCCACGTGGTATTATTTTAGATGGTGATTTGACAAAGGTACATCCAGTAGATTTAGAAAAAACAAATGAAATTCAAGAGTTCATTAATAAATCTTGGTATAATTATCAAGGCGGTAATGACAAAGGTAAACATCCTTACGATGGTGAAACCGATATCAACTATACAGGACCTAAGCCACCATACGAATATTTAGATGTCGAAAAGCAGTACAGTTTTGTTAAAACACCGCGTTGGCAAGGCAAACCGATGGAAGTTGGCCCATTGGCTCGTGTATTAGTAGGATATGCTTCCGGTATACCGGAGTATAAAGAGGTTGTAGATTACACGTTAAAAACATTAGATGTACCAGCTACTGTTTTATTTTCAACTTTGGGCAGAACTGCTGCACGTGGTTTGGAAACCAAATTAGTAGCCGATTGGGGATTGGAATTCTACAACGAATTATTAGCCAATTTCAAAAAAGGGGATACCAAAATGGCAAATATGGATAAAACGTATCCTGATACCTGGCCCAAGGAAGCAAAAGGCGTTGGATTTATGGAAGCTCCACGAGGAGGTTTGGCACATTGGATTGTTATCAATGACATGAAGACCAAAAAATATCAAATGGTAGTACCATCTACCTGGAATGCTTCCCCACGCGATCCTAACAACCAATTATCGGCATATGAATCTGCGCTTATAGGAACCCCGATTGCAGATCCAAAAAATCCGGTGGAAATATTGAGAACTATTCACTCATTTGACCCTTGTTTAGCTTGTGCAGTACACTTATATGACGAACACGGTAAAAGTGTGAGCCATATAGAAGTTGGTTCGGCTTGTTCAATTTAAGTTAATAGGTTATTAAGTTATTGATTATTTTTAATTAATAAGTTATTAAACTTTAAACAACGCAAAGCGTCATTTCGCTTCGCTTAACCTTAAACTTTAAACATCAAACTTGAAACTTTTTTAAAATGGCAAAAACATTTAATTTCAAAAGAGTATATGTGTGGCAACTACCGGTAAGGATATTTCATTGGACAACAGTTATTTCAATTTTTGCAATGATATTAACTGGTTTCTTGATATCCTATCCACCGGCAATTAGTAGTCATGCTGAAGCATCTAATTCATATTGGATGGGATATATACGTTTAATACATTTTACTGCTGCTTTTTTAGCTTTTGCTGTGGCAGTTTTTAGATTGTATTGGGCGTTTGCGGGGAATAAATTTGCAGATTGGCGTAATTTTGTTCCTTATTCAAAAAAAGGATGGAGCAATATATTGCATGTTTTAAAATATGACATATTACTTTTTCCTGATAAAAAACATGATTTATCAAACGCGAGTATAGGTCACAATTATTTGGCTGCTACCAGCTATCTAATCATGGCATTCATTTTTATTTTGCAAGCTGCTACCGGATTTGCACTGATGTCTGAAACGGCTTCTTGGTGGTTTCCTAAAATGTTTGCTTGGGTATTGCCTGCTTTGGGCGGTGATATTTATGTGCGCTATATTCATCATTTATTGACTTATATATTCATGGCATTTATAGTAATCCATGTTTATTTAGTGCTCTTCCATGATTATATTGAAGCTAGTGGCGAAACATCAGCTATGTTGAGTGGTTATAAATTTGTTCGTTCAGAAAGAATTAAACAAAACAAGATATAATTTACCACTGCAGCAATGAAGGATTAAATTTTTTAAAATCCTGATTTTTTAAATTCCAAATTCCTATTTTCTCAGATATAATTATTAATTTTACTTTGAGATTTGGAATTTGGAATTTCTTTAATTTTTAATTTAATATAGTATGATATCTGACGAAGTTATAGAACTACAAAAACTTTTTTATCAAACCCATGATTACACGGACGATGATTTTCGTAAACGCATACTAATTTTGGGAATAGGAAATTTTTTGATGGGAGATGAAGGTGTTGGCGTACATAGTATTCATGCTTTAAGCAAAATAAAATTACCTGAAAATGTAGACATTATTGATGGAGGCACAGGTAGTTTTAATTTAATGCCCATATTGTCAAAATACCCGTTAGTTATATTTATTGATGCGACGATGGATGGCAAGCCTATAGGTTCGCTAAATGTTTTGTATCCACATTATGCCAATGATTTTCCAAAGGTGTTGAGTGCACATGATGTGGGACTAAAAGATATGATTGACGCATTGGAAATAATAGATCAATTACCTAAAATAATTTTAATAACAGTAACCATTGAAGAAATGCGTCCGATGACCATTGAATTGAGTTCAAAAGTGCAAGAAAGTATTCCAAAAGTAGTGAATAAAGTACAGGAAATATTGCAGGCAATAATAATGGAACCAAAATAATTTTTTAGTTATTTTTTAAAAAATTAAAACTTTGTCAAAAACTTTTTTAGACAAAGTTTTTTATTTTAAAACAAATTTGAAAACATATCATATACATATTGAAGGTATTGTGCAAGGGGTGGGTTTCCGACCTTTTGTTTATAAATTAGCATTACAAAACGATTTAAAAGGATGGGTCAACAATGCAAATGATGGAGTTCATATTGAAATAACCGATTCCAAAGAAAAATCCGAAACTTTTTTAAATCAAATAATAAATAACTTACCAAAATTAGCCATTGTCACTCATTATAATATATGCGAAACCAACCTTCAACATTTTGATTCTTTTCAAATTATTGAAAGCGATAGTGCCATAAACCCCAAACTTTTAATCACACCCGATGTGGCTATGTGTGAAGATTGTAAGTCTGAATTACACAATTCGGATAATCGCCGTTTCCAGTATCCATTTATAACGTGTACCAATTGTGGACCACGTTATTCAATTATTCAAAAATTGCCTTATGATCGCCCATTCACAACAATGGATAAATTTGAAATGTGTCCTGTTTGTCAAGAAGAATACAACAATCCATTAGAACGCAGACATTATTCTCAAACCAATTCTTGTTCGGATTGTCGTGTGGAAATGCAGTTGTATTTCCCTAAAAGTATTGAAAATGAAGAAAAATTAATTGAAAATTTTAATGATTTAAATTTCATAATTCAATCGTGGAACGAAGGTAAGATTATAGCAATCAAAAGTATAGGTGGTTATTTATTAACTTGTGATGCAACGAATGCTTTTGCTATAGAAGAATTGCGAAAACGTAAACATAGACCTTCTAAACCCTTCGCTTTGATGTTTCCCAATATGGAAAAATTATCTGAAATTACCTATATTTCAGGAAATGAAAAGATGGAATTACAAAGCATAACAGCACCCATTGTATTATTGAATGTGAAAGAAAATGTTAAAAAATTAGCTTATGAATCAGCAAATAAAGGTCTTACAAAAATTGGAGTCATGTTGCCTTACACCCCTTTGATGGATTTGTTGTTGAATAAATTTAGCAAACCCATTGTGGCAACTAGTGCCAATGTCTCTAATTCCACTATCATTTTTGATGATGATAAAGCCAAAATCGAATTAAGCAAAATTGCAGATTTGATTTTGATGAATAACAGAGAAATAACCATTCCTCAAGATGATGGCGTAGTGCAATTTACCCCAAAACATCAGATTAAAATTACTTTACGTCGTTCACGTGGCAAAGCACCCATTTACATTAATCCTAATTTGCAACCCAATGAAAAGTCAATTCTTGCTTCAGGTGCTATGCTGAAATCGGTTTTTGCAATGCAGTATCAAAAGAATTTCTACGTCACTCAATATTTAGGCAATACCGAAAGTTATGATGCTCAACAAAATTACATTCAGACCTTTGAGCATTTGCAAAATATTTTTAATATCCAATTTGACTCTGTGGTTACAGATAAACATCCCGATTATTTTTCCACCAGATTCGGTCAAGAATTATCAAAAAAGTATAATGCAAATCTAGTTGAAGTTCAGCATCATAAAGCCCATTTTTGGAGTGTATTGGGAGAACACAATTTAATTAAATCTAAAGACCCGATTTTAGGAATTATTTGGGATGGAACCGGTTTGGGTGACGATGGCAACATTTGGGGAGGAGAATTTTTTCTTTTTGAAAATAGTAGAATGGAACGAGTGGCACATTTAGACGAATTTCCATTTATTTTGGGAGATAAAATGCCGAAAGAACCTCGCATTTCCGCCTTTGCGTTGACACAACATTTACCGGAAAGCAACACTTTTATCAAAGATAAATTTTCAGAAACCGAATGGAAAATTTATTCCAAGTTAATTAAAAATACCACGCTCAAATGCACCAGTATGGGGCGATTATTTGATGCGGTTTCGTCTATTTTATTTGGATTTGATGTGCACAGTTTTGAAGCAGAAGCGAGTATGAAGTTGGAAAATGAAGCCAACAAATATTATTTTCCGATTTCTTCCCCTCCTTGGGAGGGGATTGAGGGAAGAACAAAATATAAAATCCAAAATCCAAAAAAAAGGACTTCTATAGAATCTAATTGTTCCTATTTTTCTAATTGGAACGATAATCAAACTTTTACTGATTTTCTTTTTCAAAATATTTTCATAGACCTATCAAATGGACTTGAAAAGCGGGAAATTGCCTATAAATTTCATTGTACATTGGTAGATTATATTGCATATCAAATTCAAAAATTTGAGGTTAAAAAAATTGCATTCAGCGGTGGCGTGTTCCAAAATGCTTTATTGGTTGATCTAATTTATGAGCAATTATCAACTCAGTATCAACTTTTTTTCCAAGAAGATTTTTCACCAAACGATGAAGGAATTGCTTTCGGACAATTAATGTCAATTACAGAAATTTGACAGTATTTAAACTTCATTGACTGTATTAAAGTTAAATCATGTAATCTATTAACGCAATATGTTTTTTTTATCTTTAATAACAGAACATATTAGGATGTTTTTTTTATCTTTGAAAAGTTAAATAAATTTAATTATCAGCATTTTTAATGAAGCATCTCACCGAATATCGCGATCCTGAATTAGCAAAAAAAGTGTTACATGAAATTGAAAAAATTACCACAAAACCATGGAAAATTATGGAAATTTGTGGTGGACAAACACATAGTTTGGTAAAAAACGGAATTTTAACCGTTTTGCCAAAAAACATCACTATGCTACATGGTCCGGGATGTCCGGTTTGCGTTACGCCACTTCATTTAATTGACAAAGCCATTTATTTAGCAGTCGAAAAAAAGGTTATTCTATGTAGTTTTGGCGATATGTTGCGCGTGCCGGGTTCAAAGAAAAGTTTGTTAGAAGCAAAAGCCGAAGGCGCAGATGTCAGAATACTCTATTCCCCTACCGAAGCGGTAAATATTGCAAAGGAAAATCCGGATAAGGAAGTTGTTTTTTTCGCAGTTGGTTTTGAAACCACTGCTCCGGCAAATGCTTTATCAGTTTTGCACGCAGAAAAATTAGGTTTGAAAAATTATTCCATTCTCAATTCGCATGTGTTAGTTCCACCTGCCATTTCTGCTTTAATGGAAGACCCTGAGAGCACTATTGACGGTTTTTTGGCCGCCGGACACGTGTGTAGTATCATGGGATATTGGGAATATTATCCGTTAGTAGAAAAATACAAAATTCCGATTGTGGTTACCGGGTTTGAACCCTTGGATATTTTGCAGGGAATTTATGCCACAGTAAAACAATTGGAAGAAGGACGAGCAGAAGTTGATAATCAATATGCACGCATGGTAAAAGAAGAAGGAAATACTTCAGCGCAAGGCATTATCAATCAAGTATATGAAGTAAGTGACCAAATGTGGCGCGGTATTGGAACCATTCCAGAAAGCGGATTGGTTTTACGAAAAGAATATGAAAATTATGATGCCAATTTGAAATTTAAAATCGACATCGAAAAAGCTCCCGAAAATGCAGAATGTATTGCAGGCTCTATTATGAAAGGCATTAAAAAACCTTATGAATGTGTTCATTTTGGAAAAATGTGTAACCCACAAAATCCATTAGGTGCTCCGATGGTAAGTTCAGAAGGTGCTTGTGCTGCCTATTATAATTTCTCAAAATTTAAAGAAATTGTATAGTTTATTATAGAAGTCATTTACTAATTTTTGAAAACAAATTACTTTTAAAGACTAACAACAAACAAAAGACAATAAATATGAAAACCAATAAAAGTTTGTTACACATGCAATGTCCCATGCCGAAGATTGATTTTGACATCATTACGTTGGCGCATGGAAGTGGTGGTCTGTTAACCAATAAACTATTAGAATATGGCGTTTTTGATTTGTTGAAAAACGAAGAATTAGACAAACATCATGATGGTGCAACATTGGAATTGAATGGTAAAATTGCCTTTTCCACGGATAGTTTTGTGATATCACCTGTTTTTTTTCCTGGAGGCGATATAGGTGAATTAGCCATTAATGGCACCGTAAATGATATTGCCATGTGTGGTGCTATACCGCAATATTTGTCTTTGAGTTTTATATTGGAAGAAGGTTTGAGCATGCAAGAATTTTGGAATATTTTAGTTTCCATCAAATTTGCGGCAGAAAAATCAGGAGTTAAAATTGTTACTGGCGATACTAAAGTGGTGGACAAAGGCAAAGGAGATAAAATATTTATCAATACCACAGGAATAGGAAAAATGCATCCCAAAGCCAATATAAGTTTGCAAAATATTAAAGCCGGAGATCAAATTATAGTAAGTGACCAGATTGCTACGCATGGTATTGCCATTCTGTCCGTTCGACAAGGATTGGAATTTGAAACTACCATAGAAAGCGATACCCGCAATTTGAATGATATGACTTTAAAATTGTTAGATGAATTTGGAGATAAAATTAAACTTTTCCGTGACCCGACAAGAGGAGGTGTGGCAGCAACACTCAATGAAATCGCGCGGGATGCTAATCTGGGAATAGAATTATTAGAATCGAAAATTCCTGTAGACGTGCAAGTAAAAGCTGCATGTGAAATATTGGGATTGGACCCACTTTATACTGCCAACGAAGGTGTTTTTATGGCAATAGTTGCTCCTGAAATAGCGGATAATGTAGTCTCGATATTGCATCAATTTGAAGAAGCTCAATACGCATCTATCATAGGAGAAGTGGTAGGAGAACACAATGGGCAAGTATTAATTAATAATGCTATGGGAGGAAAAAGAGTAGTTCATATGCCTATAGGAGAACAGTTACCTAGGATTTGTTAATGAGTTAATGTGCCAATATGTTAATATGCCAATGTGTTAATATGCTAACGTGTTAATGTGCCCATTTAATTTAATTTCAATTAGTAAATGCAATTTTTTAGTATTTTTGCCTTAAAACTTATAACTTCGTACCCAATAAATTAGAAAAACTTCAAACTTCAAACTTCAAACTTCAAACTTCAAACTTCAAACTTCAAACTTCAAACTTCAAACTTTATTATGTGTTTAGCAATACCAGGAAAAATAATTAGTATAGACAATCAAATAGATGATCTATTCCGATTGGCAAAAGTGTCATTTGATGGCATAATCAAACAAGTAAATTTGGCAATGGTACCAGAAGCTCAAATTGGTGATTATGTGTTGGTTCACGTAGGAAGTGCCATTAGTGTGGTGGACGAAGAAGAAGCCAAATTTACCATGAACATCTTGATGAATATGGATGAGTTAGGGGAACTGGATGAAGGAGAAAATTTGTTGGAAAATGAAACGAATTGATATATTTGCAGTTTAATATTTTATTATGCTTTTATATCAAAATCAAGAACTCAAAGTATACAATTCTTTAAGTAAAGAAAAAGAAATATTTAAACCCATCACCGAAGGTTTTGTGGGGATGTATGTTTGTGGTCCAACGGTATACAGCAATGTGCATTTGGGAAATTTGCGCACTTTTATGTCTTTTGATGTTATTTTCAGATATTTAAAACATTTGGAATATAAAGTGCGTTATGTCCGAAATATAACAGATGCAGGGCATTTAGAAGAAGATGAAGTACAAAATTCGGAAGATAAAATAGCCAAAAAAGCGAGATTAGAAAAAATAGAACCTATGGAAGTGGTGCAAAAGTACACCGTTGATTTTCACAAAGTATTAGATACCTACAATTTACAATCCCCAAGCATAGAACCTACCGCCACCGGACACATTGTAGAACAAATACAAATGATTCAAGAGATTTTGGAAAATGGGTTTGCTTATGAAATCAATGGGTCTATCTATTTTGATGTGACGAAATACAACTCCAAACATAATTACGGAATTCTTTCCGGAAGAAATATTGAAGAAGCCATTCACAATACCCGCGAATTAGACGGTCAATCAGACAAGCGCAATCCGCAGGATTTTGCCTTGTGGAAAAAAGCAGAACCGCAACATATTATGAAATGGACTTCTCCTTGGGGTGAGGGTTTCCCCGGATGGCATTTGGAATGTAGCGTGATGAGTACCAAATATTTAGGAGAAGAATTTGACATTCACGGAGGCGGAATGGATTTAAAGTTTCCGCACCATGAGTGTGAAATCGCCCAAAATGTCGCTTGCACCGGACATGCACCGGTTCGATACTGGATGCACGCCAATATGCTCACTTTAAACGGACAAAAGATGAGCAAATCAACTGGAAATTACATTCTTCCTGCAGAAATTTACGAAGGAGGAAATCCTATATTGAATAAAAAATTCACACCAGCCGTCGTAAGATTTTTTATGATGCAAGCGCATTACAGAAGTATTTTAGATTTTTCTAATGACGCATTAGAAGCAGCTGAAAAAGGTTATGTAAGACTGATGGATGCAATCAAATTAATTCCTCATTTAAAAACTTCCAATCTATCTCAATTTGATGTAAAACAATGGCAACAAGCTTGTTATGATGCCATGAATGACGATTTTAATACTCCGATTTTAATTGCACAACTCTTTGAAGGCGTGCATCAAATCAATTTGATTAACGATGGTAAAGTGCAAATCACAGCGGAAGATTTAAGCGTATTAAGTGCAACATTACAAGCATTTGTATTTGATGTTTTGGGAATAGAACAACCTAATTCTAATCAAGATAGTAATAAATTAGACGGAGTGGTTGAAATGCTGATTGAAATGCGCAACGAAGCAAGAGCCAACAAAAACTGGGCGCTTTCAGATGAAATCCGAGATAAACTCTTAGCATTAGGTATCCAATTGAAAGACAGCAAAGAAGGGACGAGTTACACTTTATTAAGTTAGCAGTAGGCAGGCGGTAGTCGGCAAGTAGAAGTT
Source organism: Polaribacter sp. (assembly GCA_020740485.1). Taxonomy (GTDB): domain Bacteria; phylum Bacteroidota; class Bacteroidia; order Flavobacteriales; family Flavobacteriaceae. The sequence continues at coordinate 84,989 of DYMN01000001.1, read as the reverse complement.
GTTAGTTGGCTGGCAGCAAATATTGATATCAATAATCTAATAATCAATAATCCCGTTAGGGCGTTCCGATAATCCTGCCAATCACGCCTTGCGTGACAGAACTATAAGCATGGTATCGGAATCACTACGTTCAGCCTAATAATCAATGCTTCGACACTTCGATAAACTCAGTGCAGGCAAGCTCAGCAATCAATAATTAATAATCTAATAATTAATTAACTAATAACTATTAACTTAATCAAAAAAATATCGACCTTTCCTTTTGTACTCTTGGTACGGTTTTATCAAGTAGCTATTTCGCCCTATACGCCCAATTCGTGTCGGTATCAGCCTACTTGTTCGCATTATACCGTAGAAGCCTTGCAAACCCATGGATTATTACGCGGTGGATGGTTGTCTATTAAACGCATTGCAAGTTGTCATCCTTGGGGTGGAAGCGGTTATGATCCTGTTCCAACTAAAGAAGAATTGAAAGGAAAAGATAACATAAAAAAATAAATTTCAAACTTTGTAATTTAGATTTACAATTTAAGAATTATGAATAATTTTAATGATTGAAATTAAGCTTTTTGTATGTGATTTAACTACATTTTTTAAAATTTAAAAATAACTTATTAATCAATCCCCAACTGCGTTGGGGACAAGTTAACCCAATAATCAATTAAACAAACAAATGCAGCAACTCAAACAACGTTGGGGTATTACATCTAACTTTCAAATCCTCATCATTTTTTTTGTTTTTAGTATCACCGGATCCGCTTCACTATACGTTTCAAGACCTTTTATTGCTTTTTTAGGGATTCGTACTGATACAATGCACCCCGTATTATACTGGATATTATTTGTTCTCATTAGTTTTATTTCCTATCAAATCCTTCTCTTAATTTTTGGATGGATTTTCGGACAATATAATTTCTTTTGGAATAAAATGGTAAAAAAAATGCTGATTCGGATGAGGATTTTAAAAACATAGAATATAATCTTTATAGGTATTGTCTTTTTTAAAATTTTAGTTTTTTAAATTCCTATCTGCTTTTTAAATAGAAAAATACACTTTAAACACCTTATTTGTAAAAAATATTTTCTTATTTCTATATAATTTATTTTATTATTAGAAAAATATTCTATTTTTGCTCCGTATTAATATTATAACTATATGTTTCAATTTGCCAATATGATGATGATAATGCAACGCTTAAAGCGGATAGCATATCTATAATATCATGGATGCAATAAATATGATTTATAGAACCGCTACACTCTTGTAGCGGTTTTTTTTTAATTTAAACTCAAAACCAATGTCTGTTCACCAAATCGCCACTAAAGCCCTACATTCCGGTTATAATCCGGCAGAAAACCAAACCGCTATGGCTGTGCCTATTTTTCAAACTTCCTCCTATGTATTTGAAAATACCAATGAAGCTGCCGCGCTGTTCGAACTAAAAAAACCGGGTTACATCTACACTCGTTTAAATAACCCCACCAATGACGTACTCGAAAAGCGACTCACTGCCATTCACAATGCTGTTGGTTCCGTGGTTACTGCATCCGGAACTTCAGCTATTGTTACTGCTTTACTTTCTATTTTAAAACAAGGCGATGGAATTGTCTCTTCATCAAGTTTATACGGCGGAACATACAATTTGTTTAACGTTACCTTTAGAAGATTTGGCATCAATACCTTATTTGTTGATGCCAGTGATCCTAAAAATTTCACCACTGCGATTAACGAAAAAACTAAACTCATCTTCATTGAGTCGCTGGGAAATCCGAAATTAGATATTTTAGATATAGAAGCCATTGCCACTATCGCACATCAACACGACATTCCATTGATTGTGGACAACACTATTGCTTCGCCTGCCTTATTGAATCCTATAGATTTTGGTGCTGACATCGTTATTTACTCTTTGACTAAATACATCAGTGGCAACGGAACAAGTTTAGGCGGTGCTATTATAGATGCCGGAAAATTCAATTGGGCAAACGGAAAATTTCCAGAATTTTCAGAACCTTCTGATGCATATCATCAGATGGTTTTTTGGGATGTTTTTAAAAATGCTTCATTTATAACTAAGGTAAGGACAGAAGGACTAAGAGATTTAGGAAGTGCTTTAAGTCCTTTTAATGCATTTCAAATTATACAAGGTTTGGAAACTTTAGAGTTACGAATGAAAAAACACTGCGACAATGCACTGCAATTGGCAAAATGGCTATCTGAAAGACCGGAGGTAAAATGGGTAAATTACCCTGGATTAGACCAATATCCGTATGCTGATTTGGTTCAGAAATACTTGCCTTATGGTCAAAGTGGCATCGTAACTTTTGGTTTAAAAGCCGGTTATGAAGGCGCTAAAAAAGTGGCTGATAACACTAAGCTTTTCAAACTTTTAGCCAATGTAGGCGATTCAAAATCACTGATCATCCATCCGGCGAGTACAACCCATCAACAACTCACACAGGAACAACAACAAAGTACCGGTGTAACATCGGATTTGATACGATTGTCCATAGGATTGGAACACATAGATGATTTGATTCACGATTTAACACAAGCCTTTCAATTGATTTAGAAACATTTAGGATGATTGATTTGAAAACTATTGAATTACATAAGATTAGACTGAGCAACGGTACGCAATTGGACCTGAAAATTTCATACGAATTGTATGGAAAACCCTTGCATTCAGCACCTATTGTTTTGATTAATCATTCCTTGACCGGAAATTCAACAGTAACAGGGGAAATGGGTTGGTGGAACGATGTGGTGGGCGAGAACAAAATCATTGATACGTTAAAATACACAGTTTTAAGTATTAATGTTCCCGGAAACGGTTACGACGGACTCTTTTTTGACAATGCCTCTCTTTTGACAGTTCAAGATGTAGCTTCCATTTTCTTAAAAGCATTAAAATTATTGAATATCAATAGGTTGTATGCTATAATTGGCGGTTCTATCGGTGGAGCTGTTACTTGGAATATGGCTTATTTAAGTCCGAATTTAGCTCAATACATCATTCCCATAGCTACGCATTGGAAAGCAAGCGATTGGGTCATTTCTACTACGCACATTCAAGAAATCATCCTGAATCATTCCGAAAATCCCCTGCACGACGCGCGAAAACACGCAATGCTTACCTACAGAACACCACAATCTCTGTCTTTAAAATTTAATAATGCAATAAGTACAAACGCTAATTTTGAAGTTTTAAATTGGTTAGATCATCACGGAGAAAAACTATCGCAACGCTTTGAATTAAAAGCTTATAAACTGATGAACCATTTGCTAAAATCGATTAATGTTACGGATAGTGTGGTAAATTTAAGCCACATCCAAAGTGAAATTCATCTCATTGGCATCAATTCCGATTTGCTTTTCGTCCCCGATGACATTGTGCTTACCTACGAACTTTTAAAACCTTTGAAACAAAATATTTTTTATCATCCGATTGATTCTATTCACGGACATGATGCCTTTTTAATTGAATATGAACAATTAAACAAAATTCTCCTAAAGATTTTTTAATTTTGCAGACTTTTTGTAAAAATTGATAAAGAAAATTATAAATTACATTAAGATTAAAATATGTCGGATATACAAGATTACATTAAAGAAAAAATTCTCGTTTTAGACGGTGCTACCGGAACCAATCTGCAAACTTTAAATTTGGAAGAACCGGATTTCAGAGGAGAGGTTTTTAAGAATTGGGAAAAGCCCCTAAAAGGAAATTTTGATATACTCTCTATTACTTTGCCTCAAGTAATTGCAGAATTGCACGAAGCTTTTTTAAAAGCCGGTGCTGATATCATCGAAACCAATACTTTTTCTGCGAATGTAATTTCAATGGCTGATTATGATTTGGAAGACTATGTTTATGAAATGAATTTAAAAGCTGCCCAACTTGCGAGGACTTTAGCCGATAAATATTCAGCTCTTACCCCCGATAAAAAGCGTTTTGTAGCCGGTTCTATAGGCCCTACCAATAAAATGGCGAGTATGTCGCCCGATGTAAACAATCCGGCTTTTAGGTCTGTCGGCTTCGATGAACTATTGGCGGCGTATAAAACGCAAGTGCTTGCCTTAATTGAAGGAGGAGTTGATGTATTGCTCATAGAAACCGTATTTGACACCCTTAATGCGAAAGCAGCTTTGTTTGCCATAGATGAAATCAATGAGCATAGGGCTAAAAAAATACCCATTATGCTCAGCGGTACCATTACAGATGCGTCGGGAAGAACGCTATCCGGTCAAACTTTAGAGGCTTTTTTGGTCTCTACTACCCATATTCCCTTGATGAGCATCGGACTTAATTGCGCACTTGGGGCTAAACAACTTTCTCCTTACGTGGCTGAATTGGCTGAAAAAACAAATTTACCTATCTCTTTTCATCCAAATGCCGGTTTACCTAATTCATTAGGGCATTACGATCAAACAGCAGAAGAAATGGCACAACAAATCGACACTTTTTTAAGCCATAGTCGCGTGAATATTGTAGGCGGTTGTTGTGGTACTTCTCCGGAACACATTGCAGCCATTGCCAAAGTCGTAGAAAAACACAACTCTAAATAAATGAATGCGTTAAATAATGCAGAAAAGACCCTTAATATTATCGGGATTAGAACCCCTTATCATCACCAAAGAAAGTAATTTCATCAATGTGGGAGAGAGAACCAATGTGGCGGGTTCTAAGATGTTTTTGAGATTGATTAAGGAAAATCAATTTGAGAAGGCGATAGACATTGCAAGAGAGCAAGTAGAAAATGGAGCTCAAATTATAGATGTCAATATGGATGACGGACTCATTGATGGGGTAAAAGCAATGACTACTTTTCTCAACCTGATTGCTTCTGAACCCGATATTGCCCGTGTGCCCATTATGATTGACAGTTCAAAATGGGAAGTGATCGAAGCCGGTTTGAAAACCATTCAAGGCAAGGGCGTTGTCAACTCTATAAGCCTGAAAGAAGGAGAAACGCATTTTATTGAAATTGCTAAAAAAATAAAACGCTACGGGGCAGCCGTAGTAGTGATGGCTTTTGACGAAAATGGACAAGCCGACACCTATGAAAGGCGTATTGAAATTGCCAAACGTTCCTATGATATTTTAGTAAACGTTGTACATTTTCCACCCGAGGACATTATTATGGACTTAAATATCTTTCCGGTGGCAACCGGAATGGAAGAACATAATAAAAATGCCATTCATTTTTTTGAAGCCACAAAATGGGTAAAAACTAACCTACCTTATTGCAGTGTAAGTGGTGGCGTAAGTAATGTGTCATTTTCTTTTAGGGGAAATAATACAGTAAGAGAAGCGATGCACGCTTCATTTTTATATCATGCTTTTCAAGCCGGAATGAACATTGGGATTGTAAATCCGGGACTTTTAACAGATTATGATACCATCCCTAAAGAATTGCTCACATTAGTAGAAGATGTTTTGTTCGACAGACATCCGCAAGCCACTGAAAACCTATTAAAATATTCCGAAACTATTGTAGGCGAGAAAAAAGAATCCAAAACAGAACAAGCTTGGCGTACTTACGAGGTCAAAGAGCGCATTTCCCATGCTCTTATCAAAGGAGTTGACGAACACATTGTAGAAGATTTAGCCGAAAAATTAAAAATTACAAAAAATCCATTGATGCTCATAGAGGACGATTTAATGTCCGGAATGAAGCAAGTAGGCGATTTGTTTGGCAGTGGCAAAATGTTCTTGCCACAAGTAGTAAAATCAGCGCGCGTGATGAAAAAAGCCGTAAATTATCTCACACCTCACATTGAGCAAGCGCAACAAGGCGACGTGAGGAACAACGGAACTATTTTATTAGCTACGGTCAAAGGCGATGTACACGACATTGGTAAGAGTATTGTGGGTGTAGTGCTATCGTGTAACAATTACAAAATTATTGATTTAGGGGTGATGGTGCCTTCACAAGTGATTATTGACACAGCCATTAAGGAAAAAGTAGATGTCGTGGGTTTAAGCGGTTTAATCACCCCTTCGTTGGATGAAATGGTGCATGTAGCTAAAGAATTAAAACGCAATAATTTAGACATTCCATTGGTAATCGGTGGGGCAACGACCAGCAAAGTGCACACCGCCTTAAAAATTGCTCCTCACTATGAGCGCGTAATGCACATACACGATGCTTCCAGAGCGGTCAATGCACTCAATGAGATCATCAGTGCAAAAGACAAAACCGCCTTTTTTGAGAAAGTAGCAATAGAAAACGAAATTATTAAAAAACAATATTTTAACACCGGCAAAAAACAACTGATTTCGCTGACGCAAGCACGTGAAAACAAGCTAAAAATAGATTGGGAACTCCAACCACCCGTCGTTCCAAAAAAAATAGGAATAAATGTTTGGAATGACATCAGCTTAGAAACCCTTGTCTCTGTTATCGATTGGACTCCTTTTTTCAAAGGTTGGAATTTATCAGGAAAATATCCTAAAATACTAAATGATAGTATGGTAGGTGAACAAGCAACCCTATTATATCGCAATGCGCAAGAAATTCTCCGTCAAATGATTACAGATCATTCACTACAAACAAAAGCCGTTTTTGGAATTTTCAAGGCAAATGCTACTGCTGATGACAATATTGTAATTCAAAGTCCGAAAAAAGGGAATTTTGTATTTCCTACTTTGAGACAACAAAACGATAAAAATACTTCGCCAAATTTGGCACTTTGTGATTATATAGCAACCCAAGAAAGTGGTCAGCAAGACTATATTGGCGTTTTTGCTGTTACTTCCGGAATTGGATTAGCCCCCATTATAGCTCGATACGAAAGCCAAGCAGATGATTATCACGTGATAATGTATAAGTTATTAGCAGACCGATTAGTTGAAGCGGCAGTGGAGTATTTACATCAGCAAATTCGCAAAGAGTATTGGGATTATACTCCCGATGAAAATCTCAAAATAGATGAACTATTAGATGAAAAATATATTGGCATCAGACCTGCTCCCGGCTATCCTGCTTGTCCTAATCACTATGACAAATTGATGATTTGGGATTTGTTACAAGTCGAAAAAAACATCGGAACAAAATTAACTGAAAATTTGGCAATGTATCCCACGGCTAGTGTTTCGGGATTCTTTATGGCACATCCACAAGCCAAATATTTCGGAGTCGGAAAAATTGGAGAGGAACAAGTTGCTGATTATGCCAAAAGAGCTGATTTATCAATAGTTGAAGCCAAAAAATGGTTGAATTCAAACCTTATCAATCCTTATGAAAGTAATTGATCGCATAAAAAACACTGAAAATAGGACTCTTTTTTCTTTTGAAATTCTTCCGCCCCTCAAGGGACAGAATATCAAGGAAATATATGACGGTATAGAACCTTTGATGGAGTTTAATCCCGCATTTGTCGATGTTACCTATCACCGCGAAGAATACTTTTACAAACCCTTAGAAAATGGGAATCTTGAACTAAAAGTAATTCGTAAAAGGCCCGGCACAGTGGGAATTTGTGCGGCTATTCAGCATAAATACAAAGTAGATGCCATTCCACATGTGTTGTGTGGTGGTTTTTCAGCTGAAGAAACCGAAAATATGTTAATAGAATTGCAGTTTTTGGGAATTGATAACCTCATGGCATTGCGTGGTGATGCCATCAAAACTGAAACCTACTTTCAAGCTAAACCCGACGGACATCGTTATGCAACAGAGTTAGTGCAACAAATTAAAAACCTAAACAAGGGAATTTACATTGATGAAACTGAAACGGCGGGTGCAAACACCGATTTTTGTATCGGCGTTGCAGGTTATCCCGAAAAACACATCGAAGCACCAAGTTTAGATTTCGATATCCAAAATTTAAAGAAAAAAATTGAAAACGGGGCTGATTATATCGTAACGCAGATGTTTTTCGATAATACCAAATTTTTTAATTTCGTAGATAATTGCAGAAGCGAGGGTATACATGTTCCTATCATACCAGGGATAAAACCCTTGACAAGTTCATCGCAATTGCATTTGATTCCACAGCGGTTTCATTTAGACTTTCCGAATGAATTAGTTGAAGAAGTAAAAAAAGCCGATTCACCGCAAAAAGTGAGAGAAATTGGAGTAGAATGGGCAATCCATCAATGCAAAGAATTGATTGAATATGGTGTTCCTGTGATCCATTTTTACACCATGGGCAAAAGTGCAAATATCAAACGCATTGCTCGATCTATTTTTTAATTTAAAATGGTTAATGCCGATAGAATCAAACAAACAGCCCAATGAGATGGAACCGATATTGTGATATATTCTTGGTTCAAGTGGTATTAAATTGAAAAAATCAAATCCTTAAAACAAGGAAACCTGTCCGGATTCATCAATATTAGGTTCGCTATCCTCATCCTGATTTGGATTTTCAGCATCGTTAGATGGCTCTACTTCCACAATTTCTTCATCCACTTCTATTTCTTCCAAAATCGGTTCTTCATAAGGAATTGGTTCAAGGGCATTTACTTGTTTTATTTTTTCTTTGGTTACTAAATTTCCTAAGGCATTGATGCCTTTTACTTCCATAAATTCGTCTGCATTGATAGTTATAGTTTTTGTATCTTTTTTAGAAGGTATCACTTCCAAAACCGGTCTGTAATCCGTTACCACAATTTCCAATTGAGATTTGGCATGGTCGCTGATAATTACTTCTAATTTATTTGGATTTTCTACTACAAATCGTTTGAGATAATAACGTTCTCGTTCACCATCAAAATAAATAACTGTAATAGGTTTGTTTGGAATCCACTTTTCCAACACGACCATATCTTCCTCAAAATGCATAGTCAAGTCAGGAATAACCGTTTTTAAATTGCCGTGTTGATTAATAATCAGCAATCTATCATTAGGTTTGAATTCGCCTAACAATTCCCCACGTTCTTCTGTGTTAAGACGCATCACAGTGTCATCATACCATATCTTTCTCGGTTTCAAAGTAGAAACACCGGCTTCTTTCAGTTCGATTTTTTTAACCGAATTTTTGGTTACTAAATTTCCTTTGCTCGATCTACTTTTGATAGTCAAATCTGCAAAATCTAAATCCCATTTCAGTTTTTTAATGGTTCCAATGGCTCTCAAATAAACCGTAATCACTTCAGCTTCACCATTGAGATTGGCTGTAAAATATAATACCGATGAATTGTTGTTTTCATTGGTCAAGTCATATTCTTTGTCGCGTGTAATTCCGGAAACGTAAAAGCGCTTCATATAACTCGGTCCGGTCTTTCCATCTCGGTAAACCATATTGTAGATGGTTCGAGTATCGTTTTTCTTAAAGACTGCTACATGAAGGATGTTTTTACCTACAAAAGTCTTTTCAGAAATCTTGGTAACAATCATTTTTCCATCTTCACGAAAAACTATAATATCATCAATATCAGCACAATCCGTAACAAATTCATCTTTTTTCAATCCGGTTCCAATAAAACCTTCTTCACGATTGACATAGAGTTTGGTATTTGCCAAAACTACTTTGGTGGCTTCTATAGTGTCAAACAAGCGAATTTCCGTTTTGCGCTCTTTGCCTTTACCGTATTTGGTTTTTAGATTTTTAAAATAATCAACCGCAAATTCAATCAAATTAGCCAAATGATTTCTCACCTGAGCAATTTTATCTTCCAAAGAATCAATGAGTTGTTGCGCTTTATCTATATCAAATTTAGAAATTCGTTTAATTCTAATTTCAGTCAACCTTACAATATCTTCTTCTGTTACAGCCCTTTTCAAGTGTTGAATATATGGTTGCAATCCTTTGTCTATCGCTGCAATAACCCCTTCCCAAGTTTCTTCTTCTTCGATGTCGCGATAAATACGATTTTCGATAAAAATGCGTTCCAATGATGCAAAATGCCATTGTTCTTGCAGTTCATCGAGTTCAATTTCTAATTCTCTTTTCAGTAGTTCAACCGTATTATCGACAGAACGTTTCAACACTTCGTGCACACCGATAAACAAGGGTCTATCATTATCAATCACGCAACAAATCGGCGAAATAGACAATTCGCAATCGGTGAAAGCATAGAGTGCATCAATGGTTTTATCAGGTGACACACCACCAGGCAAATGAATGAGAATTTCAACATTCGCTGCGGTGTTGTCTTCTACTTTATTGACTTTAATTTTCTTTTTTTCGTTGGCTTTTAAAATACTGTCAATCAGCGTACCGGTTGTAGTACCAAAAGGGATTTCACTGATAACCAAGGTGTTTTTGTCTAATTGTGCAATGCGTGCGCGCACGCGAACTTTTCCACCACGAAAACCTTCTTTATAATCGCTTACATCGGCTATCCCACCGGTTTCAAAATCTGGGTCAAGATGAAAAGGTTTCCCTTTTAAATATTTAATGGCAGCATCAATAAGTTCGTTAAAGTTGTGTGGTAAAATTTTGGTGGATAAACCAACTGCAATCCCTTCCACCCCTTGTGCTAAAAGCAATGGAAACTTCACCGGTAAATTAACCGGTTCTTTTCGTCTACCATCGTACGTTGCTTGCCATTCGGTAGTTTTAGGATTAAAAACTACTTCCGAAGCAAATTTTGACAAGCGGGCTTCAATATAACGAGGCGCAGCAGCCCCATCGCCTGTGAGAATATTTCCCCAGTTCCCTTGTGTGTCAATCAAAATATCTTTTTGACCCAATTGCACCAATGCATCGCCAATACTTGCATCACCATGCGGATGGTATTGCATGGTATGTCCTACCAAATTGGCAACTTTGTTATAACGACCATCATCTAAGTCTTTCATAGACTGCATAATACGACGTTGAACGGGCTTAAAACCATCATAAACCGATGGCACAGCACGTTCCAAAATCACATAGGATGCATAGTCCAAAAACCACTCTTTGAACATCCCATTGACCTTGATAATGGTCTCTGTGGATTGTTCGTTTTGGGTTAATTCTTGTTCGTTTTTTTCAATATCGTCACTCATTGTAATTGTGTGAATAGAAATTCTAATTGTTTTTAATCATAATGAAATCTACATTTAACAATTTGAATTTCATTTTCTTGATACCTATAAATTAATCTGTGTTCTTCATCAATTCTTCTTGACCAAAACCCTGAATATTTGTGTTTTAATGGTTCGGGTTTGCCTGATCCTTCATAAGGATTTCTTGCTATATCTCTTAATAAATCACTTATTTTTTTTAATTTTTTCTTATCTGTTTTTTGCCAAAATAAATAATCTTCCCAAGATTCATCAACAAAAACATACTTCATATTAATTTTCAATTAAATTTTGTGAAAAAGTTTCCCCATCAGATAACTTTTTAATGGCACTATCTAAACGTTTTTCATTCATTCGAGAAGAAAGTTCATGGTTTGTTGCCATTAATGAATTATATTCATCTAATGACATAACTACAATACCATTCTCTTTACCTCTATTGATAATTAACGTTTCATAACTTTTTGTTACTTTATCTAAGTAACTTTTCAAATCATTTCTAAAATCTGTAACACTGGCTATTAACATAATTATGTATTTTTTAACGTACAAATATATGCACAAAATAGGAATATTGCAAATTTATACATTCTTATAAGGCTTCATCCACCAAATCCATTTCCACCTTCAAGTTTTCAATGATAAATTGCTGACGTTCAGGGGTATTTTTCCCCATAAAATATTCTAAAAGGGCTTCGATTCCAATAGTTTTGTCGAGCATCACAGGGTCTATACGCATATCATCACCTATGAAATTCTTGAATTCGTCGGGAGAAATTTCCCCCAATCCTTTGAATCGCGTAATTTCGGGTTTGCCTTTCAGTTTTCGAATGGCTGCCTGTTTTTCAGTTTCGTTGTAACAGTAAAAAGTTTGATTCTTGTCGCGTACTCTGAATAAGGGTGTTTCCAAAATATACAAATGCCCTTCTTTGATGAGTTCGGGGAAAAACTGCAGAAAGAATGTGATTAATAGCAATCTAATGTGCATTCCGTCAACGTCAGCATCGGTGGCGATTACTATATTATTGTAACGTAGATTATCCATTCCGTCTTCTATGTTGAGTGCGGCTTGCAAAAGGTTAAATTCTTCGTTTTCATATACGATTTTTTTAGTTTTTCCATATACATTCAATGGTTTTCCACGTAATGAAAAAACAGCTTGCGTGTTTACATTTCTAGATTTGGTAATACTTCCACTAGCAGAATCCCCTTCGGTGATAAACAAGGTACTATTGAGTCGGTCATCTTTTTTCATATCGCCGAGATGCACCCGACAATCGCGTAGTTTTTTGTTATGCAAATTTACCGATTTAGCTCGCTCACGCGCTAATTTTTGAATCCCGGCTAAGTCTTTACGTTCGCGTTCGGCTTGAATAATCTTGCGGTGTAAAGCATCTGCCGTTTCCGGATTTTTGTGCAGAAAATTATCTAAATGCTTTTTGACAAAATCGGTAATAAATACGCGAATACTGGACAAACCTTCCCCCATTTCAGTAGAACCTAATTTGGTTTTCGTCTGACTTTCAAAAACAGGTTCCATCACCTTAATACTGATAGCAGAAACGATGGATTTTCTAATATCGGATGCTTCATAATTCTTACCAAAAAATTCACGAATGGTTTTTACAACCGCCTCGCGAAATGCATTTTGATGGGTCCCACCTTGTGTAGTATGTTGACCGTTGACAAATGAGTGAAACTCTTCACTGTACTGGGTTTTACTGTGGGTCATAGCAATTTCAATATCTTCATCCATTAAGTGAATAATGGGGTATTGCATCGTATCTTCACTGATTTCTTCCATTAAAAGATCTTTCAACCCATTTTCGGAAGTATATCTATCACCGTTAAAAATGATGGTCAATCCCTTATTGAGATAGACGTAGTTTTTTATCATCTTGACGATGTATTCTCCTCTGTATTTATAATTTTTGAAAATGGAATTGTCCGGTGTAAAAGTTACTTTTGTTCCTTTTCGCATGGATGAATCTTCTATCGAACTTTCACTGATGAGATTACCACATTCAAATTCAGCTGTTCTGGTCTTTTCATCGCGTATAGATTGCACTACAAATTTGGTAGAAAGCGCATTGACTGCCTTGGTTCCTACTCCATTTAGCCCCACTGCTTTTTTAAATGCTTTGCTGTCGTATTTTCCTCCGGTATTCATTTTGGAAACCACATCCACCACTTTTCCTAATGGTATGCCACGACCGTAATCACGCACTGTAACGGTTTCATCTTTAATCGAAACTTCAATCGTTTTGCCCGAACCCATTACAAATTCGTCAATGGCGTTGTCCATTACTTCTTTGATGAGGATATAAATCCCATCATCGGGAGACGAACCATCACCGAGTTTTCCGATATACATACCGGGACGCATACGGATGTGTTCCTTCCAATCTAAGGAACGAATGTTATCTTCGGTGTATTGCGTATTTTCTACCATTTTTGTGTGTACAAGTGATTTTAGAATTTTATTCAAAGTGCGAAAGTACTCAAAAAATCTAAAAAGTTCTTACCCGCTTTTCAAATTTGATTTCAATTCGTTTGAAAACTATAGAAATATTTACCCAAGAGAGGATAATATTTGTAATTTTACAAGGTTATTTAAATTTAACTCACATTCGATTTCGTAGTTGAATTTTTTAATTATTTATTGATTAAATAATTAAATATGTAAGCAATAATTATATTATTGTTTATAATTAAAGATATATTACGCAAAATTGCAAGTGTTTTATTAAGATTAATCTCTATTTCGTCCTATGAGTACTACAAAATTAAAAATGAGTGAAGAAGTTCTAAATTTTATCAATCTTTACGATTCTTTAGGCACAGAAGCTTCTCGTTTTATGCCGGAACAAGTCGTGGAAATGCTACATTTGTTGAAAGAATTAAGTAACTTAGCTACTGATGACTTGATTCACTTGCAATATCGAACAGATAAGTTAGTGCAAGAATTGAAAGACCAAATTCCGGGATACACGGATGTGGCGCTTTTATTATATCCGCATCAACTTTCCAAAGCCTTTGATTATAGCGCTAAAAAACAGAAGTTTACAAATAGGATTAAATACCTGATAGACAATGATGTAATTAGTAATAAATCTAAAAAAAGAGCCTCACAAATTCTCAATATTCACGATTTTTCTATCGGAAATCCACCTGTGACCAAAAACCAATTGGATTTTGTGTACAGCATCATTCTCGGAGATAATGCAAGCGAACTGCACAAATATAAAGATGTTTTGGGTATTAACGACCCTATTGAAATGGCTCAATGGAACTATTTGATCGAAGTTTTGGACCAACTTATTACTCAAAATTCGCATTACACCACCAAGGCAGAACAAACTGATTTTCTCAACCGAATGAATACTTCACTTGATTTTGCAGGACTCAACGGTTTTATAAAAACTTTAGTATCGGGAACTACTGAAACCGTGGTCAAACTCATCGCCGGTGAGGTATTTTATGAACATACGGTCAAAGTAGTCAATTTTGAGAGTGAAGATGCACTTTATCAGATGATTGAAGGTGATGTAAGTCGTGTTTTTTTAGTCAAAATAAAACAAGCTGACCGTCCCCTCTTTCAAGCTGCACATTGGTTTCAGTATCTCACGAGAATTATTTTGGTAGATGATTCTGCCAATGCGCACAAAACAAATACTTCATTAGTTTTTTCTTTTAACAATTTAGTTATCAATACGCTCAATAGAGTACACACTAAAAAATTAGGGGCTTGGGCTAACTCACAGATGAATTTACGCTTGATTTTAGATAAAATTCACCCTGATTATTTAAAAACTTTTTCCGAAAAAATCAACCAAAAAATCAAATCTTATGAAAAGGAGTTGAATGAATTCAAAAAAGACCAATTGGGTGAAATTGACAACCTTGACAAGGATATTGTACTATTCAAATTTGATCAATTTGCTCGACAGATCATCAAAGACAAATATACGCTTTCTAAGCTGAATGCCATCATCAAGAGTGTTTTAGTCATCAATGACGATAAAAGCAGAACCCGCTACAATGAGTCGCTGATAACAGAGTTTGAACAACGTCTTTCTGACTATTTCTATTCCGGTAATCCCGCGTTGCAAACTGCAACCATCATAGAAGGCGGTGGACGAAATCAAATCAGAACGTATGGCAATTATCTTCTACAAAAAAAATTAGTGAACATTTCCAAAGAGGTAGAAGAGCGTTGCCGGGTTATCATTGACGTTATTCCCGATAGTTACGAACGCACGTTGCAAAATCACTTTCACAAAAATTTCGGAATCAATCTATTTTTAGAACGTTATCGTGATTATATGATTATCCACGAGAACGAAGCCGATAACAAAGGGCGCTATCGAAATATGTTGATAGAATTGGGTATTTATCACAAATACAAGTCACTAAAAGACAAAGAAAAAAAATACCTCTCTGAGTTTTTGGCTAATTTGGCTACTACAACAAAAACCAGCATTTCAGATGACGCTCAAATGATTATCAGAGATTTAATTGCCGATGAGAGAGTGATGCGCCCTTATGTGATATGGAATCAGCAACAATCGTGGGAATACAGAGATTTGATTCCTGAAAACAAATTTGACATTAATCCTTTTGATATTGATGTGGAATTGAAAGACGATGGCAATATTGATTACGACCGATTGCATCAGAAATTGTTGCGAATCAAAAAAACGTTCCAAATATTTGACGAGTCCGGCAGTATTTGGGATAAATTTTGCGATAACTTGAGCATCATTATTAATGACCCAAATAATCCCTCGGGATATACTGACTTTAACAATCCGGAGCTGATAGAGTTCTTAAAATTTTTAAGTAAAACTAAAATAACGCTATTATTAGACGAAGCCTACAATGACGCTGTAAAAATAGATGATCCGGAAGAACCCAAATGGCGAACCATTTCGCGTTATGTTCTCAATAACCTGAGTAATTACCCTAAAATCAGTATAGTTGCGTCTATCTCTACTACCAAAAATTTAGGCTCTACGGGCAATAGATTGGGTGCCTTGGTAAGCACGCCTGCAAAAAAAGACGTCATTCAATTTGCCAAAACCGTCAATCCGGTTGATAAAGGCAATACATTTTCGTTGTATATGCTGGTCAATCTGCTCGAGATGGCCCAAATGGCAAAGAAAGTCAAAGATGTGATGGAACATCAATTACCCAAAAATGCTTCGCGTTCGAATATTGTCAAATTGATTGAAAAATTCATCGTTGCCCACGCTGACGCAGCAAATATTCAAAAAGAAAGTGTAAGGTCAAACTATTTTGACGGAAGCCCACTGCATTTGTTTTTGTTAGAAGAGTTAGTATCACTCGACAAATTAGACATTTTGCAGATTCCCGATGATTTCCGTTACAATGACACGCCGTTTTTTGTGTATTACCTTCAAGAATTAATCAGAAAACTCAATTCATTCCGCATTAATCGCATTTTCAGAAACGAATCGAACAAGCGATTAGCGATGGCAAAAAAAATAGTTCAAGCCGAATTAAATGCACTCGATGAAAAAAAATTACATTTAGTAGATTCCGACGGTTCCTACTTGCTCAACATCAAAGTAATTGACTTTTTCTCTTATCAAGATTTAGAAAAATTTGCGATGAAATTGGCAGAAGAAAGAGGTATTTCTATTATTCCATACGAGTCCGGTTTTCTGCGATTTTCGGTTGGAAACTACATAGAAGGAACTGAAATGAGTTATCAAATTTTTCAAGAAGAACTCTCCACTGCCTTGCGTATATTGTTGCATTATTGGAACTTGTTCTACACTGAAAAAAACAAGCTGGAGAACAAAAGCTTGACAACCGATCAGATTTTACAAAATTTGTTTTACAGCCCATCTGAAAAAGACTTTATGATGCGTGTTTTTGTAGATTACGACGCTTTGCAACCACACGTCAAAAAAGGCATCAGCTATTTAAAAATCAGTAATACCAAGACTTTTTACAACATTCAAGACGCAAGTGTTGGTGTGAGCATCAATGCAATACCCGATTCTATCAATGCAGTTATAGAGTTTGACGATAGTGTAGGCAACAAACTCACACTTCTCGAATTTATTAAAAGTAAAGTCTTTAGTAGCATTTACGATAATTTGTTACCTCAAATTGTACCACATATTCCGCGTATCAAGGGATGGACGCTCCACCGAATACAATACAAATTTGGAAAAGCTACACTATTAAAATACATAGAAAATAAGCTCAATTTTCAACCGCTCCAAGACGTGTTAGACAAGCCGGAAGACCTGATGACGATGAAAGAAATTTTATTAGAAATAGAACGTCTGTTGTTTTCTGATGAAAAAACCAAAATATTGGCTGTACATTCCACAGACAACAAAACAGCCGATGTTGCAAAAATGGAAGGAATCAACAGTATTCTCAAAAAACACTTTGAAGAGATGCTCTTGCATTTCAATTTGCCTTTTGCTCAACAAAATTTATATCCTACTTACAAGGAGTTGATGCAAGAAATAGCCTATAGATTCCCCGAGGTGACCGGTGCCGAAATAGATGAATTTAATATGTCACTTTTTGCCAAAGAAATATCAGACCTCATAACCCGTCAATTGAATCCACAATCTGATTGGCAAATAAAAGTGAGCAACGTGATTTTGCAGTTAATACAAACCCATTTCACCGATTCAACAATAGACAGCACGCTTTTATTAGAAGCTTATTTTGTGATGAAACAAACCTCATTTATCCAAAATATAAATGATAAAATGCAGCACTGGAATGAGATGTTGGCTCACGAAAATTTCAGCAGTACGGAAGTTCAACTTTTCTCACAACAAATATTGTGGCAGTCCGCTCAAAGGGATTTTCAAGAAATTGTAAAAGAAACATTTGCTCAAGCTGAGGTCAAAATTTACGAATCAGATTTGTTTGAAAACACCCGCAAAATGTGTTTGTTCGTCATCAGTTTACACAACAGATCAAAACAAACGGAGTATTTTACTAAGTTTAACCACGCGTTAATTCATTCTGTTTATGCACGTTTCAGAAGCCAACCTTCGAGCTACAATGAAATAATTCAACACGGAATAGCGGTTTATAAACTTGATGATTACACCCCAAATCCACTACAG
The DNA here is from genome assembly GCA_020740485.1 of Polaribacter sp. Classification (GTDB taxonomy): domain Bacteria; phylum Bacteroidota; class Bacteroidia; order Flavobacteriales; family Flavobacteriaceae. Next base: position 66,900 of record DYMN01000001.1, on the reverse strand, counting down.
AAGTGGCAAAAGGGAAAACTGAAATGGATCAATGAAATTGCTTCAAAAACAGGAGTAATTACCGCTGAAACTTCTGTCCAAATGCACACACGCATCGCTACCGATGCTAAAAAAAGAGAATATCCTATTCACAGAGTGGACAGAACCGCAGAATTCAAACCCGATGACGAAATATCAAACGGCTCACCTTATGATTTTATAAAAAAATTAGACACACGTCCCGAAGCCGATTTCTTTTTAGAAAGATTGAAAGACTTTGCCGCCAAATTGAATCCGGATGAGTACAGAACTAAGATATTCCGCCAAGGATTATTCAATGAAATGTATGTAGTTCACAAATCCTATTTAAAATATTTGACTGATGATTTCAGATTGTTAGCACCACAAGGGGTTAGCCACAGCGAAGTACAAAATTTTGTTCCCGAAGTATTGATGTTCTTGGGAGTTCCTGAAAAATTAATGTCATTTCCACAAATAGGCACTTTCAACATTCCGGGTCCTAACGGCAATATCAAAACTGTGATAACGCCACTGCGCAAAGAAACTGACTATTTTGGAAATGTAAAGAAACCGCGTTTAACCATTATCAATGAAAAAGTAAAAGAAATAGGCGGTATTCCGGTACACGGTTCCTTGTTTGCAGTAGAAGAAGAAGACGGAAGTCTCTTTGTAGTGCAAATCAGTGGAGACAGTGGTGTGGGTAAATCCGAAATGTTGGCGGCTATGATGTTAAAATGGTTGAAAAACAATCTCACAGGCGTGCGTTCTATCAAATTGATAGCTGGAGATATGTTTCACGTCTTTCCGGACAGCAAGGGCAACCTCTACGGCATAGGTAGCGAAATTGGCGATTTTTCAAGGGTTACCGATTTTGATCCGGAATACATCCACGCTTATAATTCGCTCTTTCAACAAGCGGCAGATAGTAATGTAGATGACTTGAACAGCCGCAGTACCATCAGCGGTTTCTGTGATATTAGTATGCCTTTTAAAATTGACATTATGCTCACTGCCTATAATTATGCAAAAACCGAAGCCGGCATTTTAAGGTATGACAATCCCGAAAATTTCATCTTATACCGCGATGCCCACGGCGAGCGCAAGGAAAAAGCTACCAGTGAAGACGGTCCGAATTTCTTAAGAACCTTAATGCGTTATACTTCGGATAAAAACATTGTAGAAGTGATTGATTTGCACGGAAATTATTTAGATATTGTGTTAGATTGGGACTTCGATGCTTCAAAAAAATCCTATTATTTGTGTTCATCTTACAAAATGTTGGACAAAATAGACATCGAAGCAATGGTCAACAAAATCTTTACTTCCAAAGTGGTAAACTTGTATGGTAAAAAATACACCATTAACCAAGTTAAATTTGACATCATCAAAAACCGCTTTACTGCGGTACTTTCTGATGCTGACGCTACAGTAACCGAAACCGACATTGATCGCTTACTCTTTGGTCAGCTGTTTGATACATTAGCCAGCACGCCGGCAGGTCAACCTTTCATTACTGAAATAGGACAAACTGACGGACGTAAACACCTGATAGAAGTACTCAAATCAGGAAAATTGGCAAAATCAGGAGCGCATCCTATTCAATTAGGTATTCTCTCTACCGATTTGGGTAAAAAAGGTAAAGAAATTACCGGTCCGAGAAAAGCAGCTGAAGATATGCGAAAATTAATACAAGAAGTACGTATTGAACGTCCGGATGTCAATCAAAACAAGCAATATGTCTTCAATCAGATTTTGCAATGTTACCCTGCCTTTTTTGAAAATAAAAATTTAATCAACAATGAAATATTGCGGTATAATTTTTATCTTTATCAATTAGAGCAAATGCGAAAAGCTCAAATTGTAAAAATAGATCAACGTACAGAACAAGTTGATTTATTCGGTACTTACGGTTTCACACCGGTTGATTCCCAACACGAGTTTAGTCCATTGTTAGTAAATGTCAATCTCAACATAGAACTCAATACTGCTACCGAAGCAATGGAGCAGTTGATGACCCTGCCCAATAGTATGAAAATAGCTGAGCGTCTGTTTGCCGCATTGCCTACTTTGTATTTTGCTGACTCTTATGCTGAAGATACCATTCTTAACAATGCCGTCATTCAAATTCTGTTGATTGAGAAATACGTCAATATTCAGGATATATACAATGGTAAGCTTTTAGACAAAGTGAGCAGGGAGCTTATTTCTATAGCCAAATACGTAGCTTTGAAACGAAGATTAAGTCAAAAGTAGTGTAAAAAAAGGGTATTCATTTTTTGAATGCCCTTTTTTTTTATTATGAAACAAAATTTGGAGTAAAAAATAATTATCAAGTTAAATCATCTTTCTATAAAAATTTTTATTACTCCACAATTTTATTACTTTTGCCAAAACCTAATGGTATGCACCTTACAAAATATATTTTCGTTACCGGTGGCGTGACTTCTTCTCTAGGTAAAGGAATCATAGCTGCTTCATTAGCCAAACTTCTTCAAGCACGTGGTTACAGTGTAACTATTCAAAAGTTAGATCCTTATCTCAATATTGATCCAGGAACGCTCAATCCTTATGAGCACGGCGAATGTTATGTAACCAATGATGGCGCAGAAACCGATTTGGATTTAGGGCATTACGAACGTTTTTTAGATGTCCCTACCTCTCAAGCCAACAACGTAACGACCGGAAGAATCTATCAATCCGTAATTGATAAAGAACGTCGTGGGGATTATCTGGGCAAAACCGTACAAATTATTCCTCATATTACGGATGAAATCAAATACCGTATTAAATTATTAGAACAAAGCAATGCATTTGACATAATAATAACAGAAATTGGAGGTACCATTGGTGATATTGAATCCCTGCCTTATGTAGAAGCCGTCAGACAATTAATGTGGGAAATGGGACGTGAAAATGCATTAGTAATCCATTTGACATTATTGCCTTATTTATCTACAACCGGCGAATTAAAAACAAAACCAACGCAACACTCGGTAAAAATGTTGATGGAAAGTGGTATCAGCCCTGATATTCTGGTTTGTAGAACTGAACATCACATTACAGAAGATATTCGCAATAAATTAGCTTTGTTTTGCAACGTTGAAAAACGCGCCATTATTGAATCGATTGATGCCGAGACTATTTATGATGTGCCACTTTTGATGTTAGAAGAAGGATTAGATCAGGTTGTATTAGAGAAGTTTAAACTTTCTACAGATAAAAAACCTGATTTAACTAAATGGAATGAATTTCTTAAAAAATTTAAAAACCCAACTAAAGTAGTTGAAATCGGTTTAATTGGTAAATATGTTGAATTGCGCGATTCCTATAAATCCATAGTAGAAAGCACTATACACGCTGGAGCGGTTAACGATACTAAAGTAAATATTCATTGGATACATTCTGAAGATTTGGAAGTAGAGAAAGTTTCCGAACAGCTCAAAGACCTTCAGGGAATAATTGTTGCTCCCGGCTTTGGCTCACGTGGAATCGAAGGTAAAATCAAAGCAGTACAATTTGCAAGAGATAATAATATTCCTTTCTTCGGAATTTGTTTGGGTATGCAAATGGCTGTTATTGAATATGCCAGAAATGTATTGCATTTAGAAAATGCCAATTCAACTGAAATGGATGAAAATACCCCATTTCCTGTTATTGATTTGATGAATGAACAGAAAACTATAACCGACAAAGGTGGAACAATGCGTTTGGGTGAATGGAAATGCGAATTGGACAAAGATTCTAAAACCTACAATGCTTATAAATCTGAATTGATTAAAGAACGACACAGACATCGCTACGAATTTAATAATCAATATCTTGAAGCATTTGAGAAAGCTGGATTAAAAGCGGTTGGGCGTAATCCTGAAACCAAATTGGTGGAAGTAGTAGAAGTGGAAAATCATCCTTGGTTTGTTGGAGTTCAATATCATCCGGAATATAAAAGTACAGTACTCAATCCGCACCCGCTCTTCGTTAGCTTTATTCAAGCAGCACTCAATTATAGAAAATATTGAAGTAAAACAAAAATTCATCCAAAGGCTGGAGAAAAGAAACTTGAAACAACGCTCACGCCATGTTGAAAATCACGAATTGGTATGAGCGTGATTTCCAACTATCGTCATTTCGCTTCGCTCAACCTGAAATTTGAAACTTGAAACTTGAAACCACTAAAACATTTTCATATATTTGCAACCTTTTAAATTTTTAAGCGACATATAGTTTTTTTATACAATAATCATGGAGAATAAAAAATTTGATTTAAACAGCATTTTAGGTTTTGTTTTTATGGGGTTGATTTTATTGTGGATGTTTTATTCACAATCAAAACAAACCAAAATAGATCAAGCCAAACAAGCCAAAGAACAAAAAATTGCAGACAGCATTCAAAAAGTAAACCAAAAAACTAAAGTACTTGGTAATCAAATTATTAAAGATTCCACAACTACCGCTGTAACCAATGTCGATTCACTTAAAACAGCTGAACTTCAAAGTCAATTTGGAGCATTTGCTTATAGTGCATCCTTACCTTCCGCTCAAGTGCACAAAACCGTTTTAGAAAATGACGTTTTAAAAATTACTATCAACAATAAAGGTGGACAAATTGATGAAATTCTATTGAAAAAGTATTTGACTTATGATAAAAAACCACTTTATTTAGTTAAAAATAAAAATTCGAATTTTGTACTTAATTTCAATACAAAAGACAATAGAGTACTGAACACCAAAGACTTATACTTTGAACCTAAATTATTACAAGACAAAGGCGTACAAACTTTATCTATGCGTCTTAAAGTGTCTGAAAGTAAATATTTAGAATATGTTTATACCCTAATGCCTAACAATTATATGTTAGATTTTAACGTCAATTCCATTGGGTTAGAAAATGTGTTAGATGCTTCAAAACCAGTAAATCTACAATGGGATTTGAAATCATTTAGGACTGAGAAAAGTGTGAGTTATGAAAATATGAACACGGTTTTGAGTTATCATTTTGATGGAAATGAATTTGATTTGATACGTGCAACAGGAAAACCTAAAATTAAGGAAATTCAAGATACAAAATGGATTGCTTATCGTCAACAGTTTTTTTCTTCTATACTTATTTCTAAAAATCCTATTAAAACAGCAAAATTATCTGCGGAAAATTTAGTTAAAGATGATACAAAGGACACTATTTATTTAAAGAAATTTTCAACTGAAATGCCATTGGCTATTACCAATGGAAATTTAAATAATTCAATGAATTTCTATTTCGGACCATCAGATTACAATGTTTTAAAAACATACAAAGGTTTGAGTTTAGAACGTTCGATAGATATGGGATGGGGCATATTTCGTTGGATTAATAAATACTTGATTATTCCGGTTTTCGATTGGTTGACAAAATATATCGGAAGTTTTGGGTTGATTATTATTTTATTAACCATAGTTGTTAAAATTGTTTTATCGCCATTAGTTTTCAAATCCTATTTAGCAAGTGCTAAAATGAAGGTGTTACGTCCGGAGATGGAAGAAATTAATAAAAAATATCCGGGTAAGGATAATGCTATGAAACGTCAACAAGAAACGATGGCATTACAAAGTAAAGCCGGTGTCAGTATGCTCAGCGGATGTATTCCCGCTTTGTTGCAAATGCCCATTTTCTTTGCATTATTTAGATTTTTCCCTGCCAATTTTGATTTACGCCAAAAAAGTTTCCTTTGGGCTGATGATTTATCGGCATATGATAGTATATATCACTTACCCTTTAACATTCCGATTTATGGAAGTCATGTGGCATTGTTCCCGATATTAGCATCTATTGCCATATTTTTCTATATGCAAATGACCCAAAGTCAACAAGCCAATATGACGCCACCTCAAAGTGAAGAAATGCCTTTTGATATGCAAAAAATGATGAAGATTATGTTGTGGGTTTCTCCAATTATGATGTTATTTTTCTTCAATCAATACGGCAGTGGACTGAGTTTGTATTATTTCATTTCTAACTTATTGACCATTGCCATTATGTGGGTTATCAAAGAATATGTGGTTGACGAGAAAAAGGTACACGAAATGGTACGCAAAAAACAAGCAGAAGCACCAAAGAAAAAAAGTGCTTTCCGCCAACGTTTAGATGATGCAATGAAACAAGCACAAGATCAACAAGAACGTCAGAAAAATGTAAAAAGCAAAAAGTAAAATTTAAAAAATGGAGTGTTTGAAGTGAAATATTTAATTCAAATAAACTTCATACCTTAAACAAAACACGTATGATAGCATTAAGTATTACAGAAATCATTTCCAATTGGGCGATAGCAACTATGGGAACTACAGGCTATGCCGGAGTTGCTTTCTTGATGGCTTTAGAAAGTATGATTTTTCCAATTCCAAGTGAAGCAGTGATGCCTTTTGCCGGTTTTTTGATTGCTCAAAAGAAATTTACTTGGACAGGAGTTATTTTTTTTAGTACTCTGGGAAGCATCATCGGTTCTTGGCTATCCTATTGGGTGGGTTCTTATGGTGGAAGACCGATTATTTTAAAATATGGGAAATACCTATTGCTCGATACACATCATTTGTATATCACTGAAAATTATTTTAATAAAAAAGGAGATGCTACTATATTCATTTCTAGATTTATTCCGGTCGTAAGACATCTTATTTCCATTCCGGCAGGCATTGCAAAAATGAATTTTTGGAAATTCACACTTTACACCATCGTAGGAGCCGGGCTTTGGAATACTTTTTTAACTTGGGTCGGTTTTAAACTCAAAGATCATTGGGACAACTTGTTGAATAGCGAATGGAAACACATTCTCGATTATGTGTTTGTTGCATTAATTATCGCTTTTTTTGCTTATTTAGGTTACAAAATTTGGGATGAAAAGAAAAAAAGAGCTAGTGTCTAAAATTTTGGGATAAAAATTATCAATTCCACAATCAAAGCCGTTAGGGCAGTAAAAGTAACAGCACCGGCACTAATATCTTTAATAAAGCCGATTCTGTCGTGAAAATCATCGTGTACAAAATCGCATAGTTTTTCTACTGCTGTATTGAGCGTTTCCACAGAAAAAATAATTCCCCAAACTATTACGTGGAACATCCACTCTGTAGGAGTGAGTTTTACATTAAAGCCTAAAATGCTCATTAGTATTGCAATACTCATCTGCACCATGATACTATGCTCAGTAGTGAGTACCTTTACAACTCCTCTTAAGGCAATAATTCCGCCTTTAATTCTTCCTTTTACAAAACCGGATTCTTGATTATTCATCTCTTGTTTAATAGTTTGCAAAAATAGTAAAGTTGTTGCAAATTATGGTACTAAAAAAAACCCTTTCAGCGTTTTATTCTAAAAGGGTTTTAAATAAAAATATTAATTTTTATAAATTGCTCAATACGTCTTCGTAGTTTGGCTCATCTACAATTTCAGGTACTAATTGTGTGTAAGTTACCACTCCGTTTTCATCTAATACGACAACGGCTCTTGCCAATAAACCGGCTAAAGGACCATCTACGATGTCCACACCATAGGATTTTCCGAATGCACCCCCTCTGAAATCAGAAAGTGTAATTACGTTATCTAATCCTTCTGCTCCACAAAAACGTGCTTGTGCAAAAGGTAAATCACGAGAAACACATAACACTTTCGTGTTGGTTAAATCGTTTGCCGCTTTGTTAAAATGTCTAACAGATGCTGCACAAGTTGGAGTGTCTAAACTTGGGAAAATGTTTAAAATAACTTTATTTCCTTTAAAATCGTTTAAAGATTTTTCAGATAAGTCTTGTGCTACTAATTTAAAATCTTGTGCTTTAGTTGCTTTTTCAGGTAAATTGCCATTGGTGTTGATTGCATTACCTTTTAATGTGATTTTTGACATAATTATGATTGATTTTTAAGTTTGTTAAATTGTAAAAGTAGTTAGTTTTTAGAGTAATTTCCTATTAATTGATTGTTAAATATTCAGCTATGCCTTCATGTGTAGCTTTTAATCCTTCTTTTTTAGCACTCCAGTTAGCAGGACAAGCTTCTCCATGTTCTTCTACAAATTGTAAAGCATCTACTATGCGAAGGGCTTCATCCACACTTCTGCCTAATGGCATATCGTTTACCACTTGATGACGTACAATTCCTTGTTTATCTATCAAAAACAACCCGCGATAAGCCACTAATTCACCGTCTGCGTGAAGATTATCATCTTCATCGTAATAGAATTCGCCGGATAAAACATCAAAGTTTTTTGAAATGGTTTTGTTCGTGTCAGCTACGATGGGATATTTTACTCCTTTGATTCCACCATGCGATTTTTCCATTTGTAACCATCCCCAGTGTGATTGTTCAGTATCGGTAGAACAGGCTATTACTGCCACATTTCTCTTTTCGAATTCGGCAATATTCTCTTGAAAGGCATGTAATTCAGTGGGACAAACAAAAGTAAAATCTTTAGGATAAAAAAAGAAAATTACGTGTTTGTTTCCAATAAATTGAGATAATGAAAAATTTTCTACAATTTCACTTCCGTTGATTACGGCTTGCGCCGAAAATTCAGGTGCTTTTTTTCCTACTAAAACAGGCATAAAGTTTAAAAATTAATGTTAATATATTTGGTTTAGTTTCAATTCCTTTTTCACCTACAAAATTAATTTTTACGAATTGCCTGTTTGTTAATTTTGATACTTTTATCTTATTTTAAAATAGAGATTTCTTATTTGATGCAGCTATTCTATTTTTTTAAAATAGTATAGGGTAGCATTTGGGGCTATTTCCGGATGAAAAATATGTATCAAATCACTTAAAACCCAATCAGGGTGCAAGGGCGATGATTCAAAGTAAGTCATCCCTCCGTAATCGTTTTTTTGAAAGGCATAGGAATAGATCTGTTTTTTTTCAAAAGAATTGAAATTTTTTATCAATGCATGCTGTTGAGTTAATCTTTTATAATCAGTGAAATTACCGGGAGCAATCCAATAATCGGCATGTTGAGCCTTTGCAAAAACGGTTTCAATGTGTAGTGCTAAACTGCCATTGCCTTCACTATCTTTCCATAAATAATCAGCATGGGCATCGTTGAACATTTGAGCTAAAAAACTCTTACCGGCAGGTACATACCAAATATCTTGGAAGAGTGAACCACTCATTACCGTAGGTTGGTTCACGGCATTTTGAGCTAATTTTTTTAAATTATCATAATTTGTTTCTATACTGTGAAAAATGGAATCTGCTTTTTCTCCCTTATCATATAATATACCGAAAAGCTTAATCCATTCTGCTCTACCCAAAGGGGTTTCTTCCATCCAATCGGCATTCATAATGACCGGAATTCCTAATTTCAAAATATTGTCGTACATTTTGGAAGGTTGATCCACGCCAAAACCAATTAAAACATCGGGTTTTAATTCTAACAATAGCTCTAAGTTCATAGCTTGTTCATTGCCCAAATCTTTTATACTACCCTTTTTAATTAAATCACGTGTAGCAACAGATGAAATATAACGGGTATTAGGAAAACCTTGAAGCGTATTTTCGGCGTTTATAGCTTCAAGCATTGGGATATGAGAAGTGTTGGTTACTACAATTTTTTTAATAGGAATTCGGATGATTTGTTTCTTTTTCAAAGAATCCGGAATGGGCTCATTTTCTTTAAATAAATAATAATCAGCTTTTTGCGTGTCGCTTTTAAATCCTCTAAGGATGATGAGTTTGTAGTAATTTTTATTCTTATAAATACTAAAACCATTTGCATATTTAACTTTATTCTGATTTTGCTCTCTTACAATATTAGAATCTGTTTTTTTGCAACTAGTAAAAAGTAAAGCAATCGTCAACAAAAACAATATATAGTTTTTAATAAACATAAATTTTAAGCAAATAATTATGATTAAATATCCATTCAATTCGTCGTAAATTCCTATGAATCTATATTATATAAAAAGCCTATAACTTGATATATTTAAGGTTTCTCATTATTGAAAAACAGCAAATGCAATATTTATTCATACCCCTCCGATGCATGTCGTAAACCTTCAGCATCGGTAATTTTGATTTTTCGCCCTCTCAGATCCAAATAACCGTCATTTTTATAGTTAGAAAGTAGTCTGATAGCTGATTCTGTGGCTGTTCCTATAGCATTGGCAATTTCTTCACGGGTTAATTTTATATCGATATAACCTTCAGAATCAGTGCCGTAAATGTCGTGCAAATGTAATAATATCTCTGCCAATCTTTCTCTTACGGTCTTTTGTGCCATCATAGAAATTGAGCTGTTGGCTTCGTTTAACTGATGCGATACATTTTTCATCAAACGAAGTGAAAAAGAGGGATTTTCCTTTATAGCTTGCATTACTTTAGACTTAGGAATAAAACAAACTTGCATATCTTCCAAAGCCGTTATGGTTAGTCCGGCAGGTTCATCACTTAAAATGGAACGTTGTCCTATTAAGTCGCCTTGATTGATAAATTTTATGATTTGGCTCTTACCGTTGGTGTTGAGTTTACTCATTTTGCACTTTCCACTTCTTAAGCAATACACCCCATTCATTACGTGACCTTCTGTAACGATGTTCTCCCCTTTTTTAATATTTAGGGTAGTTTTACTACGTGTAAACATCTCTAACTCTTCAAATATCAGCGTACTAAATTCATTTTCATTTTTTATGAAGCAATGTTCACAAGCACCCATAGTTATAATATTTTAGAATTGTGTAATTTTGTAGTTACAAAAATAGATAAAAAATTGATATTTATCATATTTTTGTAAAACTATTATCAAACTTTTTTATATGTCGGAAAATACTTGTTACCATTGTGGTTTGGATTGTGGAAAAAACCCTGTTTATTTTAATGAGAAATGTTTCTGTTGCAATGGATGTAAGACGGTCTATGAAATATTGAATCAAAACGAATTAAGTTGCTATTACGATTTAGAAAAAACGCCAGGTCAAGTTCCAAAGGAAATAAAAGGCAAATATGATTACTTGGATAATGAAGAAATTGCAAAAAAAATTATTGAATTCTCCGACGGAGAAACTTCAGTAGTGGAGTTTTATATTCCATCCATACATTGTGCTGCTTGTATTTGGGTATTAGAAAATTTGGAAAAACTCAATGCGAATATTGCCAATTCGTTGGTTAATTTTCCCAATAAAACGGTCAGAATTACTTATAAAGCAAAAGAAATCAGTTTAAAACAAGTAGTCGAATTGTTGACTTCTATAGCTTACGAACCTTATATCAGTTTGGAAGATGCCGACAAAAGTGCTAAAAAAGTAGATAAAACCTTAATTTATCAATTAGGTTATGCCGGTTTTGCATTTGGAAACGTAATGTTATTGGCATTTCCGGGTTATTTTGAAAAAGATGAATTTTGGCTCAATCAATATCAATTGATGTTTCGTTTGATGATGTTGGTTTTGTCTATTCCTGTCGTAGTATATTCGGCTAAAGACTATTTTTTGACCGCTATCAAAGGTTTGAGAAAAGGGATATTAAGTGTAGATGTTCCTTTGGCTTTGGGCATTTCTGTGTTATTTCTGCATAGTGCTTATGAAACCTTTATTCCTCAAGGCGAAGTCTATTTTGACAGTTTAACAGGATTGGTTTTTTTCTTATTACTCGGTAGATTTTTCCAACAAAAAACCTATAATTTTTTGTCCTTTGAAAGAGATTATCGTTCCTATTTTCCTATTGCAGTTACAAAAATAGACAAAGGAAAAGAAGAAACCATTCCGGTTCAAGATGTAAAAGAAGGTGACCGTTTGCTGATAAGAAATGAAGAATTGATACCGGTGGACGGGATCCTCATTCACGGGGATGGCTATTTGGACTACAGTTTTGTTACCGGTGAATCCAAGCCGGTGTATAAAGGGAATGGAGAAAAGGTTTATGCCGGTGGAAAACAAGTGGGTGGAGCAATTGAAATAGATGTAATCAATAAAATATCAGAAAGTTATTTGACCGAATTGTGGAGTAATGACGTATTTAACAAAGACATTCCAAAAAATGATTTAAAAACCGTAACCAATAATTATAGCAAGTATTTTACAGTAGTCATATTAATTATAGCCCTATTGGCAGGTGCTTATTGGTTTTTTATTGACAGAATTAGAGCGGTAGAGATTATGACTGCAGTATTAATAGTGGCTTGTCCTTGTGCATTAGCACTATCTGCTCCATTTGCTTTGGGCAATATGCTTCGCATTTTCGGATACAAAAAATTCTATCTCAAGAATGCGGATGTTATCGAAAAAATGAATAAAGTAGACCATATTATATTTGATAAAACCGGCACTATTTCCACAAATGATGCCAACTCACTCATTTTTGAAGGAAAATCCTTAACGGAAATTGAGCTAAAATTAATTAAAACCTTAATACGCTCTTCCAATCATCCTTTGAGCAGGGCATTAAATGATGCCATAAACGCAGAACCTTATCTCGACAAAATTGAAGATTATCAAGAAGTTTTAGGCAAAGGCATAAGTGGAATCATACAAGGTCATGCTATTAAAATTGGTTCAGCCTATTTCGTCGATACAAAATTGGAACAAAATATCAACACAATCATATTTATCAAAATCGATGAAGAAATAAAAGGGTTTTATCGCAGTAAAAACGTTTACAGAACCGGTATTGAAAATGTATTTAATGAATTAGACAAAAAATACACTTTAAGCATCCTATCCGGCGACAATGAAGGAGAAAAATCAGCGTTAGAAAAAATGTTACCTCACAACACCTCCCTTTTATTTCACCAAACCCCTCAAGACAAATTAGATTTTGTTAAAAAACTACAAGAACAAGGAAAAAACGTCATGATGATTGGTGACGGTCTGAATGATGCGGGTGCTTTAGCACAAAGTAATGTTGGAATAGCTATATCGGAAGATGTAAATGTATTCTCACCGGCTTGCGATGGGATATTAGATGCAAAACTTTTCAACAAATTACCTAATTTTTTAACATTATCGCAAAAAACCATCCAAATTGTTAAATGGAGTTTTAGAATTTCCTTCTTATATAACTTTTTTGGATTGTATTTTGCTGTAACAGGACAACTTACGCCAATAGTTGCTGCTATTTTAATGCCTATTAGTTCTATAAGTATTGTAGTTTTTGTAACCTTATTGACCAACTTAGCAGCCCAAAAAAGTAAATAATTAGCATTACACCGATTGAGTATGACTTTTGTCATATTTTTTTTAGAAAATATATTTATTTTTGCATATTAATGCCATCTATAATTAGAATCTAAAAAATGGAAATGTTGTATTTAACCATGTTTATTACGGTAATCATAGCCGGCATTTTTCTTTTTTTATTTTTTGTAAATGTAAAAAAAGGACAATATGATGATATGTATACCCCATCAGTCAGAATGCTATTTGATGATGAATTGGTAAAAGAACCTAAAAAAGAAGAAAAAAAGGAAGAAAAAGTAATTGATGAAACCGGCAGTAATACTGTAAAACAATAATTTAACTCAATCAAATATTAATTAATCAATTTTAAGTATGGAAAAACAACAATTTTATTACGACAACAAAATTGTGAAGTTGTTCTTCTGGGCAACTGTCCTTTGGGGAGTTGTCGGGATGTTAGTTGGTCTGTTAGTGGCTTTCTTATTCCTGTTTCCTAACTATTTAACCTTTGCGGGTGCGCAACCTTGGTTAGGATTTGGACGTTTAAGACCTTTACATACCAATGCTGCTATTTTCGCTTTTGTAGGGAATGGTTTCTTCCTCGGAATGTACTATTCAATGCAACGTTTGTTGAAAACCAGAATGTACAGTAGATTTTTGGGATTGGTACATTTTTGGGGGTGGCAATTAATTATCGTTGCCGCTGCGATCACATTGCCCTTAGGTTACAGCTCTTCAAAAGAATATGCTGAACTACAATGGCCTATTGATATAGCCGTTACCTTAATTTGGGTAGTGATGGGTATCAACATGATTGGAACTTTGCTAAAAAGACGTCAACGTCATATTTATGTAGCCATTTGGTTCTATATCTCTACATTGGTAACTATAGCAATGCTTTACATTGTCAATAACTTAGAATTACCTATCGCTTTATCGAGTTGGAAAAGTTACTCTGTATATTCAGGGGTTAAAGATGCCATGGTTCAATGGTGGTACGGTCATAATGCAGTAGCTTTCTTCTTAACCACTCCTATGCTCGGTTTGATGTATTATTTCTTACCAAAAGCAGCTAATCGTCCTATTTATTCTTACAGATTATCAATCATTCACTTTTGGACTTTGATATTTATTTACATTTGGGCAGGTCCTCACCACTTATTATACAGCTCATTGCCTGAATGGATTCAAAATACAGGAACCGTATTTTCAGTTATGTTAATATTCCCGTCATGGGGAGGTATGATCAACGGTTTATTGACTTTACGTGGTGCTTGGGATAAAGTACGTGAAGATCCTATTTTAAAGTTCTTTGTGGTTGCTATCACTGCTTATGGTATGGCCACTTTTGAAGGTCCTATGTTGTCTTTCAAAAACTTAAATGCCATTGCTCACTTTACAGATTGGATCGTAGGTCACGTTCACATCGGAACATTAGGATGGAATGGATTCTTATTATCCGGTATGATCTATTGGTTAGTGAAAAAACTATACAAAACAGAGTTATATTCCACTAAATTAGCCAATGTCCATTTTTGGATAGGAACCATTGGTATCTTATTTTATTCTATGCCATTGTATATTGCCGGTTTTGCGCAGGCTTTCATGTGGAAACAATTTAATCCGGATGGAACATTAACTTATGGCAATTTCTTAGAAACTGTTACGCAAATCATCCCTATGTATGCGATGCGCGCATTTGGCGGAACCTTATATTTTACCGGTTTTATATTATTAGCTTATAATGTAGTAATGACCGCAAAAGGTAAAACCGTTGAAGATGAATTGGCTGAAGCAGCTCCTTTAGAAAAAATCAGTGGAACGCGTGCCACAAAAGAAGGTTTGCATGCTTGGTTAGAAAGAAAAGCTGTTTTATTTACAGTTTTAGCTTTATTAGCTACTGCAGTGGGTGGTGCCGTGCAAATTATACCTTTATTAGTTAAAGAAACTCAAATACCAAAAATTGCTGCAGTAAAACCATATACGCCACTTGAGTTGGAAGGAAGAGATATTTATATCCGTGAGGGTTGCAATAACTGTCACTCTCAATTGGTTAGACCATTCCGAAGTGAAGTAGAACGTTATGCTCCTAAAGCAGGTGATGGTGGGTATTCAAAAGCAGGTGAATACATTTATGACTTTCCATTCTTATGGGGATCTCGTAGAACAGGACCTGATTTACACAGAGAAGGAGGTAAATACAATGACAACTGGCATTTCAACCACATGTACGATCCTCGTTTGACTTCTGAGGGTTCTATTATGCCTATGTATCCATGGATGTTTGACACTAAATTGGATTACAGTATGATAGAAGCTAAAATGAAAACAATGAAAATATTAGGTGTTCCTTATACTGATGAAGAAATAGCAGGAGCCAAAGCTAAATTGGAGGAACAAGCTAAATCCATAGAGCAATCTTTGAGACAAGATCCTGAGTATGTGAAGAACTATGCAGAAGCCAACATGCAAGATAAAGAAATTGTTGCTTTGATTGCCTATTTGCAACGTTTGGGTAATGATGTTAAAACCACTCAAACAGCTCAAAAATAATGTTAAGTTTTATTAAACATCATTTTGATACCATTGAAGGTATCGGCATCTATCAAATTATTGCCACTTTGATTTTCTTAGGCGTATTTGTAAGCATGGTCGTTTATGCATTTGTTCTAAAAAAGAACTATATGAAGGAAAATGCAGAGCTTCCTTTAGATGAAAATGATGATAACCTTTTAAATAACAATTAAAAAACATGAGTAACAATCAAAATATGAGTGTTTGGCAAAGATTAATCAAATCTCTTACCAAAGCGAACGAATTAGGTCGAGAAGAAGATGTAATGCTCGACCACGACTATGACGGAATTAAAGAATTGGACAACGTTTTACCACCTTGGTGGGTATGGGGGTTTTATATCACTATTGGTGTTTCTATATTCTATTTAGCTTCAACATGGGTATTCGGCAGATATAATCAATATAACGAATATGATGGAGAAGTTGCTGAATTTGCCGAATACAAAGCAGCACATCCTGAGTTATTTTCTGATGTTGATTTACCACAACTAACTGACGAAGCAAGTTTAGCCAAAGGGAAACAACTATTTACAGATAAAACTTGTGTAGCTTGTCACCTACCTACCGGTGCCGGTGCTGTTGGTCCTAACTTAACAGACAAAAACTGGATTCTCGGTGGAGATATAAAAAGTGTACTCAATACTTTAGCTAAAGGAGGGCGTCCCGGTAAAGGCATGGTGGCTTGGGAATCTACCATTTCTAAAGAGGACCGTCAATTGTTAGCCAGTTATGTGCTTTCTTTACAAAAAAACTTTGTTGCAGGTAAAGCTCCCGAGGGAGATTTATGGGAAAATGGAGTTAAAGTGGGTGGTGAAGGAGCTACTGCCGCTGCCAAAGAAGCTGCAACTCTTGACGTAAATGGTGAAAAATTGAATGTTTTCAAAGGCGGTATTGAAGATCAATTATTAACTTTTGTTGCTTCTGATGAGTTTAAGAATGCAACTCCGGAAGTTTTAAAAGAAAAATGGTTTGATTTTGACAACATCACTTTTGAAATGGGTTCTGCAGATAAAATTACTGCCGATTCTCAAGGTCAATTAGAAAATTTAGCCAAAATTTTAAAAGCTAATCCTGCTGTAAAAGTAAAAATTGGTGGTTACA
This sequence comes from Polaribacter sp., assembly GCA_020740485.1. Lineage (GTDB taxonomy): Bacteria > Bacteroidota > Bacteroidia > Flavobacteriales > Flavobacteriaceae. Next base: position 50,101 of record DYMN01000001.1, on the reverse strand, counting down.
CTGATAAAGTAGGTGATGATACCGGTAATAAAGCGCTTTCTCAAAAAAGAGCCGACTTTATTAAAGCTGAATTGACAAAATTAGGCGTTGGTTCACAAGTAACCGGAGCAGAAGGTTATGGTGAACAATTTGCCAAAGTGGACGAAAAAGCTTCGGATGATGAAAGAGCATCTGACAGAAGAATGGCTTTAAGATTAGAAAAATAAGCACCTAATTTTAAGATTTTACTAACAAAAGGTTGTTTATTTATTTAAACAACCTTTTTTTTTGTATCACTTGTTACCACTTATTCAAATCATTTAATATATTTTTGTATATCTTAATATAAATTTTTTTATTATGAGTACTCAATTTAACGAAAGTTTTCGCGATTCTATAGGTACTATTGACCAACAAGGGCATAGAAATTATATTCATCCTCAAAAACCAAAAGGGAGATATTATAATTGGAGAAACCTATTAAGTTGGTTTTTACTGGCTTTTCTTTTTATTGCACCTTTTATAAAAGTCAATGGAATTCAATTTCTTTTATTTAATGTATTAGAACGTAAATTTAGTATTTTTGGTTTTCCTTTTTTTCCTCAAGATTTCCACCTTTTTGCATTATCTACCGGATTATCCGTAATTTTTATCATTCTATTTACTGTAGTATTTGGAAGAATTTTTTGTGGATGGTTATGTCCTCAAACCATTTTTATGGAAATGATTTTCCGTAAAATTGAATATTTAATCGATGGTGACAGACCAGCTCAAATAAAATTAAGAAACCAAGAATGGAACTTTGAAAAAATAGGAAAACGATTATTGAAATTTGTCGTTTTCTTCGCTATATCTTTTATAATAAGTAATGTCTTTTTTGCATATGTTAATGGAAGTGATAAATTACTTTTATATATCAAAGAAGGAATCGGTGCTCACTTTAAAACATTTGTTATTTTACTAATTTTTACTTCCGTATTCTATTTCATTTTTGCTTGGTTTAGAGAACAAGTTTGTATTATAGTTTGCCCTTACGGACGTTTACAAGGGGTTTTATTGGATAATAATTCCATCAATGTTGCCTACGATTTTGTACGTGGTGAAAGTAAGAGCGGAAGAGCCAAATTCAAAAAAGGTCAAGATCGCGATGCAGAAGGTTTTGGCGATTGCATTGACTGTAAACAGTGTGTAGTAGTGTGTCCTACCGGAATTGACATCAGAAACGGAACGCAATTAGAATGTATCAACTGTACTGCTTGTATTGATGCTTGTGATGCTGTGATGGATAAAATTGAAAAACCGCGCGGTTTGATCAGATACGCATCAGAAGATATGATTGAAAAGGGAATTCCATTCAAATTCACAACAAGATTGTGGTTCTATACTTTTGTATTAACAGCTGTTATGGCACTTTTAACTGCTATGCTCATTTTCCGAGGTAGCTCTGAAACCGTAATGTTAAGATTAGCAGGTCAAACCTTTATAACGGAAGGAAATACAATCAGTAATTTTTACGAATATAAAGTGATTAACAAAGGCACGCACGAAATAAAAGATATAACTCTTAAACTTTTATCACATAAAGGAAACATTGAAAGTAATTCAGGTGATCATCGAAATATACCGGTTCAAGAAAAAACTATTGGGACTTTAGTTGTTAAAATTGACAAAAATGATTTAAAATCATCTAAAGAACGGCTTAAAATAGGATTGTATTCCGAAGGTAAATTGATCGAAACTTTTAAAGTTAATTTCCAAGGACCAGTAATTATTAAGTAAGTTTAGTTTGAGTTTTTTTCAAACAATTTGTTTTGACTAATCTTACAAGTGTTTAATAAAAGGATGATTTAGACTAAATTAAAAACCTTGCCACGCCCTTTAAGGCGTGGCAAGGTTTTATTCATAAAAAAGGGGTTTAACCCATTAGGTTAGATTTTATATAATCACAATTCAAAATTATAATCTCTTACAAATCAAATTTATAGGTTATTCCTGCTATAATTTGCAATCCTTGTACCGGATAATTGTAATAGCGTTTATAATGGGTGGTCAGTAAATTGTTGGCTTTAGCAAATGCGGCTAATCTTTCGGAAAATGAATAAGCCATTTCAGCATTCAAATCTAAATACGTCCCGGCGGTAACCACTTCCGGAAAAACCGTTAAATCTATAGGATAAGCAGAGTTAATATCTTTTCTATCCGTCATCATAAAAAGTCGTGCTACACCTTTCCATTTATCGTGGTGGTAATCTGCAAAAACATTGGCTTTCAGCGAAGTTATATTCCAATTCTCTTTTTGCATTTGCAAATTAACAAAGGACATATTGGCATTGCCCCCAAAAGTAAATTGTTTTGAAAAATCAAAGGTTAATTCGCCTTCTAAAGCAATAACTTCGGCAATATCATATAATATTTGAAATGAATTACCCAATTGATACGGTTTTACTTCATCAATGCCGTTGGATAAAGAAGGATTGAGTTGCATTAAAGGTAAGTTATCTTTCTTGGCATAAGAACCGGTAAACACATAGCCCATATTGCTGGCAATTTTTCCTTTTACACCACCGTAAAACTTATATTTTTCATCGGTCGGTACACTATAAAAAGTAGGGGAAAGATAAGGATTTTCTGTCAGCAATTCTTCATAAGTATTGTTGTATATTCCTCCTCCTGCTCCAGCAAATACAGTCAATACTTCCGGGATCAATTGATAGGAAGCATCCACATTCGGATAAGCCTTAACATCTGCTGTTTTATGACCCATATTGGCAATAAAATAGAGTTTAACCCCCAGATTAATACTCAACTGTTCTCGTAATATTTCAAAATTGGGAGTTACTCCCAGATTGAAGTATTTATATTTCTGACCATCGCCCCCGTGATATTGTTGATAAGAATTACCTTTCAAATATTCTAAATCAAATTCAAAATTGATTCTTTCGGTAGCAATGGGTAACTCTAATTTAGGTTGAACTCTAAAATGTTGTTCGCTACTTCCAAAATTATCGGAAAATGTACTCATTAACACCTTTCCTTCTGAGACTATGCTTTCTGAAAAATCAATAGCTCCAATTACTCCTAATCCAAAATAAGAATGTTTCGGATCAATTTTATTCAATAATTCTTGAGAAAAAGTTTGGTTTTCCGGTAGCCCGTAATAATTGTATTTTCCGTGTATTAAATTCAATCCCAAGCGCCAAACCATTTGATTATCCTCCATTTTATAGTACCCATTGGCATCCGTATCTGAATAGGCATCAGCTAATCTTACCTCTTTTATTCCTCCTTTTGAAGAATGATGATTAAAAATAAATCCCAATTCACTATCGCGTTGTGGATACGTTTTTAAATACCCATTTAATAAGGGAGATGTATAATTGCCAAATCCTGCCGATATATAATTGTCATATAATCTTATTTTTTCAGGCTTTACTACGGATTTAGCCTTCCCTTTATTAGGTGTAAATGTAGAAGCCACCGGGACCGAATTTATTTGATAGGTAATACTATCCTTTTCTACTACTTCTTCCGAATTGCTCGGCACATCATTTATTTTAAATGAATCCGCAATGGTAGGAACATAAGGCTTAACTACTTCTATTACTTCGGTAGAAAGGGTGTCTTTAGGTTTTTGAGCTATTAGGGCTGAAAAGCTCAATAATAAAACACTTAATAATAAGACTTTACGAAGCATAAATTTTTGATTTATATTTTGAATTGTTTGCATTGTGAATAAGTACTTAATCTTCGATTACTGAATCATTGGTTTTGGCTTGTTCTGATTTTATTTTTTTCAATTCCGTTTGGGCTTCTGTTACCACATCCTGATATTGAGTAAAATTTTTGATTACACTTTCCAGAATATAAGTGGCTTGATAAGCATCTTTTAATCCATAAAAATTCTTAGCCATTACAATTAATCCTTTTGCACCCCAATATTTATAGGAAGCATAATCTGATGCTATTTTTTGTACTACTGAATTAGAATTTTTATAATCACCCTCTTGATTTTTAAAAAAGGCGTCATAATACAAGGCTTCTGCTTTGAGTTCTCCTGTAGCTACACCTTCCAATTGCTTGTATGCACTTCGGGCTTTGGACATATCATTTGATTTTACGGCTGCACGTGCAATGATGATTTGAGCATCGGCTTTTACTTTATTATCCACCAAACTATTTTTCAGCACTTTGTCAGCATAAATCACTGCTTGGGCATAGTTTTCACTATTGTAATACGATTTCATCAAATTACTCTGGGCATACAACACATTCTGCGAATGATCGGCTACTTGTTCCAATTTTTGCAAAATCGGAGTAGCCTTGCTCCAATCTTTAGTATCGAGATAAATTTGAGACAGCTTTACCAAGGCTTGTTCTGTAAATTCATTTTGTGATTGGTTGGCTACAAATTGATAGTGAATCAGGGTTTCATCTTTCTGCCCTTGATTTTCCAAAGCTTGAGCCAAATAAAAATGAGCTTGTAAAGCGTGTATTCCGTTAGGAAAACTTTGTAAATATTTTTTAAATGCCGGAATAGATTTGGCATACTCATTCATTACAAATTGTTTTTCGGCTGCTTCATACATATCGTTGTCTAACTCCGTATTGCTCACATTGACAAAATCCAAATTTTTAACCCAAGCGGCGTATTCATCCACCCTTCCGGTGTCAATATATATTTGTCGTGCATTCTGAACTGCTTCTTGTGCTACGGGGGAATTAGGGTAGTTTTTTACGGCTAATTTATAAACTTCTAAAGCCTTGTCCGGTTGGTTGTCGTTGTAATAGATCAATCCTTTTTTCAGCAAAGCTCTCGGAACAAAACTACTTTTAGGGTAATTTTTTATTAAATTATCATAAGATGCTAACGCTTTTACATCCTGATTCATAGAAGTATAAGTAGTTCCTAACACGTAATATGCCTCATCAACATAAGCTGACTTTGGATAGGATGAAATCAACTGGTTCAACATACTCACTTTTTGATCATTTTTGTTTATAAAACCATTGCTTACCGCAGCTTGGAATAACGCATAATCTGCTGTTTTGCTTACTAACTTGGCAGCATTTTGATAGGCATCAATTGCTTTGGTATATTGTGAAGTTACAAAATAAGTATCACCCAAACGCAAAAAAGCATCGTTTCGTTTTTCTAAAGTTGCATTCGTATTTTTGATGTATTTACTAAAAGCATCGGCGGCTTGTGTATAATCTTTTTTCTTAAAATAGGCATAACCCAATTGGTAATCAATAGATTGAAATTCTTCTGTTTTATTTGCATCATTTAAACTCTTGAAATTAATAAAATCTTGAATGGCTTCAGAAAAATTATTGAGTTGATATGCAGCATCTCCTTTCCAATAAGTAGCTTTGGCAGTGTAAATTGGATTTACCCTATTCGTCAATGATTTATTAAAAACATTGATAGCCGGTTCATATTTGGTTTCGTTGAACAATTGAACGCCACGCTGAAATGCTACTTTTTGATACACTTCGTTTTTGATATTCAATTTTTCGGTTTCCATATATTTTAAAGCCCCTTCATAATCATTTGCCGTTACATAAGCACTGACAATAAGTTTTTTTACATTTTTATTTTCGGGTGAATTGGGATAACGTTTTACAAAAGTTTGCAATACATCAGCCACATTTTCATACGGATTGCCAATTTCGTAACTCAATTTGGCATAATTCAAATAAGCATCTTCTTGAATTTGGGGTTTAAAATCCATTTGCGATGCGTTTCTAAAGGCATTGAGTGCTTCTTGTTTTTTATTGGTTTTTAAATAACATTCCGCCAAGTGATAATAGGCGTTTTGAGCAACGGCATTGTTGCCATCGATGATTTTATTGAATTGTTCGATGGCTTTAGGATAATCGTTTTGTTTGTAATAGGAATAGCCTAATAAATAATAATCCGTGTTGGTCCATTTGCCTATTTTCCCTTTGTATTCTTTCAAATAAGGAATTGCTTTATCGTATTGACCCAAATTGAAATAGCTCTCCCCTACTATTTTATTGATTTCCGATTTTTCAGCAGGCGATGCAGACTTCAACAAAGGCAAACCCGACTCAATGGCTTGTTGAAATTTACCCAATTTAAAATTCATATCCGCCATATAATACGAAACGTCTTTTTTATATTGAGCATCTTGCGAAACCTGACCTAAATACTTGTCTGCATTTTCATAATCATCTTGTTCGTAAGCTACATAACCATAATAGTATTTTGCCTGCGCTCCGTATGTTTCGGAATCTAACAGTTGAACAAAATATTTCTTTGACTCTGTGAGATTTCCGGTAGCAAACAAGGCATAACCATATTTAAACATATAGTTTTCATAGGCATTATGCGGCAAATTTTTAGCGTTTACTCTTTTGAGCCATTTTAGTGCTTGTGCGTATTTTCCGGTGTCGTAGTAGTAATAAGCCACATCGAGAAAAGCATCATTGCGCTTAGTACTATTGGGATATTTATCGACAAAATTCGCAATCAAAGCGTCGGCATTTTGATCATCCAACCGAACAGCGCAATTGGCGATATAGTAATCGCAATTGGCTCTCATCTCAGAAAAGGGCTCAAATTGGTCTCTTACATTGGTAAATGCCTGCTTTGAAGCCGTATAAGCATTGTTGTGATACAATTCCAAGGCATGGTAATAATTACTTAAATCATTGGTGTAATAAGCCGTTTTTTGGGAAAAAATAGGAGTCGTATTTAATATTAAAAGCATGAAGATGGATAAAGAAAAGCTTCTAAACATAATGTGTGTTTTTTGAATTGATTAACAAATTTCAAAATTAGAAAAACTAATATAGAAACGAAAATAAAACTAAAAATTGTTTCGAAAGAAAACTTTATACTTTATAACAATGCAATTTGACACAAAAAATATACCTTTGTAAAAAATCAATTTTTATGCCAGAAGCTATAGTTAAATTAGAAAATGTTTCCATCTATCAAGAGGAACATTTAATATTGTCCGATGTGGATTTGGAAGTTTTTCCGGGAGAATTTTATTATTTAATCGGCAAAACAGGGAGTGGAAAAAGCAGCTTGATGAAAACTCTTTACGCCGATTTGGAATTAAAAGAGGGCAAAGCTCAGGTTGCTGGATTCAACCTTAAAGAGATAAAAAACCAGGAAATACCGTATTTAAGAAGGAAATTAGGAATCGTTTTTCAAGATTTTAAATTGATTAATGATATGAATGCTTTTCAAAATTTAGAATTTGTACTCAAAGCAACTGAATGGAAGGTTCAAATAGAAATTGAGAAAAGAATTGATGAAGTGTTGAATTTGGTCAATTTGATAGACAAAAAATTCAAAAAACCTTATGAATTATCGGGTGGAGAACAACAGCGTTTAGCAATTGCCAGAGCACTGCTCAATCATCCCAAATTATTATTGGCTGACGAACCCACGGGTAATATTGATCCGCGTACGTCTATGGAAATCATGGAATTATTCCAAGAAATTCACCGTAAAGGAACTGCCATTCTCATGGCAACTCACGATTATTCTATGATTTTATCCTATGAACATCCTACTATCAAATGCGAAGAAGGAAAATTGTTTGAAGTAGTGAAAAAAATCCCGAATTAAAGTGCTTTCGGTTTTAATTCCTGTATATAATATTGACTGTTCGATATTAGTTGATGCTTTGTTGAAACAATTTCATAAAGTAAAAATCGAATATGAAATTATTTGTGTAGACGATGCATCTACTACGGAAATTAAACCTAAAGTTCATTTGGGAAAAAACCCTAAAGTCAGATTAATCAAGCAAGAGAAAAATTTGGGACGCAGCTCCATTCGCAATCTGTTGGTTGACACAGCACAATATGAATGGTTACTTTTTATTGATGCCGACACCTTTCCTTCTTCTGATTCCTATATCGAAAATTATGTAAAAACAATAAAAGAACCCGATGCAAAACCTGTTGTTTTTGGAGGAATAGATTACAGATTGGTCGATTTGACTTCGGATAATTATTTGAGATATAAATATGGCACGAAAAGAGAAAAAATTCCGGTTGATGAGCGTGTAAAAAAACCCTACCTCACTTTATTACTCTCTAATACACTTATACATAAATCAGTTTTTGACAAAGTGAGATTAAATCCGAATATCAAAAAATACGGTCATGAAGATGCTGTCTTTAGTTTTGATTTGTTGAAAAACGGAATTGAAGTACGTCACATCAATAATCCGATATTTCACACTGGAATTGAAGAAAATGAAGTATTCTTAGAAAAAACAAAAATAGCGGTTGAAAATCTCCTGCAATTACATCAAAAAGGCATTATCAACCCAAAAGTCAATAAGTTGCTCAAGGTTTTTGTTAATTCTAAAAGATTAGGCATTACTTACTTTTTAGCTTTTTTTCATAAATTGTATGGAAAAAAATTAGAAAAAATTAACAAACAACATAATCCTTCATTGGCTATTTTTGACTTTTGTAGATTGAGTTATATGAGTTATGTTTACCACTATCATAAATATTGAATCTTCAGTGAATTAGGTTATTAAGTTAATTGGGCAAAATAGGTTAATTGAGTAATTGGGCTGAATGCAGTGATTCCCACGCAATAGGCGTGGTATCGGAACCGCAATCCGATAGCTATCGGAGTGAAAATCATACTTCAGCGTGGGCGAGGTTAATTAAGCAAATTAGGATAATGAGGTTAAAGGTGCCTTAATTTATCTTGTCTTTGCAGATGAATTCACTGAGTTGAATTAAGAATTTTGTAAACCATCGAAAAAATTGTTACCATAAAAAATAAAATGTAACATACTAATGAAGAAATGTAACTAACATTAAATAAGTATTTATAAGTTTGTCGAACTTTTAAAATCAATAAAATGAATCTCAATACTATTTCAAAGATAAAAAACCTTGATTCCGGAAATTTCTTTCTTTTAGCGGGACCTTGCGCCATAGAAGGTGAAGAAATGGCAATGCGGATTGCTGAAAGAGTGGTTGCCATCACGGATAAATTGAAAATTCCTTACGTATTTAAAGGGAGTTTTAAAAAAGCCAACCGTTCGCGATTAGATAGTTTTACCGGCATTGGAGATGAAAAAGCTTTGAAAATTTTGGAAAAAGTGGGAAGGGAATTCAACATACCCACCATTACCGATATTCACAAAGAAAGTGATGCTGCTATGGCAGCTGCTTACGTTGACATTTTGCAAATTCCGGCTTTTTTAGCCCGTCAAACCGATTTGTTGGTAGCCGCAGCTGTTACCGGCAAGGTGATCAACATCAAAAAAGGACAATTTATGAGTCCCGGATCAATGAAACACGCCGTGGTGAAAGTGCAAGAAAGTGGTAATCAAAATGTGATGGTTACGGACAGAGGAAGTATGTTCGGCTATCAAGATATGGTAGTAGATTTTCGTGGCATTCCCGAAATGCAACAATTTGCGACAACGGTTTTAGATATTACTCATTCATTGCAACAACCTAATCAAAGCAGTGGTGTAACGGGTGGTAAACCTGAACTGATAGAAACTATAGCGCGCGCCGGAATCGCTATTGGCGTAGATGGACTCTTTTTAGAAACTCACTACGATCCGAGTATTGCCAAATCAGACGGTGCCAACATGTTGAGATTAGATTATTTAGAAAACCTATTGACCCATTTAGTGGCGATTCGTCAAGTGATTGTAAAGATGTGAGCAACGAGTTCCCACATTAAAATTTAAACGTAAAAAAAACATAAAACTTACATTTAATGAAAAAAATGTTTCTTTTTTTTATAACAATAATTTCAGTTTCTTGCGACAACGGAGATTTTATTATACCCTCTTTTACTTTCAATGAAGCTGTGAATACTTGTGGTACTTATGTAGTTTACAGAACTAATTCGGATAAAACTGAGGTATTGATATTGCAATTAGACACCAACATCATTCAAAATAGTCTTACAACTTCTGACAGGAAATTGAATATAAGTGCTACCAATACGCAATACAGAATTTTTGATGGCGCATTAGGAAGCAATTATTTTTGTCAAGCAATACCACCCACTTCTCCCAATACAATTAAGACTTGGAACGGAGTCGCCGGCACGGACAGTTATATATATGTATCATCTATAGCAATTTTAGATGATAAAAACAAAATTACCGGTTATAAACATACTATAAAAATTCACAATTTAAGATTACAAAATGGGGCTGATACTATTACTTATGAAGATTATAATTTTGGGGTTTTCTCTACTTCGTTATAAATTTTAACTTTTTTATTTTCAAGGATATTAGTCAATAAAATGAACAAACGAAAACTAAAGAAAGCCCTGAAAAGGTTAAGATATCTTCCAAATGGTAAATATTTCTTTTTATATATTTCGAATAAGATCTTACATTATTATTACAAGAGTATCAAAACAACAAAAGTTGCTTATCCCTCCACTATAATGTTAGAGTTAACTAACCTTTGTAATCTGGCTTGTACCACCTGTCCGAGAGAATATGAATTCGGAAATGCAATGGCTAAAGGGAGTATGAATAAAAAAATGGCAAAGCAGATTATTGATGAAACTTGGCCTTATTTAGATTCTATTGGCTTAACAGGATTAGGCGAAACTTTTCTGTATAAAGAAATCCACGAAATCGTGGATTATATAAAGCAAAAGAACAAAGGAATTATCATTTCTGTTTCTACAAATGCTGTGATTCCCAATTTCAATGAAAAAGTAGAAAATTTGTTAGGAAAAATAGATACCATTCAAGTATCAATTGATGGTTTAGATGTAGTTTATAATTCAATCCGAAAAAAATCCGATTTTAATTTATTAGATAAAAATTTACGATTATTAACAGATAAAGCTAAAAATACCGGAACTGATATTATGCTAAATATGGTAGTTACGAAAGATAACTATCACCATATGAATTTATTGTTAAAATATGCAAAAGAAATAGGTATAGGTTTTTTGGATTATTCTATGTTTAATCTTGCTGCAGTAACTGATATTGATGAATCTTATTATCGTTTTTATCAATCAGATGAATTTTTAAAAGAGCTTGAAAAATTAGAAGAAGAAATAACCAAAACTCCCGAAGTTATCATTTCAGATAGAAATTTTTTGACTGAAAATAATTTTCATAAATGTCCTTTTCCATGGTCACATTATTACTTTTCTTGGGATGGCTATGTGCCGCCTTGTTGCGCCAAACCCTTTCCTAAAGAATTAAATTTTGGAAATATTACTCATAACAGAGTCATAGACACTTTAAATTCAGATAGTTATAAGGAATTTAGAATTCTTTGGAAAAAGAACAAAACTCCGGACTTTTGTGAAAAATGCAATTTTGTTTCAAATGAACTTCAAAAGCCTACTTAAAAATATTTTTTCATCTGTGGGCAATATTGGACTCGAACCAACGACTTCCACCCTGTCAAGGTGACACTCTGAACCAACTGAGTTAATTGCCCTTTAAATCTATAAAAAAAGGTTGTCTTGTGGACAACCTTTTGTGGGCGATGAGGGGCTCGAACCCCCGACCCCCTCGGTGTAAACGAGGTGCTCTGAACCAACTGAGCTAATCGCCCGATTTAAGAGAGTGCAAATATACAATGTTTTTATTAATTACCAAATTTTTTTAAGCTAAAAACTATACAATTTCTGCCACCACAAATGTGCTGCCGCCTATGTATATAAAATCATTGAAATTTGCCTTTTTCTTTGCCTCTTTAACCGCTTGTTTGACAGAAGCATATGATTGCCCTATCAATCCAAATTCATTAAATTTAGACTTTAAAATATCTTTATCTAAAGCCCTTGGGATATTAGGTTGACAAAAATAATACATCGCCTCTTTGGGAAAAAGAGGCAAAATTCCGCTTAAGTCTTTGTCACTGACTACTCCTAATACAATGTGCAGTTTTTCAAATGTGTTTTCTTTGATTTGTTGTAAGGTATATTGCAAGCCATCTTTATTGTGCGCCGTGTCCACAATTACAGTAGGATGACTTCCCAATTGCTGCCAACGTCCTTGTAATCCCGTGTTGCTAACCACATTCATCAAACCCGCTTTTAAACTAAAATCAGGTATTTCAAACCCTTTTGATTTTAATATTTCCACACTTTTCAATACCGTCTTAACGTTGTTTTTTTGATAGTTTCCCTTGAGTTCATAAGGAGGTAAATTCATTTCTACCTCTGAGGCAAAGCTAATGTCGGCTTGCATTGCACGGGCTTTTTCTATAAACACTTCTGAAGTTTCGGTATGCCACTCCCCTATCACTACTGGTACGTTAGATTTGATGATTCCCGCTTTTTCAAATGCAATTTTGGATAACGTGTCTCCCAACATAGCTACGTGGTCAAAACTAATATTGGTAATAATAGAAATTTCAGGTGTAATAATATTTGTAGAATCTAATCTACCTCCCAAGCCTACTTCTATGACAGCGACATCTACTTTTTGTTCTGAAAAATATTGAAAAGCCAATCCAACAGTCATTTCAAAAAAGGAAAGTCCTTGCTGATCTAAAAAATCTTTGTGTTTAGTTATAAAATAGGAAACTTTACGCTTAGGAATGCAAACCCCATTTACTTTGATACGCTCTCTAAAATCTTTTAAATGTGGTGAGGTGTACAAGCCTACTTTATAACCGGCTTCTTGCAGAATGGAAGCCAACATATGACTGGTAGAGCCTTTGCCATTAGTCCCACCCACGTGAATGGTTTTAAAATTTTGGTGAGGATTTCCTAAGTAATTGCTTAATACAATGGTGTTGGTTAAATCCTTTTTAAATGCTTGTGCACCCACTCTATGATACATAGGCAACTGTGCCAACATCCATTCCAAGCTCTGTTTATAGTTCATCTACTGACCTAATTTGAAGTTGATGACCACAAACCCTATTTGTCTTGCAGGAGCTTTAGCATCGGCATTAAAACGATAAGACAAGGCGGTTCTTTTGGCAGGCTCCATCAAGCAAACTGCGGAATTGGTAGTGCCTTTGACTCCCGGAACGGCGTTGATGACCTTACCGGAATTGTTTACTTCAATTTTCACAACCACAATTCCTTCTTCTTCACATTCTTGGATATATTTTTGATTCGAAGTTTTGGTTCTTCCATTCAATCCATAACCGGTTCCACTGCCGCTTCCTCCTCCATAATAAGAAGTGGCATAAGGATTACCATCTATTTTACCTTTATCCCCTTTTCCGGTTCCGTCGCCGTGACTTGTGGAATTATTGCTTGTATTGGATGGAGCACCCAAAATGTTATTTAATGCATCAGAAGTGGACTTATCAGGTGTAGGCGTTTTGGGTTTTGTTTCTTTAGGTTTTAAATTGGATTTGGGTTTTACAATTGGAACATCATCCGTATCTTGGTTTAACACTTGGTCATCGTTTTCTTCCGAAGCTGATTGATTCGTTTGCGGAGCTACATTCGTCATCGATTGAATAGTTCCGCTACCATTGTCAGAAGTACCGTAATTAATCTCTGCTCCTTCGTCATTCATCACGATTTCTATTCCTTTTTCAATAGGCGGATCCATATAAGCCATTCCTATAAAATAAAATGAAACGAACAGCAATAGCATAATTACTGCCGTTTTTACGGCTGCTTTTCTCTTGTGTATGGTGTCAAACATTGACATTTTATATGGTTTTATTTTGAAACGGGATTGACTTTATAATAAACTGACCCTAAACGCACCTTTTCTCATAAAAGAGACAAGGCTTGTTGTGTTTCTACATAGGCGGTCTGACAGCCAAAATCACCTTATACTGATTTCGATTGGCGATGTCCATTATAGTAACCGCATTTTCAATCGGAACGGTTTCTTCCACCCTCAATAAAATAGTGGGTTTTTCTTGATTTACTAATTTGGTCTTTATTTCATTTTCTATTTGCTCTATCGGAATTAGTTTTTCATCAACATAGAAAGTTAAATCTTTTTTGATACTCACCGCTACACTTTTTTGATTGGTCGATTTTCCTTGGGCTTTGGGCAACAATAAATCCAAAGCATTGGGTGTATTGGCTGCCAACATAAAGAAAACCAACAATAAAAAAACCAAGTCAGTCATAGAGGCCATACTAAACTCAGCGCTTACCTTATTTCTCTTTTTAAATATCATTAGTTGGAGATTTTAATTAGATTATTAAACCGGTTCATTCAATAAATCTAAAAATTCAACGGCATTGGCTTCCATCAAATGGATTACTTTCCCTGTTTTGACCACCAAATGATTGTAGGCTATATAGGCAATAATACCTACTACCAATCCCGCCACAGTTGTAGTCATCGCGGTGTAAATTCCGCCTGCCAAGACCCCCATTTCCGCTTGTCCGCCGCTGGTAGCCATATTGTGAAAAGCGATAATCATCCCGACTACCGTTCCCAAAAACCCAAGCATAGGTGCTGAACCGGCAATAGTAGCTAAAACACTCGTATTTTTTTCTAATTTATAAATTTCTAAACTCCCGGCATTTTCTATCGCTTTGTTAATATCATCTAAAGGTTTACCAATTCTGGAAATTCCTTTTTCAACTATTCTGGAAGCCGGCGTATTAGATTGCGCACATAATATTTTTGCTGAATCAATTTTTCCGCTTTTGATATAATCTTTTATCTGATTCATAAAATTTTTATCAACTTGACTCGCCGCATTGATGGCGGATAATCGTTCAAAATAAATGAACAATCCTACAGCTAACAAACCTAAAATAATGTAAATAATAATTTGACCTGATAAACCGCTGTCTTTTAATAATTGGATAATGGTCATCGTTTTTTCGGTCGGAACCGCATCGGTTAAAGCACCTGTTACAGTTGGAATGGAGTCTTGTAGTGCGATGAATAGCTTCATTGAAAAATTTTATTTAATAAATATTATATTATTTCTTGAATTACAAATTACGAATTACAATATGCTTTACATTTACTTCGTAGAACCACTTCGTTAGGTTTCAGCGAAAGAATGTGAGTTTATTACGTAATTTATTTAGTTGACAGTAAAGTAGTTAAATTTAAAAAAATGCAATACTAATTATTCGATTTAATATAAAACGAAAATTTGAGTCAATATTGTATGACGGCAAAAGTACTAAAACCTCATAAGAAAAAAAAGGAATGCTTAGTTAACTTAAAACAAAAACAATACCAAAAGATTTAAATCGGATTAAAAACCAATCCGCTGCTGTGGTCTTTTTTGGCGCCGGTTACGGAACTCAAACAATTAATTTTATTTTCCAATTTCAAAAGTCCTAATAATGCAAAAATCAATGCTTCTTTGAATTGAATAATCTGAATTTCCGGAATGATTATTTCAACTTCTGTATTCATTTTAATTCTCTCCATCAAATAAGAATTAAGTGCACCTCCTCCTGTGATTATTGCCTTACCTGTCTTGCCCATTGTGTTAGCTATTTTAACTGCAATATGCTCTGCATAAGTATTTAAAACGTCATTATTCGACAATTCAAACTTTTCGATTAGGGGAATAATTTCACTATCCACTTTTTCAAAACTCATAGAGTCTTTTGTTGAATAAATGCTAAGCTGATCCAATGATTTTAATAACCCTAAATGCGTTTTACCCAGTCTTGCCCAATCCCCATTTGCATCATAATCGGCTCCATTTTTTTCTGCAAAATGATTTAAAATAATGTTTGCCGGACAAATGTCAAATGCCTTTCTTACCTGCTCTTTTTCATAAGAAATGTTGGCGAAACCTCCAATATTTATACAATAATCAAACTCAGAAAAGAGTAGCTTATCCCCAATAGGCACCAACGGAGCTCCTTGACCACCCAAGGCTACATCTTGGGCTCTGAAATCAGCAATAACCTTATAACCGCAAGTTGCAGCAATATGGGCGCCGCTCCCTATTTGACAAGTATAACCTTCAACCGGATTGTGAAAAATGGTTTGTCCGTGCGAGGCTACAAAATCAACCTGATGGATACCGTACTTTTTTACAAATGTAGCAACGGTTTCTCCTATATATTTTCCGTAATCTGCATCGAGTTTTACCAAATCAACAGCGGTTCCAAAATAAATTTGCTTCAATCTTTCTCTCCATTCATTAGAATAAGGCAAGGTTTCGGCATAGCGTATTTTATATTCAATTTTTTTTTTATTTGCGACGAACTGAACATAAGCCAAATCCAATCCATCAAGCGAGGTTCCACTCATTGCTCCTATACAATAATACGTTTTTTTGGTTGTCATCAGCGGGTTAATATTTCAATAAAATCTTTTAAAAATCGTCGTCTAAAAAATCAGCATCTTCTATATTTGAAATTTCGTCATTTTCCTCATCAGGCAAATCCATCGGGCGAATTAAAGTAATCAGAGCACTTGGAATGTAATTTATTATTTCTGTTGCAGTAAAAGATTCAGCCGGACTGAGTATTACATATAAATCAGCGGTAACCCCGTGTAGATAAACACCTAATAATGCAGCTTCAAGCGGAGTATATTTTTGAGCCAACAACGCTGTGAGCATTCCGGTGAGCACATCACCTGAACCTCCTTTGGCTAATGCAGGATTTCCGGAAGAATTGAAATAGAAATTTCCATTTTGAACCACCATCGTGTGGGCTCCTTTTACTACTAAAACTACGGGATACTTTATTGTGAAATCTCTTATTTTTTCTAATTTGTCATAATCTGACGTCCATTCGCCAATCAGCCCTTTCAACTCTTTTGGGTGTGGAGTCAAAATCACCTTATCATTTAAAAAATGCAAAGCTTCTTGGTGTTTGGCAATGATATTAATTCCATCTGCATCAATTACCATTGGCAATTGATTGTTTTCCAAAAAATGAATTAGCCCTTTTGAAGTCAATTCATCCGTTCCTAATCCAACCCCTAAACCAATTACGCTTGCTTTCGTGTTTATATTGAAATGTTGCACTATGTTTTCATCATCCACTTCAACCATCGCTTCGGGGACACTTATTTGTAATATGGAATAGCCACACTTGGGAAGGTAGGCTGTTACCAAACCACTACCCATTTTTATAGCAGATTTAGTGGCTAATACTACGCTTCCAATTTTCCCGTAACTTCCGCCAATGATTAAGGAGTGCCCAAAATCACCTTTGTGTGAAAATTTTTTTCTCTTTTTGTAAAATTCACTTAAGTCTTCCGGTGTCGTATAATAATAAGAAGTTTCTTGTTTTTGAACGTATTCTTGGTCTAAGCCTATATCAAGGACGATAAATGACTCAACAAATTCTTCGTTTTCTGGCAGTAAAAAAGCAAGTTTTGGGGCTTGAAATGTTAGAACATAATTCGCTTTAAAAACGGAATTTTTGTTAAGTACCGATTTATCGACAAACAAACCCGTAGGAATATCAATGGCTATCTTCACAGCGGGAGAATCATTCAGAAATTGAATCAAATTTAGCACCAATCCGTTAGGTGTTTTGTTTAATCCTGTTCCAAAAATAGCATCAATTACAATATCGTTTTTTTCAATTTCAGGAAAATCTTCTTCAGCGTAAATATTGACGGGATGTATTTGATACTCCTCCGCTCGGTTAAAATTGGTTATAAAATCATCTGACATTTTATCAGAATAGTGGACTATATATAGGTAAACATTGTAAAATTCAAGCGACAACATTCGCCCTAAAGCCAAACCATCGCCACCATTATTTCCCAATCCGCAAAAAAGATGTATCTTGTTGTCATCGTTGGTAAAAATTTGATTATCTATCCATTGAAAACACTTACTGGCTGCGTTTTCCATCAAATCAAGCGAACTGATTTTTAAATTATTGACCGTAGCCGTATCTACTGCTCGTATTTGAGCTGCATTTAATATTTTCATTTATTAAATTTGATTTTGTAAAGCCTCTGTAATAAAAAGATTCAAAGGCAATGCTGTTTTTAGGTAATCTAATAGTAGGTGTAAAATATCATTTTCAAGTAATGCGTTAGCCGGCAATTGTGCTTCAATAATCCATTGTTTATTTAAAATTAAGGGTTGCTCCGAGATGTTTTTTTTAAATTCACTATTAATTCTCACTTGCTTATCCCCTTTAATTTCACCAAATTTCTCAATGAAATCTCTATCATTTTGGATGGCAATCAATTGATTTGAATTTTTTACAATATGCTTTCTCATCTGATAAATTTGTTTTGTATCCGGCGCATAAATTCCTCCAAATATGGAAATAAATTCCGGACCCAATTCAAGATAAAGCCCCGGATGGGTAATGTCATTTCTTCCTTTTGCAGAGAGTAACGCAGAAGCGTACAATTTATAAGGGGTTTTATCTTTTGAGAAACGCACGTCTCTGTATATTCTAAAAATAGCGTGTTTAGCCTCTTTTTCAATTTCGGGTTGGTATTTACTGCATTCAATCAGTAAGTCTTGAATGAATTGATGAAAAGGAAGTTTCACAAATGCTTCATATTCACTTTTGTGAGCATCGAACCAATTTTTATTATTATTGGCAGCTAATTTTTTAAAGAAATCAATAAATTCAATTGTAAAATACTGCATTGCTCTATATTTAATTTACGAAAATACAAAAAGATGTCGTTTAAAAAATATTATTTGGAAGTTTCAGTAAAATACATCGAAAAACCTACTTATTTAATAACCCAAAAAAAAAAAAACTACTTTAGCGTATTTCAATATTTATTGTAAATTTGTCTTTCTATACTTCACCAAAAGGATTTTTTAATTGATGAAAAAAATATTATTAGCAAGCACTTCTACCGTTTATGGCAAACCCTATTTAAGCTATCTTTTTGATGAATTAGAACAGCTTTACAAGAATATCGACGAGGTTCTCTTTATCCCTTATGCACGTCCGGGAGGAATTTCTTATGAAGATTATACTGCAAAAGCAAAAACTGCTTTTAATGAAATAAATAAAAAATTAGTCGGTATTCATGAATTCGATAAACCCAAAGAAGCTATTCAACAAGCTCAAGCCTACTTTGTAGGAGGTGGGAACACCTTTGTGCTACTCAACACACTTTATTACAATAGAGTTTTAGATTTATTAAAAGAAAATATCAATTCCGGAAAACCGTATTTAGGCACGAGTGCCGGAACAGTTATTGTAGGCAAAACCATTATGAATACGAATGATATGCCTATCATTTTACCGCCGAGTTTTAAGGCAATGGGAATAATACCCTTTAACATCAATGCGCATTATTTAGACCCCAACCCTGATTCTACTCATATGGGCGAAACGCGTGAAACGCGTATCAAAGAATACCTTACTTTTAATTCTATTCCGGTTATAGGCTTACGCGAAGGAAGTTGGTTGCAAGTCAATGAGGATGCTATTTCCTTAAAAGGCAATCTATCCGCAAGGTTTTTTGAAAAGGGAAAAGACCCGATTGAAATTACTCCGAATGGAATTATTCATCCTGTAAAATACTGATTTTGAAACTTGATTTTTCATTTATCATTCCTGTTTATAATCGTCCAACTGAAGTGGATGAACTATTGGAGAGTTTCACAAGACAAACTGTTCTGCCTTACGAAATTATTATTGTAGAAGACGGTTCTATTCTCCGCTGCAACGAAGTGGTTAACCACTATGAGCATCAGTTGAACATCAAGTACTATTTTAAAGAAAATACCGGCGCAGGACTCAGTAGAAATTTTGGGATGCAAAAGGTATCAGGCAACTATTTTATCATCTTAGACAGTGATGTGCTTTTACCGGAAAATTACATTGAGATTATAACAAATAAGCTCACTGCACAGTATTCTGATTTTTTCGGAGGACCCGATGCGGCTCATCCTAATTTTACACATCTTCAAAAAGCAATCAATTATTCAATGACTTCCGTATTTACCACAGGCGGGCTAAGAGGCGGTAAGAAAAACAACGTTGATTTTCAACCCAGAAGTTTTAATTTGGGAATGTCAAAAACTGTTTTTCAAGCATCGGGTGGGTTTTCTGGAAGGAAAACAGGGGAAGACATAGAATTGAGCTTTACTCTAAAAAAGTTGGGATTTTCCTCACAACTCATTTCGGAAGCTTTTGTTTATCACAAAAGAAGAACTGACTTAGGTCAATTTTTCAAACAAACCTATAATTTTGGGAAAGAACGACCTTTACTTAACAAAGAGTTTCCTAAAACTGCAAAGCTCACCTATTGGTTTCCTTCCGCATTTACAATAGGTTTGGGGATGAGTTTAATTCTATTAGCTTTAAACTGTGCAATCCCTATTGTTGCTTATTTAATATATTTTCTGCTAATTTTTGTTGATGCTTCTTTTAGAAACAAATCTATTTCTATTGGTTTTCTCAGTATGATTACCACCCTTACCCAATTTGCAGGTTATGGTTTTGGATTTATTAAAAGTGTGTTAAAACAGAAAAGGCTCACTAAGTGAGCCTCAACTAACCTAAAGTGATACGTCGCTATTTTAGGGGTTATTTAAAGGGTATTAACAACGTTCACTTAAAAAATTTATGAAAAAAATACGGTGGCAAAACTAAAATAGTTCTAAATATTTTCAGTAAACAATTGTTAATAAAAAAAACACTAATTCATTTATTTTAAGTTCAATAAACTCTTTCTAATTCTACTGAGCTGAATAGGAGTTATTCCCAAGTGGGAAGCAATTTGATATTGAGAAATATAGTTATCTATTTTAGGAATTCTCTTTCGAAGTACTAAATAACGCTCAGTGGCACTCATCGTCGCCAATTGAATATTGCTTTGTTCTAATTTGACAAAACTTTCTTCAATTACTTTGGTATATATTCTTGCAATATCGGGATATTTATTTCCTAATTTGATAAATTCTTCATAATCTGCTTCTGTTGTTTCACAATCTGTTAAACATTCTAAAGCCAAAATCGCTTTTGATTTCGTAATTAAGGATGACAATGATGCCATAAATTCACCCTTAGTATAAATTGCTCTATTATAAGTCGACCCCTTAGAAGAAGAGGCAAATCCACGCACAAAACCGGATAATAAAAAATAAACCTTAGTGGGTTTATCATCAATTTTACAAATCATTTCTCCGGATTTATACTTTTTGACTTCTAAAATTTTAGATAATTCAGCTTTCGAATTCGGTGAAATCGAAGTAAAAGATTCAATATTTTGGAATAATTCCTCAAACATCTGAAAATATATTTCTACAAATATATATTTTTATTTCATACCATAAGCATTTTGAACATACATTTATGTTCACTCATAATAATTTCCTTTTATCTTTGCAGCATGCAACAGAATTATACCATGATTGCCACTACTCTATTCGGGTTGGAAGAAGTTTTGGCTGAAGAATTAAAGAATTTAGGCGCTATGGATGTGCAAAAAGGCGTGCGTTCGGTTTCATTCGTAGGCGATTTAGGTTTTATGTATAAAGCTAACCTTTCCTTGCGCACTGCCATTCGTATCTTAAAACCTATCAGGAGTTTTACGGCGCGCGATGAGCACGAGATGTATGACAAACTCAAAAAAATCAATTGGCTGAACTATATGCTCGTTGATAGTACTTTTGCTATTAATGCTGTGGTCAATTCTCGTAATTTCACAACTAACTCACACTACATTAGCTTAAAAGCCAAAGATGCTATCGCTGATTATTTTAGAGAAAAAACCGGTGAACGCCCTGATGTAGATATAAAACATCCGGATTTGCGTATTCACGTTCACGTAGAAAATCAAGTGTGCAATGTCGCTATTGACAGCTCCGGCGATTCATTACACAAAAGAGGTTATCGCGAACGAACCAATTTAGCCCCTATTAATGAAGTATTGGCCGCAGGATTGGTCTTGTTATCAGGATACAAAGGCTTGACGCATTTTGTAGACCCTATGTGTGGAAGTGGAACGATATTGATAGAGGCGGCAATGCTCGCTGCTAACATTCCGGCTAATATCAACAGAAAGGAGTTCGGTTTTGAAAAATGGGCTGATTTTGACATTGAATTATTTGAAACCATACATCAATCTTTAATTAAAAAAATAATAAATCCATCTCATAAAATAATAGGATTCGACAAAGCACCCAGCGCCGTACAAAAGGCGAAAGAAAATATTGAAAATGCCAATTTAGATGAGTTTATCAAAGTGTATCAAATCAATTTTTTCGAATCAAAAAAAGAATGGGAAGGTCCTACCACCATCTTATTCAATCCACCTTATGGCGAACGATTGGAATTGGAAGACATCGACCAGTTTTACAAACAAATTGGCGATACTTTAAAACACGGTTATCCTGACACAAATGTATGGTTTATCACATCAGATTTTGAAGCTTTGAAACACGTAGGATTGAGAACCACTCGAAAAATCCCGATGAAAAACGGTGACTTAGACTGCAAATTTGTAAAGTATGAAATGTATGAAGGAAGCAAAAAAGCAAAATACATGAACGATAACAAGCTGAAAACTGAAGAATAAAGACCAATGCTTCGCCTATGTTCAGTAATCCTAATTCGACACTTTCACAAGCTTAGTGCAAGCAAGTTCAGCAACTATAGACAAACAAGCAAACATCAAAAAACCATGTCAGTTGAAACACAACGTAAGCCCGATTGGCTCAAAGTAAAATTACCTACCGGCAAAAAATACATCGCTTTACGCAATTTGGTCAGTGATTATAAACTACACACCATTTGCACCAGCGGAAGTTGCCCGAATATGGGCGAATGCTGGACAGACGGAACCGCTACCTTTATGATTTTGGGAAATATCTGTACACGCTCTTGCGGGTTTTGTGGAGTAGCCACCGGCAAACCTTTGGAAGTAGATTATTCTGAACCGGATAGAGTAGCGAGAAGTATCAAGCTCATGCAAATCAAACATGCCGTTATTACTTCTGTTGACCGTGACGATTTAGATGATATGGGCTCTTACATTTGGGCTGAAACAGTAAAAGCCATACGAAGAGAGAGCCCCAAAACAACCCTCGAAACATTAATCCCTGACTTTCAAGGAATAGACAGGCATATCAATAAAATTATAGAAGTAAAACCGGAAGTGGTATCTCATAATATTGAAACCGTAAGACGATTAACACGCCAAGTGCGTATTCAAGCTAAATACGACAGGAGCTTGAAGGTGTTATTATATTTAAAAGAGAATGGAATCGAAAGGACAAAGTCCGGTATTATGCTAGGGTTGGGTGAAACCAATGATGAAGTTTTAGAAAGTATGCTTGACCTACGGCAGAACAAAGTAGATATTGTAACAATTGGTCAATATTTGCAACCTTCAAAAAAACATCTTCCTGTACAGCGATTTGTAACCCCTGAAGAATTTGAATACTTCAAAACAGAAGGATTGAATATGGGATTCCGACATGTAGAAAGTGGAGCTTTGGTACGTTCTTCCTATCACGCTCACAAACACATTCTTTAACAAGGATTTAACAATTATAAAACAACATTCTGGCACGATAGTTGTTTTATAATTATACGAAAAGTAAATTTTTCGTTGTAATAAATATTTGGTTAGTAGCAAAACCCTGAATCGCTTGATTTGGGGTTTTGTGTTTTTTATTTATAGAACTTCATAGGATATTCCGCCTTCACTTGACCACGACTTATCTTTTCTAATTTATTTTTGATAAGGCGTTTTTTAAACGGACTAATTTTATCGGTGAATAATATTCCTTCAATGTGGTCGTATTCATGCTGTATGACCCGAGCCGCTAATCCTGTAAAAGTATCTTCATGCGTATCAAAATTCTCATCTTGATAAGTAATGTGGATAATAGAAAAACGGGTTACATCTTCGTGAATATCAGGAATACTAAGACATCCTTCGTTAAAGCCCCATTCATCTCCTTCTTCTTTGGTTATTTGAGCATTGATAAACACTTTTTTAAACGTCTTCAAAAAATTGCGCTCTTCTTCGCTATAATCTTGATTGTCAGAAAAAGGCTCTGTATCCACGATAAACAACCGAATGTCCTTACCAATCTGAGGAGCCGCCAAACCCACTCCATAGGAATTATACATCGTTTCGAACATATTGTCAATCATTTCTTTTAAACGCGGATATTCCGAAGCTATATTACTTCCTTTTTTTCTCAATACAGGATCGCCATAGGCGACAATGGGTAATATCATATTATTTGTGATTTTAGTACTAATTTATGTT
This sequence comes from Polaribacter sp., assembly GCA_020740485.1. GTDB lineage: Bacteria > Bacteroidota > Bacteroidia > Flavobacteriales > Flavobacteriaceae. Next base: position 26,021 of record DYMN01000001.1, on the reverse strand, counting down.
AATAAGCATATCCTTTGAAAATACGCAAAAAAATTAACAATAAAATTTCAGGCAAAAATAAACTATTCATAAATATAATTTTGATTTCATTGACCAAAAAAATTAAAAATTCATAATTTTGGAATTCCTTAATCAATTATAATATCAATTTAGCATTTAAATTAATATGTGTTTCTATTTTCAAATGTCTGCTGATGCCCAAACTTTAGAAAATAGGTTTAAGAAACCGTTTCAAGAAAGCATTCCAAAAACGCAAAAGAACATTATTAACGGTTTTGAACACCCAAAAGTAATTATCGTTAACAACAAAAATATAGTTCAAGCCGAATGGGGATTATTACCAAATTGGGCTAAGGGCAAGACCCTACAAAAATCAACACTTAATGCCCGAATTGAAACTTTATCCGAAAAACCATCTTTTAAATATTATACAAACAACAGATGTTTGATCCCGGCTACCGGTTTTTTTGAATGGCAATGGTTAGATGAAAAAGGCAAACAAAAAGAGCAGTATATGATTCAGGTAATAAACGAGAATTTATTTGCTTTTGCCGGCTTATATAATGATTGGCTTGACCATACATCCGGAAAAATCATTACCACTTGCACTGTAATTACTACGCAAGCCAATGAATTAATGAGCCAAATACACAATACAAAAAAAAGAATGCCCGTCATTTTAAAAACAAAAGATGAAGCGGATTGGCTCACAGGAAAAGATTATAGAGATTTTGCTTATCCTTACCAAACAGAACTCAATGCATTAAAGTTATAAATAATTAAGACTTTACTTTGTAAAACGCAAAAGATCTTTACTTTTTATACTTCGGCATTAAAATTGGGACATTAATAAAACACTCAAATTGTTTTTCATAAAATAAATTGATTTTCAACATTTTATAATTTTAAATAAATTAAATACATTTGCACAGGAAATAATTGTCCTGACAAAATGTCCAAAACCAAGATATGGCGAAATTAAAAATCAAAGCATTTGACAATCTGTCATTAGATAGCATTGAAGAAGATTCTGAATTTATACCTTTATTAAGTTCCGAAGACGAAGAAGAAATTCACAAAGAGGAGATTCCTGAGACACTTTCCATATTACCCTTGCGTAATGCCGTATTGTTTCCGGGTGTGGTTATTCCGATTACCGCTGGACGCGATGCCTCCATCACTTTATTGAAAGATGCTAATAAAGGCGATAAAATCATAGGAGTTGTAGCCCAAAAAAATGAAAAGGTAGAAGATCCTAATTTATCAGACTTGCACGAAATAGGTACAGTGGCACGCATTATAAAACTTCTAAAAATGCCGGATGGCAATACCACCGTAATATTGCAAGGCACCAAACGTTTTCAAATTGGGGAATTAGTGCAAAGAGAACCCTATCTCAAAGCCAAGAGTTTACATTTTGAAGAAGATCGAAGTGCTATAAAGGATAAAGAATTCGAAGCCATTATTGATTCCATTCGTGAAAAAGCCTTAGAAATCATTCATCTCAATCCGGCATTGCCTTCAGAGGCGAGCTTTGCTTTAAAAAATATAGACAGCAAGACGTTTATGCTCAACTTCATTTCCAGTAATATGGATTTGAATGCGAACGAAAAGCAGGAGTTGCTCAATGAGCCTAATCTCAAAGAAAGAGCCTTGTTGACCTTGCGCAAAATGGATACGGAATTACAACGTTTAGAGCTGAAACAAGATATTCAGTCTAAAACCCGTTCCGATATGGACAAACAGCAACGTGAATATTACTTACATCAGCAGCTCAAAATCATTCAAGAAGAGTTAGGCGAAGTTTCTTATCACGAAGAAATAGAAGAAATGAAAAAGAAAGCCAAAACCAAAAAATGGAATGAGGAAGCCCGAGAAAAATTCGAAAAAGAATTAGCGCGTTTACAACGTATGAATCCGCAAGTAGCTGAATATTCTATGCAACGCAATTATTTAGATTTACTATTGGAACTCCCTTGGAATGCATACTCTAAAGATAATTTTGATTTAAAACGGGCGCAGCGCATTTTAGACCGTGATCATTCCGGAATGGAGAAAATAAAGGAACGTGTCATAGAGCATCTTGCTGTATTGAAACTCAAAGGCGATATGAAATCACCTATTTTGTGTTTATACGGCCCTCCGGGAGTTGGTAAGACTTCTTTAGGACGTTCTATAGCCGAAGCCTTAGGTAGAAAATACGTGAGAATGTCCTTAGGAGGACTTCGAGACGAAGCCGAAATACGCGGACATCGCAAAACGTATATCGGCGCTTTGCCCGGACGTATCTTACAATCCGTAAAAAAAGCAGGCACTTCCAATCCTGTATTTATTTTAGATGAGATTGATAAATTAGGAAATTCGCATCAAGGTGATCCTTCGTCTGCTATGCTTGAAGTATTAGACCCTGAACAAAACACCTCTTTCTACGACAACTATTTAGAAATGGGATATGATTTGTCTAAAGTTTTATTCATAGCCACAGCCAATAACATTGCAGAAGTTCCTTGGGCTTTGCGCGACAGAATGGAACTCATCCAACTTACCGGCTACACTTTGCAAGAAAAAGTAGAAATAGCAAAAAAACACCTATTGCCCAAACAAATCAAAGAACATGGTTTGAGCGAAACCGATTTGAAAATAGGCATAAAAGAATTAGAATTAGTGATAGATGAATACACTCGCGAATCCGGTGTGCGTAATTTAGAAAAACGCATTGCTAAGTTAGTGCGTTATGCTGCCAAATCCATAGCAATGGCTGAGGAATACGAAAAAGTATTGACCGAAGCTAAAATTAGAGAAATCTTAGGGGTTACCCATATGGGAATTGAAAAATACGAAGTACCCGAAGTAGCCGGAGTAGTTACCGGTTTGTCATGGTCAGTAAATGGTGGCGATATTATGTATATTGAATCCATTATTTCTAAAGGTACCGGCATGACTATAACCGGAAATTTAGGTACAGTTATGAAGGAGTCCGCTACTATTGCATTAGAATTTATTAAAGCCAATGCGAAAGAATTAGGCATTGATTCACGCGTATTCGACAAATATAAAATCCACATACACGTACCGGAAGGAGCAGTACCTAAAGATGGTCCGAGTGCCGGTATCGCCTTGTTGACTTCTCTTGCATCCGTTTATACACAACGCAAAATAAAATCGCATGTAGCGATGACGGGTGAAATCACTTTACGAGGAAAAGTGTTGCCCATTGGAGGCGTCAAAGAAAAAATATTAGCCGCCAAACGCGCCAATATCAAAGAACTCATAATGTGTGATGAGAATCGTAAAGATGTAGAAGACATTAATCCAAAGTACGTCAAAGGGTTGAAATTTCATTATATAACGGATATGAAAGACGTAGTTAAATTGGCAGTTTTATCACAAAAGGTAAAACATCCTTTTCTGTTTGAATTAGACGATAAAAAATAATAAATTACAAACATTTATAACGAAATAAAATCTTTAAGAATTAACGCAGTAAAAACATAAGTAAAAAGAAATAAACACTGTGGAATCTGCGTAGAATAAATCAAAAAATACAGGTTATTTCGTAACAAATCCTAAACTACCATTCGGGAGTTTTTTTTATAATTTGTAAAACTTATTATTTTAATTATTTTTTTTGTAACCTTTTATTTTTTAATAAGTTTGCAACCGGATAAAAAATGAAATTCATTGAAAAAATGAATTTTAGATTATAAATAGTTCTTTCGTAACACCATTATATATGCATAATAAAGCTAAATTAGTTCTTGAAGACGGAACTATATTTGAAGGATTTACCTTTGGCTATGAAAAATCTACTTCGGGCGAATTGGTTTTTAACACCGCTATGACCGGCTATCCTGAAAGTTTGACAGACCCTTCGTACAAAGGTCAAATGCTCGTAGCTACTTATCCTTTGATAGGAAATTACGGGGTTCCTCATCAATCCGAAAGTCAGCAAATGTTAGAATTTTACGAATCGGATATCATTCAAGTTTCCGCCTTGATTATATCTGAATATTCTACAGAATATAATCATTGGAACGCAGAAAAAAGCTTAGACGCTTGGCTAAAACAATATCAAATTCCTGGAATTTACGGGGTTGACACTCGTTTATTGACTCATATTTTACGAGAAAAAGGCTCCTTATTGGGGAAAATAATAGTTAACGATGAAGATGTAGCATTGTATGACCCTAATACAGAAAATTTAGTACAACAAGTAAGCATATCCGAAAAACAAGTCTATGGCGATGGGCAATACAAAATCCTCTTAGTAGATTGCGGGGTCAAAAATAACATCATCAGACATTTGCTGACCCGCGACACTACCGTCATCAGAGTTCCCTGGGATTATGATTATTCCAACGAAGACTATGACGGATTGTTTATTTCTAATGGTCCCGGAGATCCCCAACAGTGTAAAATCACCATTTCACACTTGGCACAATCTATGGAGCAAGACCAACCCATTTTTGGAATTTGTCTGGGTCATCAGTTATTGGCTTTGGCACAAGGATCGCAAACTTACAAACTCAAATACGGACACCGCAGCCACAATCAGCCGGTGCAACAAGTAGAAACAAAAAGAGCTTATATTACCTCACAAAACCACGGTTACGCAGTAGATGATGCTACGTTGCCTTCGGATTGGCAACCTTTATTTATCAATCTGAACGACCAAACCAATGAGGGGTTAAAACACATATCAAAACCCTTTTTCTCTACCCAGTTTCATCCTGAAGCTTCCGGTGGACCTACAGATACAGAATTTCTTTTCGATGATTTTATTGATGCCGTTAAAAAACACAAATCACAAAATTAAATGCAGAACATCAAAAAAGTATTGGTTCTCGGTTCGGGAGCATTAAAAATTGGAGAAGCCGGCGAGTTTGATTATTCGGGTGCTCAAGCGCTAAAAGCGCTGAAAGAAGAAGGCATTCAAACCGTTTTAGTCAATCCGAATATTGCGACGGTTCAAACCTCCAATGACTTGGCAGACCAGATTTATTTTTTACCGGTTACGCCTGAATTTGTGGAGCGTATCATTGAAAAGGAAAAACCGGATGGCATATTATTGGCGTTTGGCGGACAAACAGCTTTAAATTGTGGCGTGCAACTTTATAAAAAAGGTGTTTTTGATCAACACAATATTAGCGTATTAGGCACCCCTGTGCAATCTATCATTGATACCGAAGACCGTGAATTGTTTGTACAAAGGTTAACCGAAATCAATGTAAAAACAGCCAAAAGCATAGCAACATTAAGTATAGGTGAAGCTCAAAAAGCCGCCAATGAAATAGGCTATCCTGTAATATTGCGGGCAGCTTACACCTTGGGAGGGCAAGGTAGCGGATTTTGCAACAACGATGCAGAATTAGAACAGTTAGCCAAAACGGCATTTTCATTTTCTAATCAAGTATTAGTTGAAGAATCCTTAAAAGGATGGAAAGAAGTAGAATACGAAGTGGTTCGCGATGCATCGGACAATTGCATTACGGTGTGTAATATGGAAAACTTCGATCCGCTGGGTATTCATACCGGAGAGAGTATCGTGGTGGCGCCTTCACAAACTTTGACCAATTCGGAATATCACAAACTACGCGAAATTGCCATCAAAATTGTGCGAAAAATTGGAATTGTGGGAGAATGTAATGTGCAATATGCCCTCGACCCTCATTCCGAAGATTACAGAGTGATAGAAGTTAACGCCCGCTTATCGCGCTCTTCGGCTTTAGCATCCAAAGCAACAGGCTATCCATTAGCATTTGTAGCTGCCAAACTGAGTTTAGGATACAATTTATACGAAATTCCGAACAGCATTACAAAAAAAACTACCGCATTTTTTGAACCTTCTTTAGATTACATTGTAGTAAAAATTCCACGTTGGGATTTGAATAAATTTACGGGTGTAACTAAAGAAATAGGCTCATCTATGAAAAGCGTAGGTGAAATTATGGCCATCGGGCGCAGCTTTGAGGAAGCCATTCAAAAGGGTTTGCGTATGATAGGACAAGGCATGCACGGATTTACGGCAAACAAGGAAATTAAGATAGATGATGTAGAGCATGAATTGAAAAAGCCAACCGACATGCGGATTTTTGTGTTGGCACACGCTCTCAAAGAAGGATTTTCAATTGAACAATTACACCAATGGACTAAAATTGACAGATGGTTTTTATACAAATTGCAGCATATCATTCAATTAGAAAATGAATTTTCCAAAATTAATCAAATAGAAAAGATTGATGTAGAAATCATGAAAAGCCTCAAGCAAAATGGATTTTCTGATTTTCAAATCGCTCGAATCATTTATAAAAAAGAAGACCACATATCAGATGAAATACTCAGTTCGGTTAGAGCTTACAGAAAAAAAATAGGTGTAATTCCCGTTATAAAACAAATAGATACTTTAGCCGGTGAATTTCCGGCGCAAACTAATTATCTTTACTTTACCTATCACGGTTCTGTTTCCGACATTACACCTGACAATACTCAGGAATCTGTTGTAGTCTTAGGATCAGGTGCTTATAGAATAGGTAGTAGTGTAGAATTTGATTGGTGCAGTGTAAATGCAATCAATACGGTGAGCAAAATGGGATATCGTTCCGTAATGCTCAATTACAATCCAGAAACGGTAAGTACAGATTATGACGTATGTGATCGTTTGTATTTTGATGAGCTTTCACTTGAACGCGTATTAGACGTTGCAGATTTTGAGAATCCTAAAGGCGTAATTGTATCCGTAGGCGGACAAATCCCGAACAATTTAGCGATGCGATTGTATCAACAAAATATACCTATTTTAGGTACCTCGCCTATTTCAATAGATAGAGCAGAAGACCGAAACAAGTTTTCTACGATGTTGGACAAATTAGAAGTTGACCAACCGCGATGGAAAGAATTAACCACATTAGAAGCTATTTTTGAATTTGTGGACGAAGTAGGATTTCCTGTATTGATTCGCCCCAGCTACGTATTATCGGGTGCTGCCATGAATGTGGTTTCAAACAAAACGGAATTAGAACATTTTTTACAATTAGCGGCTAATGTTTCAAAAAAACATCCGGTTGTAGTATCAGAGTTTATTGAAAATGCAAAAGAAATTGAATTTGATGCTGTCGCCCAAAACGGGGAGATCATTGTGTACGCTATTTCAGAACACATAGAATTTGCAGGAGTGCATTCAGGTGATGCCACTTTAGTTTTCCCACCTCAAAAAGTCTATTTCGAAACTATCAAAAGGATTAAAAAAACATCTCGCAAAATAGCCAAAGAGTTGAATATTTCAGGTCCCTTCAATGTGCAATACCTTGCCAAATACAATGACATTAAAGTGATAGAGACCAACTTACGAGCCAGTAGAAGTTTTCCTTTTGTTTCTAAAGTTTTCAATTTGAATTTTATTGAGTTGGCAACCCGGATTATGTTAGGTGAAACGGTAATTAAACCGGATAAATCTATTTTTGAAATTGATCATATCGGTGTTAAAGCCTCTCAATTTTCCTTTTCCAGATTAGCCAAAGCGGATCCGGTGTTAGGTGTAGATATGGCTTCTACAGGCGAAGTAGGGTGCATTGGTGATGATTATTACGAAGCTGTGCTTAAAGCCATGCTTTCAGTAGGGTATCGCATTCCGCAAAAAGGTGTATTAATTTCAAGTGGTGATTCACGTTCAAAATTAGAATTGCTCAATTCTGCCAAGGCAATAGAACAAATGGGTTTAAAAATATTTGCAACGCAAGGAACGGCAAAATATATGGAAGAAAATGGGATAAAAGTACAGATGCTACATTGGCCAGATACAGACTTGCAACCCAATGTAAAAGACTTAATCAAAAATGGGGTCGTAGATTTAGTAATCAATATCCCAAAGAACTTAACAGAAAGCGAGTTGTTTAACGACTATGAAATTCGCAGAAGTGCCATAGATTTAAATATTCCATTATTGACTAACGCTAGATTGGCAAGCGCATTTATTATGGCTTTTACGAGTCTAAAAAACAACGACTTAAAGATAAAATCTTATAAATCCTATTTTTAATTGGAAAATCATTGATTCTTTGACTCATAAAAAAAACCGAATTATTAAAATAATTCGGTTTTTAATTTTTATGATAAACTTAGATTTATCTAACTCTAAACTCTAATCTTCTATTTAAAGCGTCATCAGATTTAGAAAACACACTTGTTTTTCCTAATCCTCTTGAATTAAGTTTTGAGCTATCAACTCCCATTGATTCTAATTGTTTCTTAACTGCATTAGATCTATCATCAGACAAGCCAAGATTATAAGTTTCACCTCCTACTTTGTCAGCAAATCCATCAAGTAAAAATGTAAGGCTGTTGAGTTTTTTCATCAATTCTGCTGCTCTTTGAACTTTAGGCATTTCACTTGACTTAATAGATGCACTGTTAAAATCAAAGAAAATAACAATTTTCTCTAATTCATTGATATAATTATAAATATCAGTAGCACTGCTATCAGCTGGTTTGTTTTCGTCAATTTTAACTTTTGGACATCCATTAACATCTACTCCGTTATCATTTGGACATTTATCAGACGCATCAGGCACGCCATCTTTATCCTTATCTGCTTCTTTAGGTTCGGGGCATCCATTATTTGACAAATATCCTTTTTCGTTTACACAATTATCTTTATTGTCAGCAATACCGTCTTTATCTGTGTCAATTTCCTCAATGATAATTTCCGGGCAACCGTTATTTTCAGCAACACCTGCTTCATCAGGACATTCATCTACTTTATCATCTATACCATCTCCATCTCTGTCTTTAACAATTTTATCTCCAAAGTTGTAAACTAATCCAAAAGTATGTTGGAAGAAGTCAGTTGCTGTAGGATTAGGATTCGCATTGTAGGATGTTTCCATATTAACTCCATATCTATCGGTTAGCCATACGTTAAGACCGGCAGCTCCGTTAAATTTAAAATCACTTTTATTCATCACAGAATAACCTACACCAGCTCCAACATAAGGATCAAATCTTCCGGTTTGGCCTATTAAATTATTCAAATCGTATAAACCTTTAACATCAAGGTATAAGAAGGTGTCATCTTTTAAAGGATCCCCTGTAGCATAATTGTAACCTTTCTTCACTTTATTCAAAGATAATGAAGATTGAATAGAATATGCATCTGACAAGTTTTTGGTTGCAGCTAATCTCACAGGGATTCCATAGAAGTTTACATCTTGAATTCCACCATTGCCCCAATCTTTGATAAAGCCTCTGTAATCCATTGGCGTTCTGATATCCATAGCATTTAACCCAAAGCTAAATTGCCAAGGATATTTATCGTTAAAAGCCTTATATTTAGCTTCTTTTTCATTTTCAACGCCTTCTCCAAAATTATAAACTAATCCGATAGAATGTAAAAAGAAATCAGTCCCTGTTGGCTGAGGATTGTGATTGTATGAAGTTTCCATATTAACTCCCCACAATTCAGTTAACCAATAATTTAGACCTAATGCCCCATTTAATTTAAAATCACTTTTATTCATTATAGAATAACCGACTCCCAATCCTGCATAAGGGTCAAATTTACCGGTTTGTCCAACCAAATTGTTAATATCATATTTTGCTTTTAAATCTAAGTAAAAAAATGAATCGTCAGTTAATGCATTTCCAGTATGATAATTATACCCTTTTTTAATCTTGTTTAAAGACAATGAAGTTTGCACTGAAAAAGCATCTGTTAGATTCTTTGTTGCTGCAAATCTTATAGGTAAACCGTAAACATTCAAATCTTGAGGGTTTCCATTGCCCCAATCTTTGATAAAAGCTTTCCAATGCTGAGGTGTTCTTACATCAACAGCATTAAAACCAAAAGAAAATTGCCAAGGATATTTTACCCCTTCTTGACCATTAAAAGTAATGTAACTAAATATAAGAGCTACAAAAAGAAATTTTTTAGTAAACGTTTTCATACAAATAAAATTAAATTTAGAATTGTTTCACAGAGGCATCATAGTATGCCAATATTTTGCAAAGATACACTTTTTTTCATCTAATTTAAAAAAAATAAGTTTTTTATTTAAATCAACGACTGCCAAACAATTCTAAAGACCTATTAAAGTAAAATATCTAAACTATTATAATAGTTAAATATACTTAACCTCGTCAAATGGTGACCCGTCAGGGGCTCGAACCCTGGACCCACAGATTAAGAGTCTGTAGCTCTACCAACTGAGCTAACGAGTCTGATACCTCACACAAAACACATTTTCCTATTATATATAGTAGGTTCTATGTAAGAGGATGCAAAGGTAATAAATCTGTTTTACTTTTGGCCCGTTTGTAAATATTTTCCTAAAATCTACCACAAAAAAAGTGTATTCCAAAATTTTTACGCTAATAGGTGTATATGGCTTTAAAAACAGAATTAGTTAATTGATCTGTACGTAGTGATTCCTATTATCTTATCAATCAAGCCTTGCGTGAAGGACTAAAAGCTATGGTATCGAAACCCGTAAATTGAAAATAACGCTCACGCTAAGTTCAAAATCACATCTTGGCGTGAGCTTGATTAATTGGCAAATACTTTAAAAAAGGATATGGATGGGTTCTTTAAATTAGCTGACATCTCTATTTAGAGACCCCTTAAGAGCGGAAGTCAGTAAAAAGTATCGATTTCAATGAGTTAGATTTCAATTAAAAAAAATTCGTTTACTTACTCTTGACTATGCGAATTAAATTATATCGGAATTGTATCAAATGGGTCTAACTCTATTAATCATTATTTTATGTGTTTATAATTGTTTAATTCACTTTGTTATTATTTTTTTAGCGGAGTTCGTTGATTGCTAACGCTAAAGACGTGACAGGTTCGCAGTTGTTTTTTAATGGTCACGTGGATTCCGATAATTATCGGAACACTACAAACATTTTCGCTTGGTGTCAATATTTGTCATGCTCATTTCATCATCCGAAAATTCCATCCAAGAGAAGTCATATACATAGTAATTGGTTTTACTATGAGAATTAATATGAAAATGAGTGTGGTATTTGAAAGTAAATTTTTTTTAGTTCCAACACTTTTCTGTCTACCATCATTTGCTTATTGTGTTTACCCATAATTTCTAAAAGAATAGAACGATTGCGGTACAATATTTTATTGATATTTTCAACGGCTTTGTCTGTTGCTTTTCTAAGATGTATGTGATAGTAATTTTCACACTTTACAGAACAAAAAATTTTATCGGTTCGACCTATGATTTTTTTGCCACAGATTTTACATTTTTTGTTCATATTTTGATCTTATAAATGGGATTAATTGTTTTAAAATTAGGGATATACGTATTAGTCGTTTTTAACGGTTAATATACGACAATAACACAAACTTTATCTTTATGCTGTCATTTTTTTATAGTTTTGTTTTAAAATTTTAAAAATACGTCTATTACCATTTATCAACCGTTACCTAAAGCTTTGAGAATTAAAGTTTTTAATTCCTTATAATCAATCGGAGGATCGCGAATAGCTCAAGAAGATTCCCGGTAGATTTTATCATCACAATCAGAAACTTTGGAGTGTGTTGAATACGGAAGAAAATTTAAAACTTCTTACCAATCAATTTAAAAACCGGTATAGTATTAAATATACTGAAACCACAATGTCTTTGCCTAAAATAACTCTTACCGAAATGGACCAACACAAATTGGATGCCACTGAAAAAAATTGATACTCAAGGCGTGTAGTCCTAAAACAAAAGAGACTTATCTAAGTGAATTAAAATATTTTTTTAATTATTTTGCTAATCAGGATATTGATAATTTAACAAAAATTACCATAGAGGACTATATCTTTCATTTGATTAGCAAATACAAAATCGGTGAATCAAAGCAAAATACCTGTATCAATGCTATCAAATTCTACTATGAGCAGGTATTGGGGAAACCCCGTGAGTATTACGATATCCAAAGACCCAAAAAAGCCGATATACTTCCCGGAATATTAAGCAAAGAAGAAGTGTTGAATCTCATCAATGCGCCGGAAAACATCAAGCACAAGGCAGTATTATACACCATTTGTTCAGCCGGGCTCAGAATAATGAGTTATTAAACCTGCGTAATATAGACATTAGGAGCGATGAAGGCTATATCTTTGTCAAAGCAGGCAAAGGCAATAAAGACAGACACACCATCTTATCCCCTATTTTATTAAAACAACTCAGAGAATATTTTATTAAAGAAAAACCGTCGTATTGGCTTTTTGAAGGGTAAGAGGAGGGGCAAATACAGTGCAAAAAGCGTTCAAAATATATTTAGAGAAGCCCAAAAGAAATCGGGAGCCGACCCATGGAGCACGGCTCACCACTTGCGGCACAGTTTTGCCACCCACTTGCTGGAACATGGCGAGAACTTACGCAATTTACAAGTGATGTTAGGGCACAGCAGCACCAAGACTACCGAGATTTATACGCATGTGATGAATGTGAATAACAAAAAGATGGAGAGTCCGTTAGATAGAATAATGAATAATAAAAAATAAATTTGGTTAGTAAATATCTATTATTTATTTTTGAGGTGGAATTCAGTGAAAAGAATTTTTAAAAATGAAGCTGCCCCACTACTTCCAAAGTGAATATTGACGCAATAGAAAATAAAAACATACGTCAACACGGATGTTAAATGGTCATTGAAAAGAATTCCAAGCAGCACGCAAAAAGAAAAAAAAACCAAACCCGAAAGCAAAATTTTTTTTGAGTTTTTAGTGGTTTAAGGAAGTGGATAATCCGATAAAGCGCGCCGAATCTAATACGCAAAATTTGATATTCCAAACCCCAAAACGCATCTGATAAAAACCCAATCGAAACACCAAAAAAACACACTCGATAAAGCCAAACGATACGCAAAATTTCAATCGGAAGTCAATAAAAATGCAAGCGGAAGCGAAACGGATTTTTTGCCTGATTTTTTAAAATTTAAAAGAAAGTAATTAATTGGAAAGGTAAAACGCAAAAAAAAGGTGCGAAACGTGAAAATGATAATTGTTAATTTAATTGTTGAAAAAAAAATAAATTAAAGAGTTGTAAATTTATAATTTACTCTACTTTTATAACTTATTTAAGTTAGATGGATTTACACTTTGATGATAATAATAATTTAAGCTTAAAGCGCTTTGAACGAATGTTGAAAACAAATGCTGTTTTTTTCTTTGATTCTTCTGAATTTGAGAAAATAATAGTGTATTATATTGATAACGGAAAACTAAATTTAGCAAAAAAAGCGATAGAATTAGCCCTTGATCAACATCCTGAAATCATAGCCATAAGAACTTTAAAAGCAGAATTGCTCATTATTGAAGACAAATTCAATGAAGCTGAAAAGTTACTCAATGAATTAGAACATTTTGAGCCCACCAACATAGAAATTTACATTCAAAAAGCTTTACTTTTTTCAAAACAAGACAAACACACTGAAGCCATCCAAATTTTTGAATTTGCTCTACAATTAACAGATGATGGATCAGATTTAGAGGTTTTTTCCCTTATGGGCATGGAATATTTGTACTTGGAAAATTTTGAAAAAGCATTAATTTATTTTAATAAATGTTTAGACATTGATCCGGAAGACCAAAGCAGCTTATTTAATGTTATTTACTGTTATGATATGATGGATCAATACGAAAAATCTATTCAATTTTTACAGAAATATATTGAAGATCAACCCTATAATGAAACAGCTTGGCATCAGTTAGGTAAAGAATTTTCCAACTTAGGCAAATACATTGAAGCTATAAAATCATTTGACTTTGCTATTTTAATCGATGATAAATTTATAGGTGCCTATTTAGAAAAAGGTAAAGCTTTAGAAAAATTAGAACACTATTACGATGCTATTGACAATTACAACATTTGCAATGAATTAGACGATCCTTCTGCTTTTACTTTTTTAAGAATCGGATTTTGTTATGAACGATTGAATCAAACAGAAAAAGCCGTTGATTTTTATTTAAAATCAGCCGAACAAGATCCTTATCTCGATAAACCGGTTTTGAGTATTATTTCTATACTTTTCACAAAAAGAGATTATCAAAAATCGATTTTTTACATCAATCAGTTAATCAATATTGATGAAGAAAATCTAGAGTATTGGCGATTGTATGGTCATGCCAATATGAAAATTGCTTTTTTTGAAGAAGCGGCTAAAGCCTATGAAAAATGTCTCAAATTAAAAGACAACTCCATAGACATTTATTTGGAATTAGCTGATGCTTACTACTATTCCGGAGATTTATTTCAGTCCATTAAAACTTTGCTAAAAGCTGAAATTTATTTTCATAACAATGCAGAAATTCAATATAGATTAAGCGGTTTATATTTTTTGATTAAAAATAACGATATGGGTGTTAAGTATTTAAAATATGCTCACAGAATAAAACCTAAAGTATTAAGCCATTTTCAAAAGCTTTTTCCAATCATTTACAACACAAAAGGTTTTCAAAATTTGATTCAAAATCTCAATTCTAACAACCCATTTTAATCTATGATAAAACAACAGATTAAATTTGGTTTAATAGGAAAAACACTAAATTATTCTTTTTCAAAAAAATATTTTGAAAACAAGTTTATTACTCAAAATTTTGAAAATCATTCTTACGAAAACATTGAACTTCCTGATGAAGAAGCATTGAAATTATTTTGCAAAAATGAAGCCCCTATTTTTAAGGGTTTAAATGTGACTATTCCGTACAAAGAACTCATTTTAAAATATTTAGACTCTATTGACGTCAATGCGCAAAAAATTGGTGCTGTTAACACAATTCAAATAGAAAATTCAAAACTCATAGGTTATAATACAGATTATATCGGATTTATTGAATCAATTAAACCACATCTTAAAAAACACCATACAGGAGCTTTAATTTTAGGTACCGGTGGAGCCTCTAAAGCCGTAGTATTTGCCCTTGAGCAACTAAACATTAAAACTAGATTAGTATCGCGCCGTTCTTCTCATCAAAATCACGTCGAGTATGATCAAATAGATAAGGATATACTTCAAAATTATCCAATTATAGTAAATACAACTCCTTTAGGCACCTTCCCAAACATTGAAGAAGTCGTTAATTTCCCGTTTCTTTTACTAAATGAAAAGAATTTAGTTTTCGATTTAATTTACAACCCATCAGAAACAAAACTTCTCCAACTTTCAAAATTGCAAGGAGCAACTACTCTTAATGGTTTAAATATGTTGCAATTACAAGCAGAATATGCTTGGAAAATCTGGAAAAACCAATAACTAAAGCAACTATTTTATAAAATCATCATCTATAGTAAGTATTTGATTTTGTCAAAATTTCACAAATTATCAAGTTATTTTTGTCAGTTAGAGGGCTATTTGTATCTTTAGCCATTAATAGGAACCATTATACATTAATAGTATGTCAGAAAATTTAGAACAAATGTTGCCGGAAGCAACAGAGAACCAGTCAGCTGAAAATATAGAAAATTCAGCTATTAAAAGTCCAATAGAAGAAAAAATTGAACCAGTAATTGAAACTTCAGAAATTTATGAATCAGAAGTTTCAACCAGCCCCGAAGTGCTTGTTGCAGATGACTTGCCTTCGGATAACCTTGAAATTGTAGCAGAAAGTGTCGTTGAAGAAGAAACAGTAAAAGAAGCGTTGCAAAGTGACATTGACATGGACAGCCATAATGTCATTGCATCAGAAAAGACATTAGAGATTGAGGAATTACCCATGGTGCATTACAACGAATCTATGACAATTAATGAAATAGTTTCTAGCATCAAATCACTTATTAAAGAACATCCGGTACAAATAATAAGTAAACACGTAGAAGAACTCAAACGACTTTTCAATATTAAATTTGGAACCCTACTCAAAGAGGCAAAAAGTGAATTTTTAGCAAATGGAGGAGAATCTGCTGAATTTCATTTCGAAAATGATACTCAAAAAGAATACAATGAAGTCTTGTTTGAATACAAAAAATTGCGCCAAAAGTATCAAACTGAAAATGAAGGAATTCAAAAATCAAATTTGACAAAAAAACAAGCATTAATTGATGATTTAAAGTACTTAATTGAAAATGGTAGTGAAGAAGGGGTCTACAAAAAATTTAAGGAAATCCAACTTAAGTGGCGAGAAATAGGGCCTGTGCCTAGAGAAAATTACACTGATCTATGGCGCACGTATCACTTTCACGTAGAACGTTTTTATGATTTATTGCATTTGAGTAATGAATTGCGCGATATGGATTTCAAACACAATTATGATGAAAAACTCAAAATTGTAAATCGCGTAGAAGAATTAGCTGAAAGTGATGATATTAAAGCCGCTTTTGACGAATTGCAAATTTTACACAGACTTTGGAAAGAAGAAATTGGTCCGGTTTCTCGTGAACATAGAGAAGAACTTTGGATCAGATTTAGTGAAGCAACACACAAAATTCACGAGAGACGCCAAGAATATTTTGATGCTGTAAAAGGTGAATTTGATGAAAATTTGAAGAAAAAAGAGGAAATATTAGAAAAATTAATTAGTTTAAATGCTGTAGAAAGACATTCACATTCTGATTGGCAAAAAAGTGTAAATGAAGCTGAAAAAATTCGTAAGGAATTTATCGAATCTGGTAGAGTTCCCAAAAATAAAGACAAAGAGATTTGGGAAAAATTCCGTGAAGTCAATAAGCAATTCAATATAACCAAAAACGAATATTACAAGGACATCAAAAAGGACCAACATGGTAATTTAGATAAAAAAATGAAGTTGGTCGAACAAGCTGAATCTCTTCGTGAGAGTGAAGATTGGGCACAATCTACTGAAATTATGAAACGCATTCAGGGTGAGTGGAAAAACATTGGACACGTACCTAAACAATATTCTGATAAACTATGGAATCGTTTTAAAGAAGCATGCAATTTCTACTTTGACAGATTGCGAAAAGAACAAGATGCCAATACCGAAATTCAAATGTCAGTTTATATTCAAAAGAAAAATTTCTTAGAGAATTTGAAAACTGAATCTGAGAAAGAAGGGTTTAAACCTGATATCGAACAATTGAAAAAGTACATTGCCGAATGGAAAGAATTAGGTGCTGTTCCGCCTAACCAACGTTATATCGAAGCAAAATTTAATAAGTTTTTAGACCCTTATTTTGAAAATCTGTCTTCTGACAAATCTCAAAACTTTATGATTCGTTATAAGAATATGATTGATACTTACTTAGAACAAAAAGATGCTGCAAAACTCAACGACGAAATTCAATTTGTACGCAAACGTGTGGATAGTGTAAGCAAAGAAAAACAACAAATGGAAACCAATCGTATGTTTTTCTCTAATGCAGATGATAACAATCCTATGATTCGCAAAATTATGAATGAAATAGATAAATTGTCATTGGAGTTAAGTGTTTGGGAAGCCAAATTACAATATTTACGCAGTATTGATTTCTAAAATTTAGATCGAAGCAAAATTAACAACCCCGAAGATTTGAAATCTTCGGGGTTGTTTTATTTAAAATGTCCACGCCCTAAAGGGCGTGGCTATTATTATTCTCTTATAAATATCCACGCCCTAAAGGGCGTGGCTATTATTAATCAATTATATTATTTAACGTTTGGCTTGGTCGCATTGCCTTATTAGCTTTCTCAAAAATAGGTTGATAATATCCTCCAATGTCTTGAGGTTTGCCTTCTGCTGACATTAACTCTTTAACAATAGTACTTTCTTGCGTTGCTAATTTTTCTGCCAAAGGTTTAAAGATAGCTGCCAGCTCTTCTGATTCCTTTTGATTAGCTAAAGCCTGCGCCCAATACAATGCTAAATAGAAATGGCTGATTTTAGCATCAGGTTCACCTGCATCGCGCCCGGGATTTTTTTGATTTTCTAAATAGCGTTCGTTAGCTTCATCTAATGTATTGGCAAGAATTTCAATTTTTTTATCATTCGATTTTTGAGCAATAAAACGCAATGATTCAGCAAAAGCCAAATATTCACCGAGAGAATCCCATCGTAAATGTCCTTCAGCAACAAATTGTTGCACGTGCTTCGGAGCAGAACCACCCGCACCGGTTTCAAACAAGCCACCTCCTGCAATTAAGGGGACAATAGAAAGCATACGTGCTGAAGTGCCTAATTCCAATATCGGGAATAAATCAGTTAGATAATCTCTCAACACATTTCCGGTGACTGAAATTGTATTTTTACCTTCGCGAACACGTTGCAAAGTATAAGTTGTAGCATCGTCCAGCGACATAATTTGAATATCTAAACCTGTTGTGTCGTATTCTTTTAAATACTGATTCACTTTTTGAATCATATTGGCATCATGTGGACGTTTTTTATCTAACCAAAAGATAGCTGGATAACCGGTTAACCTAGCTCTTTCAACCGCTAAACGCACCCAATCTTTGATAGGAATATCTTTAGCGCGTGACATACGCCAAATATCTCCTTTCTCCACAGTATGTTGCATCAATATTTGTTCTTTGTCATCTATCACATACACTTTTCCATTGTCAGCTATTTCAAAAGTAGTTGGGTGTGAACCATATTCTTCTGCTTTTTGAGCCATTAATCCTACATTGGAAACATTTCCCATGGTAGCGACATTAAATGCCCCATTTCGCTTATTCTCTTCAATAAAAACCGAATAGAAAGTGGCATAAGTACGGTCCGGAATCACAGTGATGCAATTTTGCGCTTTTCCATCCTTATTCCACATTTTTCCTCCGTCTCTGATAACAACCGGCATGGAAGCATCCACAATCACATCATTCGGATTATGAAGATTTGTGATTCCCAAATCACTGTTTACCATGGCCACATCGGCTTTTTGTTTGTAGGTGTCTTCTATAGCCTTTTCAATCTCTGATTTTTTTTCTGCCGGAAGTGCATTTAATTTTTTATACAAATCGGCTAAACCTAAATTAGGATTTACCTCAATTGATGTCAATTCAGTTTTGTATTTTTCAAATACTTCTTTGAAATAAGTAGATACTGCATACCCAAAAAGAATAGGGTCGGAAACCTTCATCATGGTAGCTTTTAGATGCAACGAAAATAAATTGCCTTCTTGCTTAGCTTCCTCAATACTTTTTTGATAAAACGCTTGTAGCACTTTAACATTCATAAAAGTAGCATCTAATATTTCTCCTGCTTGCGCTTGGATGACACCTAAAACCGTTTTAACACCTTGATTATTCTCGTGTATGATTTTAACGGTAGCATTGTCAGACATTACAACAGATTGCTCATTTCCAAAAAAATCATTAGCATCCATGTAAGCAACGTGTGTGTTGCTATTTTCATCCCAAGCTCTTAAGCGATGCGGATTTTTTTGGGCGTGTTTTTTTACGGCTATCGCCGCTCTTCTATCAGCATTTCCCATACGCAAAACAGGATTTACGGCTGAACCTAAACATTTAGCATAACGGTTTTTGATCTCACTTTCTTTTTCATTTACCGGATTTTCGGGATAATCAGGAATGTTATACCCTTTTTGTTGCAATTCGGCTATGGCGGCTTTTAATTGTGGCACCGAAGCTGAAATATTGGGAAGCTTAATAATATTGGCTTCCGGTTGGTTTACAATTTCACCTAATTCGCTCAAGTAATCTTTAACTTTTTGTTCATTGGTTAAATTTTCGGGAAAAGTAGAGAGAATACGACCTGCAAGTGAAATATCTGCTGTTTCTACTTTAACATCAGCTACCTTGCTGAATTTTCTGATGATAGGTAACAAAGAATAAGATGCCAAAGCCGGCGCCTCGTCAATAGTTGTCCAAATTATTTTGTGTGTCATATAAGATTTTGATTTATTGCTTACAAAGATACCTACATTTTACTTGTTTTTCAATAAAAAACACAAAAACAAGATCAAATTTATAATTAATTTAAATAATTGGTATACAAATAAAAAATGATTAAAAAAGGTGTTCTAAATTAATGTTTTAACAAATTTATAAAAAATTCATTATTAAGGAATTTTTTTAAATTTTCATTATAGCCTAAAATAAAAGATTTAAAGTACTTGAACAAAAAAAACCGATAAACAAAAGTCTATCGGTTTTTAAAATTTTTATTGGCAAAAAATTAACCTCTTTTTTCTTTGATACGAGCTTTTTTACCGGTAAGTCCACGGAAGTAAGTGATACGCGCTCTACGTACTTTACCTCTTTGATTAACTTCTATAGTTTGTAAAGCTGGCATATTAAAAGGGAATATACGCTCCACTCCTACTGTACCTGACATTTTTCGGATGGTAAACGTTTCGGTAGCACCGCTCCCTTTACGTTGTATCACAACTCCTTTGAAGAACTGAGTACGTGATTTGTCACCTTCCTTGATTTCGTAATACACTGTGATAGTGTCTCCTGCTCCGAATTTTGGGAACTCTTTTTTAACGATGAGCTCGTCTTGAACAAATTTGATGATAGATTCCATGTCTATTTAAAAAATGATTAACCAAAAGCAACATTCACGATTCTCGTCAGCGGTTGAGATTGGGTTTGCAAAAATAGAAAAAGTTATCTAATCCGCAATACTTTATCAAAAATATTTTTTACAATTTATAATTGAACCCTAACATTAAGAAGGGACTATATTTTGGTTGATTTACCGATTTATCAGCGTCTTCATAAGTAAATTCCTCATTGTTATTTTGATTATCATTTTGCGCGTTTACATTTTCATTATCAGGACTATATGAAGTATCGTGTCCTGTCAAAGTACTTGGAATAAAATAATCGAATCCGGCATTGATCTCCATATTCATATTTGAATTAATTTTAAAGAAATTTCCTACCCCTACTCCAAATCCAAAATGGTTAGAAACAATATCAAAATCTTCGTTTCCTCCAACGTATTTAAAATTTCCCTTAAATCCTGCGTATCGGGGTCCTACATTTAAATAAGAATCATTCAATAATTTAATTGAAATCAAAAAATCTAACTTCGCATCCAAAGTTCTTCCTTTTTTTTCAGGAGTTCCGTTGGTTGCATTATTGATAAAAATTCGTCTAACATCATCTGAATTTCCCGGATTTACACGAGTATAACCCAATGAAAGTCTTAAATGTATGGGATTTTCTTTTATAAAATTAAAAGTGGTGTATTGTACTTTTGCACCGAACCCGTTGTTGTATCCAAACTGTACTCCAAAAAAATTATTACTTTGGGCAAATGC
This sequence comes from Polaribacter sp., assembly GCA_020740485.1. Lineage (GTDB taxonomy): Bacteria > Bacteroidota > Bacteroidia > Flavobacteriales > Flavobacteriaceae. The sequence goes on along the minus strand of DYMN01000001.1, from coordinate 4,861 downwards.
AGTTCCAAAAAGCATTGAGAAAAAGATAAATAAGTTGCGTTTCATAATTAAGAGTTTTATTAAATGACTTCAATGAATGTTTAACGATGAAAACGCAACAATATTATTTTTTGTATCCTATTATAAATGAACTAATCACTGAAAACAATAATGCACTTTCGCAAACGTTTATATATTTTAATCCAAAAAAAAGATGTTTAGAATAACTTTTTTACTCTCGTTGCTATTTTCAACCGTATCTTGCCAAAAAGAAACACCTAAACCCAATGCAAAAGCCCAATGGTTGTCCGATTATTTTAGTGCATTGAAAACTTATGACGATTTTTACGCCGTTGCCTATTGGCACGAAGACTTTGATGATACCCATTTGAAAATCAATTCATCAGCAGAAGCTCAAAACACTTTTAGGGAACAAATTTCCAATCCAAATTTATTGAGTACTTGCTCTTTTGCCAATCAGAAATTGATTCCCGTTCCGGAAAAAAAATATTTTGGAGCATTTCCTGATTTTTGTGGAGAAGAAGACTGTGTTTCCGTAAATAAAATTCAAGATTTTGAAATGCTTGTCAATAAAAATTTGGCTTGGGCTTACTTTTCAAATAATTGGTGGGACGGCATTGTTTTCCCACAAGAACAGGTGAATATAATTGCCCAAACCGGCAAAACACCATTTATTAGAATGATGGCTCGCAGCGAATTTGAACTCTATGCCCAAGACCCTGTGTGGAATTTAATAGACATCGTAAACGGCGTACACGATACCGCTTTGTACACTTGGTTTACGGCTGCCAAAAACACGCAAATACCGCTTTTGGTGGAATTTGGGACTGAAATGAACGGATTTTGGTTTTCTTGGAACGGATTGTATTACGGTAGTGGAACCACCAATCAATACGGCAATGCTTCTTATCCTGATGGTCCCGAGATTTTTAGAGATGCTTTTAGACACATCGTGGATATAAGTCATCAAGCCGGAGCTGAAAACATTACTTGGTTCTTTCATTTTGATGTGCATAGCGATCCTGACGAAGCGTGGAACGACCCTATTTTTTACTATCCTGGTGATGATTATATAGATTGGCTTGGGGTAAGTACCTACGGACCATTTTCAAAAAGTGAAAATATTGAAGATTACAAACCAACGGATTTATTGCATAAAGCACACGAAAAATGCACTCAAATTTCGACTTCAAAACCTTATGCTATTCTTGAATTTGGAATCACTGAAATGTAATTTTGATAAAATTTAGGTTTTATAACGCTTTGACTTTAAATATAGTCCAATACCGTCTTTGTCTATAAAACTATTTTAAAGTAGTAGCGACATTAATCATTGTAAATTATAAAATAGTTTTGAACTATTTTGTAATAACAATTGGTTTTATTTACCGATAAATTATTATTTTTTAAAAAAATACTAATTTATCTTTTTTTTATTTAGAATTATTCTAAATTTGCAACCTAAAATAAATTCAATTAAAGATGACCATTGACCAACATACTAAAATTTCCAAAGTAATTCAACAGAATGACAAAGCCATTGATGCCATTACCGATATCAATAAACATTTCAAAAAATTGAAGAACCCAATCCTAAGAAAAGTATTGGCAAGTAGAGTTACTGTGAAAGACGCCGCAGGAATCGGTGGTGTGAGTGTAGATGAATTTTTGCAAAAATTAGCAGACATCGGGATGGAAGTTGCCTTTTCCGGTAAAGAATCGGATTCAAAACCAAAGGAAAACGCAAATCGAAAATTTGAATTGATTCCTGATTTGATGGTAAAATTAGACGTCAGACCTACGATAGAAAGCGGTGCAGATCCGTTTTCGGAAATAATGGCAGCGACCAAAATATTACAAGAAGGTCAAATATTGGAAATTATCAATGTTTTTGAACCTATTCCGTTGATGGATGTATTGGGGAAGCAAGGCTTTGAATCGTTTACGGAAGTACACGCCGCTAATCAATTTCACACCTATTTCAAAAAAACCGGAAATTCTCTTAAAACCAAAAGTTACGAGATAGGACTCCCCTTTTTAGACAATTTTGACACGAAAATGGTGGATTTCGGTTCCAATTTGGTAGAAATTGATGTGCGTAAACTGGAAATGCCCGAACCAATGGTAACAATTCTCGATAACTTGGTTACGCTACCGGAAAATCACGCCTTGTTTGTACACCACAAAAAAATACCACAGTTTCTATTACCTGAAATCAAAACCCGAAACCTTAAATGGCTAACCAAAGAGATTGAGGAAGGATATGTGCAGATGTTAATTTGGAAATGAGATAATTTGAAAATTTGTTAATGTGCCAATTTGTTAATGTACTAATGTGCCAATTTGTTAATGCGATGCACTGAACGAAGGCGAAGTGTGCAAATCTGCCAATGTGCAAATCTGCTAATTTGTAAATGTGCTAATTTGTAAATTTCTATTGCCTAATGGCTATTGCTCCCGCCCACGCCAATGCGTGATTTTCAACTTGCGGGATTTCGCTAACGCTCAACTTTAAACTTTACGAACTCTATAAACTTCCACCTTCTAACTTCTAACTTCTAACTTATAACTTCAAAATGACCGGACTTCAAACCGCTAACGCTCCATCTCATAAAATCGTCATTCCACATTTTGTGGTGGGAAGTTTGGCTTTTTTAATCAGTATGATCTTGCTGTTTTTTACGGCTGATGAGTGGATGAATTTGTATTTCAGTCCCAAACTAATTGCCATCGTGCATATATTAGTTTTGGGTTGGGCTACGATGATTGCCTTTGGGGGTTTGTATCAATTGATTCCGGTGGTGTATGAAACGTCATTGTACAGTGAGCGATTGGCAAAATTGACTTTTATCGTTTATACGTTGAGTGTTATTTTTCTGTCTTATGCCTTTTGGAAAGCATCTTTCTCGCAATTACTATTCTATGCGTCTTTGCTTATGTTTTTAGCTTTAATGCTGTTTATAACCAATTTAATACTGACCTACCGCAAAAGAACCAAGAGTGATATTTCATCCAAATTCATCACAACTGCCTTATTTTGGTTAGCATTGACTGTAATTATTGGAACCTTGACCGCACTCAATTTTAAGTATCAATTTTTCAATCATTCACATCTGCAATACCTTAAAATACACGCCCATATTGGACTAATAGGTTGGTTTGTTATGTTGATTATTGGGGCTTCGTCCATTTTGATACCGATGTTTGTCATATCACATCAAACCAATACTAAATCGTTGAATAAGAGTTATTTTTTAATCAATATTGGATTGATTGGTTTGAGCATCAATTGGTTTTTGGATTCAAACAAAATCATAGAATTGCTAATGATTTTGAGTATTGTTTTAGGTCTTTTGAACTATCTGCGTTATGTGTATTTGGTTTTTAAATCCAGAATCAGAAAAATTTTAGATACGGCGATGAAACTGACCTTTTTGGCTTTGATTATTTTGAGTATTTCACTCCTTATCAGTGGTGTTTTGACTGGTTTTCAAATGATGAATATTTCAAAAATGTCTATTATAATACTCTATGGTAGCAGTATCATCATCGGATTTATCAGCACGATTATTTTAGGTCAAATTTATAAAACCTTGCCCTTTATCGTTTGGTTAAAAGTGTATCAACCATACGTGGGAAAATTCAAAACACCGTTACCAAAAGAATTGTACAGCGAAAAATGGTTGAAAATACAAATGTATGTCTATCTTATCGGATTAGCAATATTTATCAATGGTATTGCATTTCAACAACTTATCATTATTAAAATAGGAATTTCACTATTTATAATCACAGCAACTATCAATTTAGTCAATGTATTAAAAATAACTTTTCATAAACAAAAACTAACAACCATTAAATAATGTGCTAATTTGAAAATGTGAAAATGTGAAAATTTGAAAATGTGAAAATTTGAAAATGTGCTAATTAACCCAATAACCTAACGTTTCGGCTTCGCTCAACGACCGCAACCTAATAACCCAATAATCAATAACCTAATAAACTTAATAACTATGTACTCAAACCCATCGCAAATTGAATTAGAAATCTTAGAAACCGTATTGGTTAACGTGTATGATCCTGAAATAGAAATAGATATAGTCAATCTTGGATTGGTATATGATGTGAAATTTGATGGAAAAAATCAAGTGGTAGTAACGATGACTTTGTCCACACCTTCTTGTCCGCTTAGCGATTCTATTGTTCAAGATGTTAAAGAAAGCATCAAACGCAGTTATCCTGATTTTGAAGTGGCGGTAAATTTGGTATTTGAACCCCAATGGCATCAAGGGATGATCACACCGGAAGGCAAAGAAATGTTAGGGATGAGTTAATGTGGCAATGGGATAATGTGCCAATTTGTAAATGTGCTAATTTGTAAATTTCTATTGCCTAATAGCTATTGCTCCCGCTCACGCCAAATCGTAATTTTCAACTTGCGGTATCTACGCAAAGCTTCGATGTGGTAATGTGATTATGTGTTAATGCGATTTGATGTGCTGAGCTAACCTGCACTGAGTTTACCTTTACAATATTAGTCGAAGTATCGAAATATGATAATTTGCTAATAACAATAATTCATTTTAATATTGCCTGTATAATTTGGATTTTCTGCGTCTAACCAACCTGATTTGTGGGTATCCCATCTCGACTGACAATTGCACCTGTAATTTGCGGATTCACAAATGGACAAATGAAAAAAATATTATGAATTTTTGAATTTATTAAATTTATTCGTTCAAATTTACTAATTTTTTGAAAGATGTAAATAAAACAAAACCTATTCCTGCAAACATCAACAAACTGCCATAAAACAAGCCCGAATAAGGCAAAATATTTTCATTCCAACCCATTAAAATGG
>DYMN01000025.1 GCA_020740485.1 Polaribacter sp. | reverse complement strand
TTCATGACTATAAATTTTTGTTTTTTTTGTTAGATTTTTTAACAATAGTACGCAGTCCATAGCCCAAAGCCGCTAGAACAGCAACCCAGATATAAGGCAAGAAAAATCCCGGAGGCGCTCCCGGTGGTGGTGGTGGGGTGTGTTGGAGGAAGATGTTGGTGAATAGCAATAGCATATATTTTAAAATTTAAGTTAACTAAATGTGAATTAATAGAACCGACAAAGTTATAAATTATTTAATATCAAAGAGCTTTTTTAGCTTTTTTGTACTATATTTTTTTGGATAAGTTGAAAAAAATCAAGTAGATAGTCGGGGCTTCGGTAGGCGGGGTTTCTTTACACGGTGGCTCCTATCTGCAAATTTTTCTACATATTTCTCCTATACTGCCCGCCTACCTTAAATAGGGCTTGGGTAAGTTGTCCGATGGTACAGACTTTGGCAGTTTCCATCAAGGAGGTAAATACGTTGCCATTCGCAAGGGCTACGTTTTGTAAGTCTTGTAAAGCTTCATGGGATTTTTCTTTGTGCAATTGATGTAAATTCTGCACTATTTGAATTTGGTATTGCTTTTCTTCTTCTGTAGCGCGAATGACCTCTTTGGGTAATATGGTGGGTGAACCTTTGCTACTCAAAAAAGTATTCACCCCGATGATAGGAAATTCGCCGGTGTGTTTTAAAGTTTCATAATACAAACTCTCTTCTTGAATTTTGCTACGTTGATACATAGTTTCCATAGCGCCGAGTACGCCTCCACGATCGGTAATACGGTCAAATTCCGCATAAACTGCCTCTTCTACCAAGTCTGTGAGTTCTTCTGTGATAAACGAACCTTGCATGGGGTTTTCGTTTTTGGCGAGTCCCAATTCTTTGTTGATAATGAGTTGTACCGCCATCGCACGACGAACGCTTTCTTCGGTGGGAGTGGTGATGGCTTCATCGTAGGCATTGGTGTGCAGCGAATTGCAATTGTCATAAATGGCATACAGCGCTTGCAAGGTGGTGCGAATGTCGTTAAAATCAATTTCTTGTGCATGTAATGAGCGGCCGGAGGTTTGAATATGGTATTTCAACATCTGACTGCGCTCATTGGCGTGGTATTTATCTCGCATGGCTTTTGCCCAAATGCGACGGGCTACGCGTCCTATCACCGCATATTCCGGATCTATCCCATTAGAAAAAAAGAATGACAAGTTAGGGGCAAACTCGTTGATATCCATTCCCCTGGACAAGTAATATTCTACATATGTAAACCCGTTAGCCAAAGTAAATGCCAACTGACTGATGGGGTTAGCGCCTGCTTCGGCAATGTGGTAACCTGAAATGGAAACCGAATAGAAATTGCGTATTTTGTTTTCAATAAAATATTCCTGCACGTCGCCCATCAATCTCAGCGCAAACTCTGTAGAAAAGATGCAAGTGTTTTGAGCTTGGTCTTCTTTGAGAATATCGGCTTGAATGGTGCCACGGACTTTGGTCAATGCTTCTTTTTTGATCATCGTATATACATCTGCCGGCAATACTTGATCGCCGGTAACGCCGAGTAAAAACAATCCTAAACCATCATTGCCTTCGGGTAATTCTCCTTGGTACTGTGGTCGCGGAATGCCTTTCTCGGTAAAAATTCGGTTGATTTTGCTTTCTACCTCTTTTTCTAATCCTTGTTGATGTATGTATTTTTCACATTCTTGGTCTATCACCGCATTCATAAAGTACGCCAGCATCATAGGAGCAGGACCGTTAATAGTCATAGAAACCGAAGTTTTGGAATTGGTCAAATCAAATCCCGAATAGAGTTTTTTGGCATCGTCCAAACAACAGATAGAAACGCCGGAATTGCCAATTTTACCATAAATATCGGGTCGAACATTCGGATCATTGCCATAGAGCGTAACACTGTCAAAGGCAGTAGATAGACGTTTGGCAGGCATTCCCAAACTCACATAGTGAAAACGACGGTTGGTGCGTTCCGGTCCGCCTTCGCCAGCAAACATACGGGTGGGATCTTCTTCGGTGCGTTTGAACGGATAAATTCCAGCGGTGTAGGGAAATGCCCCGGGAAGATTTTCACGAAGCATCCAATTGAGCAAATCGCCCCAAGCCGTATATTTTGGCAAGGCAATTTTTGGAATATCCAATTGGGATAATGATTGGGTTTTAGTAGGAATTTCCAATAGCTTATCGCGTACTTTAAATTGGAATAACGGATTTTGATACGCTTTTTTTGTCGCTTCCCAATGATAGATTTTTTCCCAGTTTTTGGGATGCAAATCCATTTTAAAAATATTAAATTGCCTTAATAGTGATGCTACTAATTTGACATCTTCATTAGCCGTGTTAGCTAAAATTAGCTCTTCATTTAATCCGGTGGTAGTAAGTGGATTTTCTCCTTTATAATGAATGATAGCAACCATACTTTGATACAAAGCATAGAGATTTTGGGCTATTAGACTTTGTTCTTTGGAGAATTCATCATAAAAACGGTTGTTCTCTACAATTTCGGAGAGATAACGCACCCGTTTTGGAGGGATTACAAAGTTTTTATCGGTAAATTGATGTCCTTCGTCGATGCGAGTTTGCCACTCAAAGCCTAATTTAGAGTTGAAAATCTGAATGAGAGCTTTGTAGAGTGCGTTGGTGCCATGGTCGTTAAATTGAGAAGCCATAGTACCATAAACAGGCATTTCATCAGTGTTTTTAGTAAACAATTGATGATTGCGTTGGTATTGTTTTTTTACATCGCGCAACGCATCTTGTGCGCCACGTTTATCGAATTTGTTGATAGCAATAAGGTCGGCAAAATCAAGCATGTCAATTTTTTCCAACTGAGTGGGTGCGCCAAATTCGGGTGTCATTACATAGAGTGACACATCGCTGTGGTCTATGATTTCGGTGTCTGATTGACCTATACCGGAGGTTTCGAGGATGATGAGGTCAAATTGGGCCGCTTTGAAAATTTGGAGTGCGCTTTGGATGTGTTTTGACAAAGCCAAATTACTTTGGCGGGTTGCCAAACTACGCATATACACATTGGGATGATCTATAGCATTCATACGAATACGATCGCCAAGCAGTGCCCCACCGGTTTTTTTCTTGGAAGGATCTACCGAGATAATTCCTAATGTTTTATTGGGAAAATCTGTTAAAAATCTACGAACCAGTTCATCCACCAAAGAAGATTTTCCGGCGCCACCTGTTCCGGTAACCCCTAAAATAGGTGATTTTGGAAGATTTGCAAATAACGGAGAAACGGTTTCATTGAATTTTTGTGCATTGTTTTCCGCCAATGATATAAGTTGCGCAATGGTATTAACATTTTTTTGTTGAAGAAGTCTCAATACATCTTCTCCCTCCCCTTTGGGGAGGGTCGGGGTGGGGTCTTCTCCCCCTCCTTTGGAGGGGGTCGGGGGGAGGCTATCACACTGCATCACCATATCGTTGATCATGCCTTGCAAACCCATTTCGCGTCCATCGTCGGGAGCGTAAATCCGGGTGATGCCGTATTGCATGAGCTCCTGAATTTCTTCGGGAAGAATGACACCTCCACCGCCGCCAAAAATCTTGATATGTCCCGCCTTTTTTTCACGGAGCAAGTCATACATGTATTTAAAATACTCCATATGTCCCCCTTGATAGGAAGTCATGGCTATAGCGTGGGCATCTTCTTGAATAGCGGTATTGACCACTTGCTCCACACTGCGATCGTGGCCTAAGTGGATGACCTCAACACCGGTAGCTTGTATGATACGACGCATGATGTTTATAGCTGCATCGTGTCCATCAAATAGAGAAGCAGCTGTAACGATCCTAATTTTGTTTTTGGGGGTATATGCGGGAACTTCTTGCATGATTTATCTCGTGCTTTAAATGAAATTAAAACACATACAAAATTACAATTTTTTTATATTGAAGTTATTGAAAAAGAAACTTTATAAATGAAGTCATTCAATATTTAATATTTCCCATCAATAGTTGCACTTACTTATAGAACTTATATTATCCTGAAATTAATTTTTTCAAGCTGTTGTATACTGCCAATTCTACATCGGCATGTTTTTTTGAATTGCATTGTTCTAATAAATCATTTATAAGTGCCGCATTTACCTCTTGTTTTTTGTCAATGATTAGTAACAGTTGTTGTGACAAATCGCTTAAACTTTTGGACAAAGGCAATAGGGGCTGAATAAGTGGAGCGTTAGAACTTAATTCAATCAGTTTTTCATTGGTATTTATCCATTTTTTTAGATAACCAGTGACCAAAATCTGATTTTCCAAGTTTTTGTTATCCAAATAGCGAGACACTGCCAAATCAAAATCTAATGCGTCAATAGCATCTGGTGTACAAGCATCAGCAAACAATGTCAATGGCGAATAAGTTTGATATTCGGTACCGCCGCTGTTTCGGGAATATATTTTTAGAGGTTCACAAATGTTGGAAAAATCTTCTAAAGCACTGATTTTTTGATTATTGCTAATCTTTCTTAACAGGAAATCTTTATTTCTGAGATGCGTGATTCCTAATTCTTCTAATTGGAAAGAAATAGTTTTCATTCTTTTATGCAAACTGCTTAAATCTGTGATGGTGTCGTTTGACCATAATCTTTCGGCGATGGCGGCTGTTCTTGGCCAAATTCGGGAGTCAATAGTTGTTGGCGTCACTAATTCGCTCCACATTGTGGCTTCACCACCTAAAATTTGAGCTTTTTCTTCGTCGGAAAGGGTTGTGTTTTTTGGCATTGGATCATTCAAATAATGACTTTCTACCCCAAGCATTAAATCAATATAAAATCCATTGGACAAAACAGTTTTATAGCCATTTTTTACTGTATTTGTTAATGATTGCCCTGCCGGAATACCTTCATTTGTTCCTTTCCAAGAATGAATTATGGCTTCTTTTGACATGTTTTTAGTCATTATTTCTTCCCACCCCATCAATGTTTTGTTATGTTTTTTTAACATTGGAACTAATTGCATGGTGAAATAAGTTTGTAATTCGTGATTGGTTCCGAGCTTGTTTTCCTTCTTAAATTTCTGAATTTTAGGATTAGAATCCCAATCTTTACCTTCATTTTCATCGCCCCCAATATGGAAATAATTACCCAAAAACAGCGGGCAAACTTCATCAAAAATTTCACTCAACAGTTGATATGTTTTTGGATTTGAAGGATCTAATGTTGGCGTAAAAATTCCTGAATTTCTTTCGATAGCATAGGTTGTTTTGTCAAAATTTATTTTGCTTCCCACTTCAGGATAAGCAGTCAGTATAGCCGTAGCATGACCCGGAACGTCTATTTCCGGAACAACCATTATCCCTCTTTCATCGGCATATTTTACGATGTTTTTAATATCTTGTTGAGTATAATAATCTCCATCCGAAGCCAATTGATGTAATTTTGGATGTTTTTTCATTTCTATTCTCCAGCCTTGATCGTCGGATAAATGCCAATGAAAAACATTCATTTTCATTGCTGCCATAGCATCGAGATTTCTTTTGATAACGTCAACCGGCTGAAAATGTCTTGCCGCGTCAATCATCAATCCTCTCCATTTGAATCTAGGAAAATCCGAAATCACAGCCATTGGAAAATAATAAGAATTATTAGTATTTTGTAGTAACTGTAATAGGGTTTCCAAGGCGTGAATTGCGCCTAAATCAGAAGTTGCATTTATCGTTATTTTATCAGATTTAATATCCAGTTGATAGCTTTCATCTTCGTTGATTCCTATTTTTCCGTTTCTGACACAATTTATTTGTAATTGTGCCGATGGAAATTCATTGATTTTGGTCACAAAGCCTTGTTCAAAAAAAAGCCCTGTTCTTCCGTCTAATCTTCGCAAAAACCGGGTTGCTCCGGTAAAAAGACGAGGATTTGGATTTCCGGTAATATTCACTTTAAAATTTTTGTTCAAAGCAAAATCCCCATCTGTCAAATTGATGTTTTGGGGCCAAGGCATTAGATTCAAAGCATCCGTTTTTACCTGGGCGTTAGCTAAAATACTTGATAGCAATAAAATAAAAATGTATTTCATAAAGGGTTCTTTTGGTTTGATTTGTAATAATAAGGCCAGTCTAAAAACTATTGATTTTGGGCTATTGCCCAGTAAAGCTTGAATTTTAATTGCCCCGCCCTTAAGGGCGGGGCAATTTATGGAATTAATATTTAAGGTTTTAGCTGTATTTATAAAAATAGGACCCTTTTTTAGACCGAGCTCAATAATCAAAGCGTTTAAAGGCTTCAATGGCTTCATACTCCGCCAGACCTAAAGCATCATATAGTTTTGCCGTATTTTTGTTTCTGTCTTCGGCTCTTACCCAGAATTCTCTGGAGTCATTTCCTTGAAACATTACCCTATCTTTTTGCGATTGATGGTATAAAATGCTGTGTCTTTTAATCATTACTTCGTCTGGACTTAATGGAACTGCCATATCAATTTCGTGCAAATCCCATTCGTGCCAAGCACCGCGATACAACCACAACCAGCAATCGTTCATATACGCATTTGGTTTTAGCTTTTTCAAAGCATCAAAAATGATGTTTAGGCATATTTCGTGAGTTCCGTGTGGATCCGCAAGATCACCGGCAGCAAAAATTTGATGTGGTTTTATTTTAGCGATAATATCAGCCACGAGGTTGATGTCTTTTTCATTAACGGGGTTTTTCTTTACATGTCCCGTTTCATAAAAAGGCAAGTCCAAGAAATGGGTATTTTCATCCTTCAATCCGATGTATCTTACGGCGGCTAGCGATTCTCGTCGTCGGATAAGGCTTTTTAATTTTCGAACTTCGATAGAATCAACTTCATTTTCTGATTTATTATTTAGGAAATCTATTGCAGATTGAAAATTAACTTTACTATTGTTGTCATTAACAAAATCATTGCCTACTTCGGCAAATTTTAGTGCTTCATCATCGGTAACAGCAATGTTTCCGGAGGTCTGATAGACTACGTGAACATCGTGACCTTGTTTGATTAATTTAGAAAAAGTACCTCCCATTGAAATCACGTCATCATCTGGATGCGGACTAAAAAGGATTACTCTTTTTTTTGCAGGATTGGCTCTTTCTGGTCTATTACTGTCATCGGTATTGGGTTTTCCACCTGGCCAACCTGTTATAGTATGTTGCAAAACGTTGAACATATTGATATTTAAATCATAAGCTGAACCTTCCGAAACCAGAAGATCTGACATCCCATTGTTGTTATAATCTCTGTCGGTGAGTTTAAGTATGGCTCGATTTGTTTTTTGACAAAGCCAAACAATGGCTTTTCTTTTTAATTCGGGGGTCCAAATACATTCTCCAACGAGCCAAGGGGTTTTATGTCGTGTCAATTCTGAAGCAGCAGATTGATCTAATACAAAGGTGACATTACTGTGATTTTGCAAAAATGTAGCGGGAACTTCAGAGCTAATTTCGTCTTGAATGGTTCTTTTTATGATGTCGGCTTTGTTTTGACCCCATGCCATTAATACAATTCTTTTCGAACGAAGAATTGTCGAAACGCCCATTGTAATTGCTCTCTTGGGAACATTGTCAATTCCGTTAAAATCAAAGGAAGCATCAACTCTGGTAATGTGATCCAACGTAATAATTCGGGTTCCTGAATTGATATGAGAACCTGGTTCATTAAACCCAACGTGACCAGTTCGTCCGATTCCTAATAATTGAAAATCAAGCCCGCCAGCATTTTTAATGTTCATTTCATAATCAATGCAGTATTGATTCAAATCTTCAAAAGCCACCGTTCCATCAGGAATATGGATGTTTTCCGGATTGATATCAATGTGATTAAAAAGATGCTGATGCATAAAATGAAAATAGCTTTGATTGTTTTCCTTTGTCATTGGATAATATTCATCCAAATTAAAAGTAATTACATTGCTAAAACTAAGTCCTTCTTCTTTGTGCATTCTAACCAATTCTTCGTACACTTTTATTGGCGAAGAACCCGTTGCTAAACCTAATACGCAAGGCTTTTTTTTTGCTTGTTTTGAAATTATCAGATTGGCTATTTCGCGTGCAACAACGATAGATGCGTCTGCCGAGTTTTTGAAAATTTCATTGTGGATTTTCTCAAATCGGGTTTCCTCAAATTTTCCAGGGCTTTTATAGCTAATATCAGCGTTGCTTTCTATAAGGGTTTTCATTATTTTGTTTTAATAGTATTTAGAAAAATCATATTTTTAAAAAATGGTATAAAGGATTGTCAATAAATAAACTTTCCGTTAGCTATCTGGACATTTTGGCTTGTTCCACGTCGATTGCGTGATCTTCGTTTTACTTCGCCTTTTACTCATTTTCTGTGTTTCAACTTTTGATAAAAGACGCAAGCTATTCTACCGACTTGGCTATAAAAAGTCTTTTTGAGTACATTAAAGTAGTAGCACATTAACCACTGTAAAATGATAAAATAGTTTGGGCTATCCTAACAAAACAATTGGTATATGCTACAATTTGTGCCTTGAAAAAGAACAAAATTACTACAACAATCCAATAGCTATCAGATCTTTACACTTTATTTATTGACAATCCCTAAGTAACGAATTACTAATACCATTAAACAAACAATTCAAATTTGTTTTTTAGAAATTAGGTCCGGTAGTGTCCCACCAAAGTCTGGTTCCACCGTTGTCTGCCCCTCCAAGTTTTGTAACACCAGTGGCAACACCACCAGGGTTTCCATCTTTTTCTGACTGAACAAAGTTAACTCTTCTTACTCCTAAATTAGAATTTATCAATCCTCCGCTCGTATTTTTAAGGACAGGCATTAATTTTGGATAACCAGTTCTTCTATATTCAGTCCATGCTTCTTGCCCTTCCGGGAAACCTGCAATCCATTTTTGAGTAATGATTTTTTGCAATTTCACTTCATTGGTAGCAGCTTCATCCCATGCTACAGTAACATTGTTTAACGCGGGTGAATTATTTACAGGAAAATTAGGATCTACATACGCTTTTGCTGTTTTTACGTTATCTGCAATATAAGATCCAGTACCTGCAACTGCAAGTTGTTCGAAAGATTTGGTCACACCGGTTTCATACAAAACTTTTGCTGTTCCGCCCATATTCCAGCCTCTTAATGCCCCTTCGGCTCTTAGGAAATATACTTCGGCAGCAGTCATCCAAACGATTTCTTTTGAACGAACAATAGCGCCTATTGGAGAAAAATTAGAATGATCTGATTTTGCAGCAATTTCAATTCCTGTGCGAACGCCTTTGTATTCTCCTGGAAATTGAACTGAAGTATCAAAAAATACGGCTAATCTTGGGTCGTTATAACCTCCCATAATTGATTCCATATCGGAAGACATTCTGATGTCTTCCCAAGCGCCACTAATAATTGCAATAGGATTTGTAAAAGTAGGAGAAATTACTTTGAATAAATCAGCATTTGTAGTTATAACTCCTAATGGATGGTTCATTGCTTTTTCAGCTTGAGTTTTTGCCAATGTTGGATCAATTTTAACGATGTGCATTGCCAATCTAAGTCGCAACGAATTTGCAAATTTTACCCATTTTGCATAATCTCCATTGTAAGACGAAATATCAGTCCCCGTGAAAGTTGAAGCTTCATTTGCATTAACTCTAGTTGTTAGATCAGCAACGGCTAAATCTAACTCTTCGAACATTTTTGCATATACTTCAGCTTGAGAATCATATTCAATTACAGGGTCAGTAGTTCCAAATTTTGAATACACACAAGGACCATAAGTATCAGTGATTCTATGCATAGCTTCTACTTTTAGAATCAAAGATAAAGCATAAAACTGATTGTATTTGCCTTTTGCTCTTTGTTCTATTTTTAATGCATTTGCCATTACATCACCGTAACCCGCACCCCATGCAAAACCATTCCAACCATCAACTAAGTCATAAGTTGTATTATTGGTTCCTCCTCTAAATGGGGTTGGTGTAGACATATATCCTGACCAAACATCACCTTGTAATCCTTGTTGTACCTGGTATCTCCATGCCGGATCAAGGACTAAAACATTATTGAACATCGGTGTAAACAAAGACTTTATATTATTAAAATCTTGCTCTAAAAGCGCATCTGTCGTTCCGTAAGGATTGGTATTGATGCTCTCGAAATCTTCTGTACAGCCTACTGCTGCAAACAAGGAGATATATATAGCAAATGTTTTTAATTTATTTAATATCATGATTTTTTTAATTAGAAAGTTATATTTAAATTAAGACCGATACTTTTAGTTGACGGCATTCCATAAACATCAACACCTTGCAAACCTTCCCCTGTACTCAATGAAATATTTGGATCAAAAGGAGCGTTTTTATAAATAAAGAATAAGTTTCTAGCAATTAATGATAAACTAGCCGATTGAAAGAAAGGAAGTTTTTTAGAGTCTAAAGTATATCCTATAGAAAGCTCTCTTAAACTTACGTTTGTTGCATCGTAAACATATTCGCCAGTTGCGCCAGCTCTACCACCAGTTTGCTTATAGTAGCTCTCTGCGGGATATTTTCCTGCGTATGCAGTTCCATCAGGATAAACAGCATCTAAGACTACGCCACCTGCATTTCTCGCATCTCCTGTTACTTTCGAAACTCCAAACTCATCATTTGTAGCTTCAGTTAAACTCATAACTTCACCACCCACACGGGTATCAATAAGCACATTGGCAAAGAAACTACCATAATTGAATGCGTTTCTAAAGCCTAACATATAGTTTGGATTCGCATTACCTACTACTTCAAATCCTGTTTTTTGGATTGTACCATCAGCATTCAACATAACTCTACCTTGTGCATCTCTTTTGATATTTACCCCTTC
Organism: Polaribacter sp.; assembly: GCA_020740485.1. Lineage (GTDB taxonomy): Bacteria > Bacteroidota > Bacteroidia > Flavobacteriales > Flavobacteriaceae. Next base: position 24,370 of record DYMN01000025.1, on the reverse strand, counting down.
GATTTGACCAAAAGCTTCTCCTTCGATTAATGAATATCTGTAGTTATTTACTCCCGGATCAGTCAAGATAACTCTTCCACCAAGTTCAGCAGGGATTTTGCTCACTGTATTTTTGTTTTGTGAATAGTTTATAGTTGTGTCCCAATTAAATTTATCATTTTTTATGATCTTGCCTGTTAATACTATTTCAACTCCTTTGTTTTTGATACTTGCTGCATTGAATCCATAGTTTAAATAACCATAAGGATTTGTTGCCGGAGCGGGAACCTGAATGTATTGATTTTTGGTTTCTGAATTGTAGTATGAAATTTCAAATCCAAGTTTATTGTTAAACATTCTCCATTCAGTTCCAATTTCGTATTCTGATTTTAATTCTGGTTTTAATGATTCGCCTGGTCTTGGTCCAACGATTGGAGGAATGATTTGACCACCAACGATTGTTGAGGTTGGTGAAGTTACAAAAGAAGAAATGTCGTTACCAACTTGTGCATAAGAAGCACGCACTTTACCATAATTAATCCAATCCGGCATTTTGGTCATTTCACTAATAAGTCCAGTTACACCAACTGATGGGTAAAAGAAAGATAGTTTATCTGTGTTTACAAGCGTAGAAGACCAATCGTTTCTTCCTGTTATATCAAGATATAAATAATTTTTATATCCTAAGGTGGCTGCTGCAAAAACAGATTGAACTTCTTTTTGCAAGCCTAATCTTTGATAATTCCCTGCATTGTTAACAAAATTTCCTAAAGCAAACCAGTTTGCATATACTAACCCTGAACTTATTCCTGAGTCTAAAATTGTAGCATTATTACCCAAAGATTTGACAAAACTTGCTCCAATATTAGCGGTTAAACTTAAATTTTCATTAATATTAGAATTAATATTAGCTAAAAAGTCGCCATAACTTTGAGTGCTTAACCAGTTAACATTAATGTATCTACCGTTTATGTGTGATAATGTCCCTTGAGTAGAAGCATAGAGTTTTTTATCAAAACTGCTTTCAATACGGTTATAGTTATATCTCGAAACAAGACTTAACCAATTATTTACTTTATAATCCAATGCAAAAATTCCGGTAAAAAATTGGTTTTTATCTACAGAAGCATTTCTATTGATAGCCCAATACGGATTTTGCATAATATCTCTGTTGGTCATCCAATTTTGAACCATCATATTTCTAGCTGGATCAAAAATTTCAAAATTGCTAGCATAATAGTCAAAATCATTTCCTCTAGGCATTAGATAGACGCCAGTCAAGGGATTGAAATAATAAGCACTTACTGGTCTATTGTTGATAGATTGTGATACATAATTTGCGTTTACAGAAACATTCAATTTATTATTGAAAAACTTTCCGGATTGACGAATTCCAAAATTATTTTTATTTAAATCATTTCCTTCAATTATTCCTGAAGAAGAGGTGTTTGCATAAGATAGGTTTGTTGAAGCTTTTTCTGTTCCGGTTGAAAATGACAAAGAAGTAATATTAGTATTTCCTGTTTTGAAAAAATCTTTTACGTGATCATTAGAATCCTCTTTTGCTCCCCAAGTTTCATCACCTCCGGCAACTGCAACATATTCGTTTTGGAATTTTGGCAAAAATGCAGCCGATTCAAATGTAGTTGTTGAAGTAGCTACTAGCTTAGAAACTCCTTCTTTTGATTTTTTTGAAGTAAGCAAGATGACTCCATTTGCCCCTTGACTACCATATAAAGCAGCAGCTGAAGCTCCTTTAAGAACGGTCATTCCTTCGTAATCATCAGGATTTAAAAGACCTACAGCATCTCCTCCGTCTCTGTTTCCTCCATTTATGTCACCAAAAGTAAGATTGGGTTGGCCGGAAGAAATATTAAGTAACGGAACCCCATCGATTACATATAATGGTTGATTATTTGTTATAGAAGAATTTCCTCTTATCACGACTTTAGTTGAGCCGCCGGTTCCCCCGGCACTTTTGGTAACGGCTACACCTGCAATTTTACCTGCAATAGTATTGATAACATTTGCATCTTTCACTCCGGTAAGATCTACCCCTTTTATTTCTTGTGCAGAATAAGTCAAAGATTTTCTGGTTTTCTTGATACCAAGAGAAGTAACCACGACTTCGGAAAGAGTATTTGAAGACGTTTCTTTCAATTGCACATTAATAGTGCTCTCGTTACCCAATACAACTTCTTGGGTTTCAAATCCAACGTAAGAGAAGATTAAGGTTTTTCCTTTTTCTACTTGAATAGAAAAATTACCATCAATATCTGTGGTAGTTCCTGCTGTTTCTCCTTTTACAATAATGTTTGTCATTGGTAACGGTAAACCTTCTGCATCGCTTACATTACCTTTGACGGTTCCTACTTGAGCAAGTGAAACTTGCGATGTAAAAACAATCATAAAGATTAAAATAATTTGTTTCATTTATAAAAGTATTTGTTAGTTTATTGGGTAAATTTACATGTATGCGTTTTCTAAAAAAAATAAATTATACAAACAGCTAAAAAAATTAAACCAACGACATAATTCTATCAATAATGTGCTACGAAAACGTTTTCTTATTTCTATTTTTGATTATTTTTAATTATTTTTACATTTTTTTTTAATAAAAACGGTTTTTTGATATCAAATTGAAAAAGTCGCAAAAGTTTATTTCGAGGTTTTTAATAATGGGTTCGCCAAATTATATCATTAATAAATGAGTAAAAGAAAAGAAAGAAAATTTGACAATAAGCTTCAAAATCACTTTTGGTTTTGGGGTATTTATTTTTTAATGAACTTTCTGCGTTGGGGAGCTTATTTTAATGATTATGAATATTCCTTTAAATCGAACCTGATAGAATTTGCTATTTCTATTCCTTTTGTTTATTTTAATTTGTTCGTCCTTTTGCCTCGATATATTTTGAAATCAAAGTATTATAAATACGCATTCGGACTGTTGTTTAGTTTAATGGTTTTTTATTTGTTAAAAACAGGAATGACGTATTTTATTATTTCAGAAAATATTTGGCCAGAAGCCAATAGAGAATACAAACCTTTTGAAATCAATCACATTGTAGCTGTTTGTATTGGCGAATTATACGTTTTGGCGATGGCTTCATCGGTTTATTTAACAATGACTTGGTTAAAAGTAAGGGGTAGAAATAGAGCTTTGAGAGAAGAACAATTTAAAATCAAATTAAAAAATCTGAAAAACCAAATTAAACCTCATTTTTTCTTCAATACTTTGAATAATTTGTACGCTTTGTCACTTGAATCTTCGGACAAAGTTCCTGATGTGATTTTAAAATTGTCAAAATTGATGGAATATGTTTTGTACGACATCAAAGAAACCAAATTTGTTCCCTTAATTAAAGAAATTGACTATCTCCAAAATTACATAGAAATTGAAAAACTCCGTTTTGAAAATGCGGAGGTTACCATAAATATAGAATCAAATATTGATGAAGTTAAAGTTCCTCCTTTACTATTTATTTCGTTATTGGAAAACGCCTTTAAACACGGCAGTTATAACAACAACAGACTTAGAATAAAGATAAACTGTAAAATCATTAGTAACACTTTGCATTTTGAAATTATAAATAATTTTGTACCTTCACAAACTTATAAAAGCCAGAAAGGCATTGGTTTAATCAATACTGAAAAAAGACTGAAATTAATTTTCAAAAACAATTATTCATTAGAACATCAAGTGAAATTCAATTATTACATCATCCTGCTACAAATACCAATATATAATGAAGATTAAATGCGTTTTGGTTGACGATGAACCCTTGGCTTTAAAAGTCTTGCAAAATTATTTTGCTAACTTTCCCGAATTTGAAGTTGTTGGAACTTTTAATAACTCATTGGAAGCATTAGATTTTATCAACAACAACAGTCTTGACACGGTTTTTTTGGACATAAATATGCCAATGATGTCGGGTTTTGAATTAATTCGTTTGATGGAAAATAAACCTAAAATTATTATTACTACTGCCTTCAGAGAATTTGCCGCCGAGAGTTACGACCTGGAGGTTTTGGACTACTTGATAAAACCCATTCCATTACCGCGATTTATAAAGTGCATCAATAAAATTACAGCCGAATTTAGTCTGAAAAATAATATCAAAATCGAAACAGTAGGAGTAGATTCACGTATTTTCATCAAAGTCGACAAAAAAATGGTGAAAATTAATATTGATGAAATCCTCTTTATCGAAGGAATGAAAGAATATATCAAGGTAATTACCGTCGATAAAACCTACATTACCTATAAATCCTTGACTTCATTTTTAGAAGAATTGCCTTTAGATCGTTTCATCCGAATCCATAAATCATACGCCATAGCCATGGATAAAGTGAAATTTATCGAAGGAAACAGAATCCAAATTCTTTCCTATACCATCCCAATAGGTCGGAATTACAGTAAAGAAGTAAAAAGTAGAATTTTAGAATAGTTATTTTATTGAGGTCTTCCCCCGACTACATTCTCCCAATCTGGATGTGCAAACACAAATGGATCTGCAATTAAAAACATTTAACTAACGGTTTGTGTAGGTAATGTAGCAGTGATCCCAATATCACACCTTGCGTGACACGTTTATCGAGTCCCTTACGCTTAGTAAGGTTACAAAAGTTTCGCAATTTCGCCAAAAATTGCATTTAATAAATAAATGAACCAATGACTTACATCATTAAAAAAAAATAGCATTGTAATGATTTTTTATTAGTTTTACCTATTAATTAAAATGTAATAATAATGCCATTGAAGTCAATATTTTTTTTTATTGTTTTATTCTTAACATTTGAAATCATTCAAGCTCAGAAAATAGAGCGCACAAAACCTATTTTTGAAGGGAAGGTCAGCACCATGAAGCATATTCCTTCCATAGCATCGAGATTGTTTTTTGAACCCTCTAGGACAAAACCGGTTAAAATGACAGACGGAAGGGCTTCCGGAAATATCATAATCCCCTATAAAGACATTCCAAAAGAGGATGATATTTTAGTTAAGAAACAAAATCTTCTCACTCAAAAAATAGCGAGTAAAGCTCCTAAATTGGTTTTTGATGCCTTTGCTTCCAATTCTATGCCTACCGATCCGGATTTAGCGGTGGGTCCTAATCACGTTTTTGTTACTTTTAACACCGGTTTTATTATCTATGACAAAAACGGGGTGGCGCTTACCTCGCAGTTGTCTCCCAATCCCACTATTTTTCCTACAGAGGGTTGTTGCGATTTAACGGTATCCTACGATGATGCTGCCAACCGATGGGTTTTATCCTTTTTAGGCGACGCAGGAGCTCAAATTGCTGTTTCAGATGGCCCTGACCCCATCAACGACGGTTGGTATGTTTACACAATGTCTGAAATAGTGGATTATCAAAAATTATCCATTTGGAGCGATGGTTATTATTTAACGGATAATACAACAAAAACCAAAAAGGTTTGGGCATTAGAAAGAAATCAGATGTTACTAGGGAATCCAAATGCCAAAATAATTGGTTTTGATTTACCGGGCATCACAACAACAGGATTTTTCAGCCCTCAATTTTTTCACGTTGCAGACGGGAATATGCCGGCTCCCGGGAATACTCCGGTTGTTTATATGCAAGATGATGCTTGGAGTGGCGTTGCTGAGGATCATCTGAAAGTTTGGTATGTGAATGTAGATTGGACAACTACAGCAAATTCTACAGTATCAAACCCACAACAAATAAGTGTAACTCCCTTTATTTCCGTATTTGACAATGGTAGTTTTGCTAATTTAACCCAACCCGGCGGAACAGCTATTGATGCTTTGCAAGCTACGATAATGAATCAAGCTCAATTTAGAAAATTTCCAACCTATAACAGTGCCTTATTCGATTTTGTGGTAGACACAGATGCCTCTGCAAGCGAGCGCGCCGGTATCAGGTGGGTAGAATTAAGGCAAGATGCCGATAACCTTCCTTGGTCTTTATATCAAGAGGGCACCTATACCGCACCGGATGGAAGACATGCTTGGAACGGAAGCTTAACGATGGATGATCAAGGCAATATCGGAATGGGTTATACTTCAATGTCAGGACCTACAACTACCACAACTACCCGAGTAAGTTCATATTATACAGGACGTTATGCTAATGACCCTTTAGGTAGCATGAGCATTTCAGAACAGTTAATCGCTAATGGGAATGCCGACATCCCCACAAGTGAAAGATATGGTGATTACAATAAAATAGATATAGACCCATCGGATAACAAAACTTTCTATTTTATCAATGAATATATGAATTCCGGAAGAAAAGGAGTGGTGGGTAAATTTAAAATTGCCCCTAATTTCAATAACGATATTGGAGTTGTTTCAATTGTCAGTCCAAATAACGATGCCTTGACATCAAATGAAGCAATCAGCATCACTATCTTCAACTATGGACAAAATGCGGCTTCTAATTTTCCGGTTTCCTATCAAATAGACGGTGGAGCAGTAACAACCGAAACCTTTTCAGGTACCATAGCTTCAAGCACTTCGGTAAATTACACCTTTAATGCAAAAGCCAATTTGTCAACTCAAGGTCAAACTTATTTGATTACTGCCTATACATCACTATCCGGAGATCAGGATACTGCAAATGATTCAAACAGTAAAAATGTGACATGCTTACATGATAACGATTTAGGAGTTACAAACATAGTTTCACCGGTAAGCGGAAATAATCTTGGTAATGAAACTGTTATTGTAAAAATTCAAAATTTTGGTGGAGTTGCTCAAAGCAACTTCAACGTTTCTTATACATTAAATTCAGGAACTCCGGTAACAGAAACTGTAATTGGACCTCTTGCTCCCGGGGCAGATATGAATTTTACTTTTTCAACATTAGCTGATCTTTCTACTTACACAACACATACACTCTCTGCTTCAACACTTCAACCAAATGATGCAGTCTCATCTAATAATTCTTTTTCAACCACTGTAGTAAATGCATCGTGCTTAGCTACAACAAATGCTACTGATTATTCTATCGGCCCGGATGCAGAAATAGTTACGAATTCAATAATCAATGTAACAGACAATCAAACCATTAATAAAACCACTGTTAATGTTAATTTGACACACTCTTGGGATGCTGATATTGATATGTTTTTAATTGCTCCAAACAACACTCAGGTAGAACTAAGTACAGATAACGGTTCTGAAGGCGATAATTATACTAATACGACGTTTGATGATGATGCTACTACCTTAATTACTGCCGGCACGGCTCCTTTCACAGGTTCTTTTAAACCTGAAGGTTTGCTTTCCACATTCAATGGATTGTCTACCACAGGGAACTGGACCTTAAAGATTACTGATGACACTAATTCAGATGGTGGTAATTTATTAGAATGGACTGTCACATTTTGTTACTCAAGTACTATCGGAATTGATGATGAAACAATTTATGCGAACGATTTGATTGTTGCTGAAACAAATGAAGATCAGTTTGATATTTCATGGGAATCTGACACCTACAAAGAACAATTAATCTTTACTGCGTATGAAATGACCGGAAAACAAATAGCTTATTATAAACTTAAAAATGTAGATGGTAAATATTCCTATCATTTGGATATGAGCTATGCTCCTACCGGAGTTTACATTGTTAAGATAGGTAACGGTGATTTTGCAAAAATTAAAAAAATAGTTGTAAAGTAATTTTAACCTTTTAATAAAAACCGGTTTTAGATTTTATATTTAAAACGGGTTTTTTTATAATTCTTCCTTAATTCGCGTCGCATTATTTTTCCCGAAGCAGTTCTTGGAAGCGTAGCAACTTCAACTACCTCAAAAACTTTAAATAAAGGGTTTATCTTTTCTTTTACAATATTTGTAATCCTCTTTTTTACATCAATATTTTCAATCGTTTCGTTGCTAACCACAAACACGATAAGGTTTTCCGGACCTCCTTCCGTTGGTGCCACTCCTATGGCTGCACTTTCTTTCACAAAATCTAAGAAGTTAATTACTTCTTCAATTTGAACACTGCTTACTTTTATTCCTCCTAAATTCATAGCATCATCTACTCTTCCTTGTGCTTTAAAATAGCCGTTAGGCAATTGTAAAATTTGATCCCCGTGCCGTCTTAATATTTTTCCTTCAAATGGCAAAATTCCTTCATAATATTCTTTGTGATGGTCTTTATTTAATAATGAATTTGACAAACCTATACTCGGAGGAATAAGAAATAGCTCTCCTAAGTTACCCGATTGGTGATTTTCATCTAATAATACAAAATCAATTCCTAATGCTTTAGTAGAAAATGTAGATGGGAAATTTTCTTGCACCAAAGTACTACACAGATAGCCTCCACCGATTTCTGTTCCACCGCAATACTCAATAATGGGCTTGTTGCCAGTAATTTGCATCAAATAGCTATAATCTTCCAGATTGGATGCTTCACCGGTGGAACTGAAACATTTCAAAGCACTCCAATCAATAGCTTCCATACATTGCGATTGTTTCCATTGTTTTACAATCGAAGGGACAATCCCTAACATGTTAACTTTTGCTTTTTGAACAAACAAACCAAAATCATTGCCCAAAGGAGTTCCATCATATATGGCAAGGGTACCTTTGTTGATAAGCGTTGCAAAAACCAACCAAGGGCCCATCATCCAACCTAAATTAGTAGGCCATGCTACCACATCCTTGTGCTGTATATCTTGATGAAAATACCCATCCGAGGCACATTTAATGGGGGTAACATGCGTCCAAGGAATTGCTTTTGGAGCCGCTGTAGTTCCCGATGAAAATAAAATTGTACTCACACAATCCGGGTTGCATTTTACAGATTCGAACACCTCATTATCTGAAATGAAATCCGTCCATGTTAGGTCTGTTTCTCTTATTTCAAAATCTATTTTTTCATCAATCAAAACAATTTTGTTGGCTTGAGCTTGTACTACTTTTTCATAGAGATTTAATTTTTTTCCTGCTCTATAAATATACTGTTGTGTAAAAATTAATCTTGGATGAGTTATAGCTAACCTTACTTTAATTTCATCAGATGTGAAACTATCCGCAATGGTAGCCACGGACAATCCGGCTTTGATCGCTGCTAAATATATTGCGACTGCATTCACGTTCATCGGCAAATCTATAGCTATGGTATCACCTTTTTGAAGCCCGAGAATTTGGAATCCATTAGCAATTTGATTCACTAATTTTTCTAAATCTGAATAGGTGTAATATTCAATTTTTTTCTGCTCGTCTTGATATATTAGGGCAATATCTTCAGGGTTTGACTTAAAGCACGAATCTACAATATTGAATGAAGCGCCCGGCAACCAATTAGGATGGACGACTCCTTTTGATAAATCGACAATAGCGTGAGGTTCTTTTTCAAATCGGATTTCTAAAGTGTCAATTACATATTTCAAAAAATTTTCTCTTTCTACTATCGACCATTTCCAAAAGTCTTGATAAGTTGAAAATCCCAATTTTTGCATAGATTGAAAAATATGGGTGCTTTCAATTTGAATCTGATTTGGCTTCCAACTTATCATTAAAAATGCTTTAATTAAAAGTCCGGGTCTGGCGCGTTTAATGAAGGATCTCCTGTATTGCTACTTCCCCCTAAATAGGCACCGGGTTGTTTTGCACAATCTATATTAATTGTCATTTCACTTGGTTTTTCAAAATCACCTCTACTTACGTGTAAGGTTTTATCAGCATAACACTTTTTCATAAAAAGCCCCCAAATAGGTAACGCCATGGTGGCTCCTTGCCCTTTATCAATACCATAAAAATGGGTAGCTCTATCTTCGCCACCAACCCATACTCCGGCAATTAAATTCGGTACAATTCCGATAAACCATCCATCCGATTGATTTTGAGAAGTTCCGGTTTTCCCAGCTATTGGATTGGTAAAGTTATAAGGTGCCCCTGTTACCAAACTACTTCCTTGATATTCTCCTCTTAACCTTCTACCCGTTCCTTCTTCAGTAACTCCTTTCATCATTTCCATTAAAACATAGGCAGATTCTTCACTCACTACCTCATTGGTTTTGGGCACTACTTCATCTAAAACCGTTCCGTTTTTATCTTCAATTCTAAATATGACTTGTGGCTCAATATGTTGTCCTTTATTCGCAAAACTGCTCATGGCACTTACCAGTTCATATAAACTTAACTCCACAGAACCTAACGCAATGGAAGGTACTTTAGGAATTTCTGTTTTGACACCGGCTCTATTGGCTAATTCTGCCACGGTGGTTGGGGTTACTTCATCGATGAGTCTGGCAGAAATAACGTTTACTGAATTGGCTAAAGCTTTTTTGAGCGAATAGGAACCTCCATATCTATTATCCGAATTTTCAGGAGTCCAAGATTCCGGAAGTCCGTATTTTCCGGCAGGAATTGTATAACGACTATTCGGATATACATCGCAAGGCGATAACATCATTTGGTTGATAGCGGTAATGTAAACAAAGGGTTTGAAAGTAGAACCTACTTGACGTTTTTGGGTAGCCACCGCATCATACATAAAATGTCTGTAATCAATTCCGCCTACCCAAGCCTTTACAAATCCGGTTTGGGGTTCTATTGCTACAAAACCTGCTCGTAAGTAATGTTTATAGTACAAAATAGAATCGCGAGGAGTCATAATCGTATCAATATCGCCTTTCCAAGAAAAAACATTCATTTCCGTTTTTACATCAAATGATTTGATAATTTCCTTATCTGATTTTCCTTGGGCTTTCATATTCATCCATCTTGCAGAGCTTTTCATCGCTTTTTTAATAGAGTTTTCAATCTCAGCTTTGGTTAAACTTCTAAAAGGAGCCGTTTTGTTATTCTTTTGTTCTTTAAAAAATGCGGCTTGAAGATTGGCCATGTGCTTCGCTACTGCTTCTTCTGCGTATTTTTGCATTTTAGAATCGATAGAAACATACACTTTTAAACCATCGGTGTAAATGTTGTATTCCGATCCATCGGATTTGGGATGTTTTTTAGCCCAATCGACGAGGTATTTTCGCAAATATTCTCTGAAATAAGGAGCTACCCCATCTTTATGGCTTTCGGGTTTGAAATTGGTAACTAAATCTAATTTAGAAAGGGAGTCTTTTTCAGCTTTGGTTAAAACTCCATTTTTAGCCATTTGAGCTAAAACCACATTTCTTCTGTTTTTTGAGGCTTCTTTAGATTTTTCTCTTACAGGATTATATTTCCAAGGGCTTTTGAGCATTCCGACCAATACGGCTGATTCTTCAGGGCTTAATTCAGAAGGTTCTTTTGCAAAATAAATTCTCGCTGCCGAACGAATTCCCACTGCATTGTACACAAAATCTTGTGTATTAAAATACATAGCAATAATTTCTTGCTTTGAATAACGTCTTTCCAACCTTACAGCGATGATGATTTCTTTGAGTTTTTGAATCACCCGCATGAGTAAGTTGGATGATGCTCTTTTGGTAAATAGATTTTTTGCTAATTGTTGCGTAATCGTACTGGCACCTCCATCTTTACCTAAACGTGAAATGGCTCTTGCTGTTCCTTGAAAATCGATTCCGGAGTGTTGATAAAAACGTTCGTCTTCGGTGGCAACTAAGGCATTGACTAAGCTTTCGGGCAATTCAGTATAATGCACCGGAATCCTGTTTTCCAAAGCGAATGTTCCTATGATTTGGTCGTCACTACCAATTATTTGAGTAGCTAAATTACTATCGGTATTTTCTAATTTTTCAAAAGATGGCATTTTACCAAATACGCCGATAGAGGCGGACAAAAACAACAACAACAATGAAGCAAAGCCATATAATGCAATCTTCCAAAATAAAACAATATATTTTTGAAGTTCTTGCGGCGCTCTATTATAAAGTGTCCATTTCTTAAAAAAATTGATCATATAAAATTTTATTATTTTGTCTTTATAAAACTAATATTTTGATTATAAAATGCTTACAAATTTAAAGTTAATTTTATTGCACTTTTTCAACACTAATTCCCACATCTGTAACCCCTTCTAATGGGTCAATACCTATAATTTCATTACGTTTTCGCATCATTTGTTTTACTTCAAACAGGTAATTCCCCGGTTTTAAAAAATGGATATTTTCTTTGTAAAACAATTTATTTTCTTTGGTATCCGAAAATCCTTCCCCAATAAAATTTCCTTTGCTATCCGTCATTTCATATTCTAAAGTATCGATTACTTGCTTGTTGTTCGGGAAGGTCAAGCGCGCAATCAAAAATAAATTTGAATAAGGATAACTATTATTGTTTCTCATATTAATAAACAGATTAAAAGGAGAAATCGTATCTTTTATCGGTATTTCAAAAGCGACAACCTGTCCACTAACCCATTTTCCTCCCTCAATAGGTTTGTACTGATTAAATACCACTTTGCGTTGACATCCGAACGTAAATAGGATGAAAAAACTTATGAAAATGCTAATTTTGCTTATTCCCTCCATTTTGCTTATTTCCTCCATTTTGGTTATTAGATTCTCCTTTGGGTTTAAACCATTTTTTGTTTTTATTTTTTTGTTCTTGATTTTGGGGCAAGTTTTCCAAGTCTTGATTGTTATTTTCCGATTTTGAATTGGATGGGTTAGTTTTTACTTCCTGCTTGGGTTTTTGAAAACGTTGATTTGACTGATTTTGTATTATTTGACCCTCTTGATTTGGTTTATTATCCTTATTGGCCGATTGCGGTTTTCTATTACTCGTATCTTGAGTTTTAGGTCTATTTTCGATTTCGGTATTAGGAGTATTTTCGGAAATGCTTTTGTTTTGCGTGTGATTAGGATTATTTTTATTTTTTTTCTTCTTTTTGTTTTTAGAACGGTCAAAGCGCGTTAAACTATCGGCACCCACTACATTCTCAAAACCGGAACCCATCACCGCCTCTACTATTTCAATATCGGAAAGAGATTTAGCCTTTTTCCCGTCTTTATTTAATGCTATTACTTCATTTACTTGTTCATAGGTTAGATTATACCATTTGAAATCTTCTCTGTTATTGTCATAAGCATACCATAACACCCCTTTGAAAACGTCCATTTTAATAAAGGAAGCTGTCCCTGCTTCGGTGTCCAATTTGGTTTCGGTATCCGGAAATGCTTTAAGCGCATCCATATAAGAATCCAGCTCGTAGTTCAAACAGCATTTGAGTTTACCACATTGGCCTTGCAGTTTTTGCGGGCTTAGCGAAAGCTGTTGGTAACGCGCGGCGCTGGTATTTAATTTTCGAAAATCGGTAAGCCAAGTAGAACAACATAATTCACGTCCGCAAGAACCTATTCCACCCAAACGTCCGGCTTCATGACGATAATCTACTTGCTTCATTTCGATACGGATAGAGAACTTGGTCGCCATATCTTTGATCAACTGTCTGAAATCTACTCTTGTGTCGGCAGTGTAATAAAAGGTAGCTTTTTTACCGTCGCCTTGATATTCCACATCGGAGAGTTTCATTTGCAATCGCAAGTTATCAATCAAAATACGGGCTTCTTTTTGCGTTTCAGCTTCTTTAGCACGCGCATTTTCCCAAATTTCTATATCGCTTTGTGATGCTTTGCGGTAAATCTTTTTGACCTCTTCACTATCGTGTGCAATTTTTCGCTTTTGCATTTGCACTTTTACCAATTCACCTGAAAGGGAAATGGTACCAATGTCATGACCGGGATTCCCTTCTACTGCCACCGCTTCACCCATGCAGAAATTTAGATTATTTACATTGCGAAAATATTCTTTACGCCCGTTTTTGAATCGGATTTCGTAAATTTGAAGAGCTTCTTGGTGACTTGGCAATTTCATATTACCTAACCAATCAAAAACACTTTTTTTATCACAACTCAAGGTAGCACAACTGCCATGGCTATTGCATCCTGAAGGTAAGGTTTTATATTCTGATGTTATATTACAATTATTACAGCCCATCTTAAAGTTTGAAGTTTGAAGTAAGAAGTAAGAAGTTTGAATTACTAACTAATTACGGTTTCAAGGTTAATGTTTTTGGTTTCAAGTTTTTTAACTTTTTGATTTTCAGCATTAAATTCATTTTATCAATTTATTTGATTAAAACTTGAAACGAATTAAATGTTCAAAAGTAAGGAATTTCAATCAAGTAATAAAAAATCAAGTTATTTTTACTTGAATAATTTTAGCCGGACATCCCTCTTGGGCTTTTAACGAGGCTTCATAACTGGATGTATCGTGCAATTTTGATATGTGAAATCCCTTGCGGTCCATGCTATTCAGTAAAACCGCTTTTCCGTCTTTTTTTGACATCCGAAAGTTTTCCGGTGCTACTTCGTGGCAAAAGTTGCAACCGATACATTTAGCTCTTTGTAGTGATAGAATTAACAAGATTAAAATGGAATTTAAAAATTAGTTGTTAGTTTTTAGAATTGCAAAATTCGGTTATAATTTTCAAATTTGATGCCTCTTCTTATGAATTAATCAAATGTATTATTTTGTGTTGTGTCTTTTAAAATTACAGAAAAATCAATCGCAATCGGCTAAAGTCATTATTTTTTACAATTAGTTTCCAATAAAATAGCTAATGTAGTGCAATAAATAGCGTAAAGCAAACCTTAAGATCAGCAGTTTACTTTATGCCTTTATCTATTCATAGTCCAAAATATTTACATTTACTAATTAAAACGTCCTCTTATATTAAATTTCGCAAACTAAAATACCAAATTACGGCTTCTTTCATCAATACGGTTTGTTCCCCCGGACGAAGATTAGGTAGTTCTTTAAGAATTTTGTAATGAGGCCAACCGTCAGGGTCTGTATATTCATATTCATAATAACCATAAGGCTCCAACAATTTACAAATGGCAATGTGCATTAAATTGATCTTATCATCTTTACTGAATTTTTGAGCCCCTTTTCCCAACTCTTGCACTCCTATTAGAAATAGAATGGCGTCTAAATCCATAGGAACCCCATCGGAAAATCTTGATGATAATTCATTTACAATTTCATCCCATTGTTGTTGAAGTTTGACGTCTCTGGACATGTTAAAGTTTTAATTTTTAATTAGTCAGAGCTTGACGCTGAGTCAAGCCCTGACTCTTACTATAATCAGGGTTTGGCTCTAAGTCAAACCCTGACTCTTGGTTATTTTTACGCAAATAAACTGATTTCTTTTTTAATACTTCTAAATTTTGATATATTTGTTTTTTTAAATAAAGTAAACATGAACATCTTAGATATTGTTATCGCAGCGGTTTTATTATACGGTTTTATCAAAGGCATCAAAGAGGGGCTTTTTGTGGAGGCGGCTTCATTAGTGGCATTGATTGTGGGCGTATATGGCGCTATTCATTTTTCCTATATTGCCAGTGATTTTTTGAAAGATAAATTGAGTTGGGAGCAAAAATACATTACCCTTTTGGCTTTTACTTTAACATTTGCCGTCTTGGTAATCGTGATTTCATTAATAGGAAAATTATTGACCAAGATAGCGGATTTTGCCCATTTAGGATGGATCAATAAAATTGCCGGTGGGGGGTTTGGTGCACTAAAATGGGCTTTGATATTTAGTGTTATTTTAATGGTTTTCGACCGTTTTAACAACACCATTTCATTGGTATCTCAAGAAAATAAAAACAAATCTATGCTCTATGAACCTGTGAAAAATTTGGCAAACACACTATTTCCTAATTTTATCAAAGACGTTCAAAATAAGCCAACACAGGAAAATGGTCACTAAAACCACCCTGATGCCAATCGCCTATATAACTGCGAAAGGGAGCATTTTTCTTTTTTCCGTGCCATATTTTTATAAACAAAGGACTGAAGACCATGGTATATTTAAACTTAAAGGTTGAAGTTTCAGCGGTAAAGAAATTATTGGAAAAGATGATTTGATCAAACAAATACCAACGGTTTTGCGAAAAGGAACTCCCTTGATTGTGGGCTTGCAAACTTTCCATCGGGTTGTATAAATCACTATTTAAAACTAAATTTTTAATACTTTTATTGGTTGATTCGTCATTAAAATCGCCCATTACAATCATCTTTATATCCGGAAAAATTGTTCTTTTCTGTTCAATTATTTTTTCTAAAGTGGTTGCTGCTGTGATGCGTTTGGGTTCTGTTTCTTCGGCTCCTTCCCTTCTGGATGGCCAATGATTTACGAAAACAATCACGGGTTCTTTGTATAAGTTTCCTTCCACTACGAGAATGTCTCTGGTATAATCCACCCCACCCTGTTCATCATTTAATGCAATAGAATGACTTTCGGCATTGAGCACTTCAAAAACATTTTTTTGAAAAAGCAATGCCACTTCAATGCCTCGTTCGTCTAAAGCATCAAAATGGATAAAATCATAATTCCAAGGGGACAGATGCTTATTTTCAACCAAATCATGCAACACATCGTCATTCTCTACTTCGGCTAAACCCATCAATACAGGAGGCATATTAGCGTGTTCCAATCCTATTTGACTGATTACTTCACTTAAATGCTCAATTTTATTTTTATATCTTGTCGAATTCCAATGCTTAAACCCTTTTGGGGTAAATTCTTCGTCTTTCGTTTCAGGATCATCGTAAATATCATATAAATTCTCTATATTATAAAAAGCCACACTAAATACCTTGTCTATGGAAACATCGTTTAGAAAATAGGTTTGCATTTGTTATAAGTTTTTACAAAGATAGCATTAGAGCGTTCAAAAACAAAATTCCTAATTTCAACTTCGGAAGGTATCTGCGTGAATCAACCCAATTAATCCCGCTCACCCCATTGCGTGATTTTCAACATGCGTGGCAGGTCTATCGGAATCACTACGTTCATCCTAATTAACCTAATAACTTAATCAACCCAATTAACCTAATCAACTTATCATAAAAATAGTATTTTTGCCATATGATAGATTACACTCAAAAAGAAATAGAAACCGCCGTATTGGTTGGCTTAATTACCCCTTTGCAAGACGAAGAAAAATCTAAGGAGTATCTTGACGAATTAGAATTTTTAACGCTAACGGCAGGTGGAGAAGCGGTGAAAAGATTTACACAAAAATTGGAATTTCCCAATCCAAAAACTTTTTTGGGGGCGGGAAAATTAGAACAAGTAAAAAATTATATCAAAGAACACAACATATCTACTACTATTTTTGATGATGAACTTTCTCCGGCACAATTGAGAAATATTGAAAAAGAATTGGAATGTAAAGTATTAGACAGAACCAATTTGATATTAGATATTTTTGCCCAACGCGCCACCACCAGCTATGCAGTGACTCAAGTAGAATTAGCGCAATATCAGTATCTTTTGCCGAGACTGACGGGAATGTGGACGCACTTAGAACGTCAAAAAGGGGGAATTGGACTTCGCGGTCCGGGTGAAACCGAAATAGAAACCGACCGACGAATTGTGCGTGATAAAATAGCTTTACTACGTGTCAAACTCAAAGAGATAGACAAACAAATGGCGGTGCAACGCAAAAACAGAGGAAAGATGGTTCGCGTGGCTTTGGTAGGTTATACCAATGTCGGAAAATCTACTTTGATGAACGTGATCAGCAAAAGCGATGTATTCGCCGAAAATAAGCTTTTTGCCACTTTAGATACTACCGTCAGAAAAGTAGTTATCAAAAATATTCCTTTTTTATTGACGGATACAGTAGGATTTATAAGGAAACTCCCCACACAATTGATAGAATCTTTTAAATCTACTTTAGATGAAGTAAGAGAAGCTGATTTATTATTGCATGTAGTAGATATTTCGCATCCCAATTTTGAAGATCACATCCTTTCTGTAAATACCATTTTACAAGATATAGACAGTGCAGACAAACCTACTGTGATGGTTTTTAATAAAATTGATGCCTATCAGCACCTTACTATAGCAGCAGATGATTTAGAAACCGAACGCACCAAGGCACATTACACCTTAGAAGATTGGGAAAAAACTTATTTAAACAAAGGGAAAAATAGCAGTATTTTTATTTCGGCGTTGGAACGTGAAAATTTGGAAGATTTCAAAGAAATAGTTTATGAAAATGTAAAAGAAATACATATTACCCGTTTTCCTTACAATGATTTTTTATATCAAGAAGTCCATGAAGAATAACCTTTTAACCCACATAAAATGAATATTGATTTGAGCACCCCTGCTCTATTATTTTCAGCTACATCGCTGATTTTATTAGCTTATACCAATCGTTTTTTAACTATTGCACAAATCGTTAGAGGCTTAAAGCAAAACTACCACGATAATAAAACCAAAAGTATATTGTTAGAGTTGAAAAATCTAAATTTGAGACTCTCCTTAATTCGATGGATGCAGCTTTTTGGCGTACTGAGTTTGTTCTTATCGGTTTTTGCGATGTTATTTTTGTTTTTTGAAATGCGATTTGTTGGAATTGTCACATTTGCCGTCAGTTTATTAAGTTTGCTTATCTCTTTAGGAATTTCTTTTTGGGAGATTAGTATTTCCATTAACGCTTTAAGATTGCATCTAAGCGATTTAAACGAATTAATGGATGCAAATGAAGAAAAAGAATGAAACGTTTTTTTAAAATACTCGGAAAATACCAACGTTTGTTGATAACTGCAAAGTTTTTTATACTTTTGCAATATCATCCCTAAACATTTGTAAATGTTAGCTCGATATATCAAAGACTTATTGTACCGAAACGAAACTGTAATAATACCGAACTTCGGTGCTATTACCTCAAAAATCGTATCGGCTAAGATTGATGAAGAAAATAACACCTTTATTCCTCCTACAAAAGTTTTAAAATTTGACCCCTCCTTAACCGAAAACGACGGTTTACTGATGGAGTATATTTCTAAAGTTGATAATTCATCTATTGAAGTCGCGGAAAATTTTATCAAATTTGAAACGGATGAATGGAAAGAAAAAATTGAGAACGGGACTTTAGCTATTGAAGATTTAGGGGAATTTACTTTAAATTCAAGTGGAAACATTCAGTTTGAACAAGCTACAAATTCGCAATTTTTTAGAGAAGACTTTGGACTGGATGATGTTAATAACGTAGTAGCACATCACGAAGTACCTGATACTTTAACGGAAGAAAAAATTGTCAGAGAGAAACCCAAAAAAACCATTAGAAAAAAAGAAAAAATTAAAGAAACCTCTTGGGTTAATATTTTTATTTACGGATTTATATTTCTGATAATAGGTGGATTTGGGTGGTTTTTTACTCAAACCATCATTGACAATAATGCGAGAGTAAAAGCAGCACAAGAAGGCTTAGATCAACAAGGCGAGCTGATCAAAAACACGATGCAAGATGCCATATTTGAAATCAATAAAGCCTTGCCGACATTAACGTTAAAATACATCAATAACGTAGCGATTGACACCCTATTACTAACCGAACAAGCTATTGATTCTACTAGAGTGAAATCACAATTGAATGCGGTAACGGACCCTAAAGATCCCAAAAAGGAAGAACTTCTACCACAGAAAGACACCACCGCCCATAAAACATTAACTTCAGTAGCCCCTCAAACTCCTACAAGTGCTAACAGAAATCAAATAGCTGAAAACGCCAGAAAGTTTTGGATTATAGAGGGTGTTTACAAAGATCCCTCTAATGCCATTAACAAAATACGTGAGTTAATTCAAAAAGGATACAAAGGGGCGAGAATTGTACCTAAAGAAGGCGCAAACAGTTATGTGGCTTATGTTATGTATAATACATTTGAAGAAGCCGACCAAGAATTGCAAAAAATAAAAAAAACTAATCCTGAAGTTTGGATTTTAGGTAATTAATCAACTTCATAGACGCAGCAAAGCGTCTTTTTTTTATTATGGAATCATTACAGCCCAAAACAGCCAAAGAGTCACTCACCCTACTTAGCGACATCGTTATGCCGGGAGAAACCAATCCTTTGAATAGTTTATTCGGAGGAGAATTATTAGCCAGAATGGATAGGGCTTGCAGTATTGCGGCACGTCGTCATAGCAGAAGCATCGTGGTTACCGCCTCGGTGAATCACGTGGCATTTGTGAAGCCCATTCCGGTGGGAAGTGTGGTGACCTTAGAAGCTAAAGTGACTAGAACGTTCAATACTTCCTTGGAAGTTTTTGTTGATGTGTGGAACGAAGAACGAAAAACAGGTAACAAGATTAAAGTAAGCGAAGGTATTTACACTTTTGTTGCTGTGGATGAAACCGGGAAACCCATTGTAGTCCCTGAAATAATTCCGGAAACTGACTTAGAAAAAGAACGTTTTGAAGGTGCCCTGCGAAGAAAACAATTGAGCTTAGTTCTCTCCCAAAGAATGCATCCCCAAGAGGCTAATGAGTTAAAAAAGTTGTTTGATTAAATCCTTTTTTTAACTAAGCCTTTAGTTTAGAATTACGATTTATCAATGATTCTTTGTTCTCACACTACTAAAATATAAACCGTTCCTTTTTATGCCATCCTAAATTGAGTAGGGAAGGATAAAATTGGGGTTGCAGTGGCAAGGTAATACTTCTACCCTCAAACTGGCGGAGGGCAAAAATGGCACATTCGTAAACACCACTATATACAAACAAGCCATGAGTAATCCTAAAATAGTTTTGAAAAGGAGGTTATGTGGGTTGGCAAATGGCAGAAGCTCTTCCGTACTGTAAGCTTTTAGGAATTGGTTTTAGCTTAGGCTGATGTGGCTTTAATTGTTCTTTGTTCGTTTCTCAAAATTTTAGACTATAAAATATCCTCTGCTTTCAATTCAGTATAATCAAGATTGATGTTCTCAATATCATAAACACTAACTTCTAATCCTTTGAATTTATGTGGATTGAAAATTGCAAGATTTACCCCATTTTGGTATAATGAACTTTTAAACTCAATTCCATCAAAGCCCATTGATTTTATCAACTCTGAAAGATATTGTGTTGGCAAATAGTCTAATTCGCTATCGCTTCTTCTTCTTGGTTTTGAAAGTTCTTGTTCTAATTTGTCAATGAAAGAACCGTGTATCATCACTTCTTCTAAAGATTGTAATTCTTCTAATTCTGCAAGTTCAAAAATATCATAAGTTGAATGACTTAAATTTATCACTCTTATATTCTCTTCAAGTCTAAATGTACTTACGGTAACATAATCAAATAAACTTGCCCTTACTTCATACAAAGTCGTGAGAATATCGTTTGCCAAATATAAATAGGAAATGCCATTAGGATTTGCTCTGCCACTTTTGGCTGATTTATTAGGCGGATTGCCCATTTGGTCAATAGCGTAACCTTTGGGGTTATCACTAATTCTTGCTCGGTAGTACTTTTTCCCTTTGTAAATATCTTTTCTAAAATGTTTGAATAATGATTTCAATTTTTCCAAGTCCAATGGGTTTTTCAGATGAAATCGATTGACTGTTTTTATTTCTTCTGAAAACTTATCCCAAGAAAGAAAAAGCGGTTGATTAGCTTCTTCTTCATCTTGTGCATTTTGAAATCTTAATCTAACAGGGTTATTTAACAGTGCTTGATAATCGGCAATGTCATCTTTAATAATTTCAGAAATAAGTTGTTTGATATTATTTGTATCAATTAAGGTTTGGGTAAAAACCTTTTTAAGAAAGTAATCAGAAATTATTTGATTTTCAATAGGTTTGCCCTTTTCTATATCAACAACAAACAAATCTAATATACCCGAAAAATTACGGTTCAATTCGGAAGCCTCATAAATAGAAACATTTTGTGATTTACAGAAATCGCAACTCCCTACCGTTTTGTTATTCAAAATGATAGAATTTATATATCGGCTTTCAAAGCAATTTATACAACAATTCATATCAGATCAATTTCAAAACTAAATCAATGTGGTTCATTAGAGAAAGTTTTTTTAACGTTCCTAATCCTGGAAAGTGTCCATTCTGATGATATTCTCTGAATATTGGAATAGCAATTGAATTATAGCCTGTTTCATCGCACCAATCAATCAATTTATCTAATGCTTCGGCAAACTTTCCTGCAATATCGGATTGGTCATCATTGGAATTTGAAACAAAATGCTTTACTCTAATTTTTTTTGTTGTGACATCGGCATAAGACAAGTGAATTGCTACTGCATAAGGCAAAAAACCTGTTTCGGAATATTCCTCGCCTATGGAAAGGTAATCGGAAAAACCAATAAAACCCTCTTCTTTATAATAAAGGTGTTCTTCCGAAAAACTACTTTCATCTACCAGTAAATAATCAGAATTTTTTGCCTGAGCATTGAAATAATCATCAAGTTCTACTCGAGTATTTTCATCAAAATTTCTGTGGTACCTTTTACTAGTGGCAGACAAATTGATTACATTGTATTTTATCTTAAAGTTTTGATATAATGAAAGAATGTCTGTAATATTATCAATCGCTAAATTGTGAATAATTGTTAGTGCAGGAACAATATCAGCGTATTTTTGCAATACTTCTATTACTTTGACGTGGTTACTTCTACTGTGAAAGATTATACCGACTTGGTAATTTCTTTTATCACCAACAGAGCTTTTAATTACATTGAAAATAGTATCAATATCAGTAAATGTGCCAACTTGCGGATTGGCAATAATTGTGAAATTAATATCGTTATCAACCAACGCTTTTAAGGTGTTTTTAAGTGTTGATGAATCCTTCACAGGTTCTATAATTGGGGACACATTTTCTTTGTTTGGAAAAAGGACATTAGGTATTAATTCTCTAATTCCAATTAATTCAAACTGCTTACCTCTTAAATACGGTTGATACATTCGCTTTCAGTTGATAAAAAATTATACAATTTTTGATACTCTTTATCGTTGAAATCCAATGAATTGCAAATATGTTTCAATTCTTTGGGTGTGTTTGACGATTTGAGTAGTTCCGGTTTTTGTAATTTACGTTCCTTCAGTTTATTCAAAACCTGTTTTTGAAAATCTATTATATCAATATTTTTAAGTAATTCATAACAAGCCTTGAAAATTAACGTATTTGGTACATCGGGAACAAAACCAAAATTATCAGCAACCAAATCAATGTATTCTTGTTTTCTTAAAATTTTGAAAATGGCATCAAATTCAAATAACGCTGTGTTGCTGCTTGCTTCTTTTATTGTTTGTAAATTATTTTTTGTATCAAGTACAATAATTCCAATGTTTTTATCTGTATACCCAACTTTTAATTTTTCTGCATTTTTTTCATCTGTTACAATACTAACTTCATCAGCAAACTTTTGGTAATCGGCTAACTGTTTTGATAACTTGGTAAAATCGTCAAGTTCGGTTTTGATTTCAAAAATTCGTACAGCACCATTTAACATAACCAAATCAGCTTTTGAAGCACTAATTTTTAATTCGTTTAGGATGAGAGTTGTTTTTAAACTATGTTCTTTGATTAGTTTTTGTACCAAGTTATTTTTATAGACATACTCGCATCTGTATTGCTTTTGCAATTTTCTGTACAAAAGCTTGATGATGTCTAAATTTGTGCTGTAAGATGAAGCGTTGAAATATTTAGTTATATACTTTTCAAAAAGTACAGTATCATTCTCCCGCACTATTTTTTGAAACACAGGCGGGGAAAAAATTTGAGATAGAACTCTTAAATTCTGTATTGTTGCCATACTATTATTCTATTTACAAAAGTAAGGATTTTTTTAAAACTTATTTACATAAAGCGACAAATAATCAATTTTATTGCGTTAATAAATTGAAAATCTACTGATGCTATGAGTTGGTAAACAAACTCTTATGTACCCTGAAAACTTTTGAGATGCTTGCACGTAAGGTTGGCTTTTATCATAATTGACCTCCAACACCCTTAAACTTCTCTACAAACGAAACAATCTTTTGAAAAACACTCTGCTTTTTTGTTAGATATTGAGGGTTTAAAGGACTCATTTTCGGCAAAAGCGCATTGAGTTCGGTTCCGTTTTCGCTTGCATATTCTCGTTTTAAAGAGGTCGCTATATATCGCTTTGCTTCTTCTTCATTCAAATTTTCTGCTGTGATTAATTCCAATGCTTCCGCTTTCTGCTTGCTTTGTGCATAAGCAAAAAATGAATCTATGACGTTTGCTTTATCTTGAAGGGTATCAAGGTTCGTATCGTTTATAAAATCAACAACCAAGCTCTCTTTTGCTCTATTTCCAACACTTGCACGAATTACCCTGCGTATTTCAGTAATTAAAGTGTCTTTGTCTTTGGTTTTCTTGTTATGCTCAAAAATCAATTCAAGAATGTAGTCAAGGTTTATTTCTTGCGATTTTAGTAAGTCAACTTCAAACACAACATCATCCCAATCAATCGTTGATTCTTCTGACTCTTTACCGCTTTTTTCACGTCTTAACCAGTCACGTATGTCATTATAAGCCGAACGGTAATCTTGAACTGTCCTTTCTTTGAGCAATTCAATTTTTTGCATGGCTGCAATGTCCTCATCGGTTAAAAAATGCGTATTTTTAAATTCTTCTACTGCGTTTGCATTATTTATGTC
>DYMN01000004.1 GCA_020740485.1 Polaribacter sp. | reverse complement strand
GGAATCAACTGCGAAGTTGAAATGGGTACGGCATATCGCAATGCCGGTGCCGAAGTTAAAATTGTGCATTTCAATGATTTGATTGCAGGTAAAGTGTCTTTACACGACTATCAAATTCTCAATTTTCCGGGTGGATTTTCTTTTGGTGATGACATTGCTTCGGGAAAGGTGATGTCCAATAAAATTAAGTACAAAACGATGGAAAACGGCAACACTTTCATCGAAGAAATTGACCTATTTTTAAAAAATGGGAATTTTATTATGGGGGTGTGCAATGGATTTCAAATGTTGGTACAATTAGGATTATTACCTAATATTCAAGGCAATTTTACCCCCGAAACGTCTTTGGAAAAAAACGATTCCGGCAAATATGAAGATCGTTGGGTGCAATTAAAAATTAATTCCAACACCCAAAGTCCTTTTTTGAAAGGGATTGAAATGCTCTCGCTTCCGGTGCGACACGGCGAAGGAAAATTGATTATCAAAGACGCAAAAACTAAACAGCAAATCATAGAAAATCAGTTGATTGCGATGCAATATGTAGATGCTACTGGCAATCCCACATCTGAATATCCACTCAATCCCAATGGAGCAGATTTGGCAATTGCAGGGTTGGTAAACGCCACCGGTCAAGTTTTTGGATTGATGCCACATCCCGAAGCCTTTACGAGTTTTTACAATCATCCTGCTTGGAATGATTTGAAAGCCAAAGGAATAACCTTAGAAAGACGCCAAACCGGACAAGTGATTTTTGATAATATTGTTACGTTTTTATCAAAATAAATAATAAAATTTCAACTGTTGCATTTTTTGCAACAGTTCAAACTAAAATATAGAAAAATAGAAAAGGATAAATCTTTTAGTTTAGATATAGAATTTTAAATTTCCACATAAATTATTAATAATAAATAAATTAGTGAAAATTAGTTCAATTTGTGTAATTCGTGTTCAAACCAATAGCAATGCAAATAAAAAAAGCCCTACTCAGCGTTTCCGACAAAAGCGGAATTGTACATTTAGCCCAATTTCTCACCCAAAAAGGGGTTGAAATCATCTCGACAGGTGGTACGAAAACCGTATTGGAAGATGCAGGAATCCCCGTTACCGATATTTCAAAAGTTACCGGAAACCCCGAAGCATTTGGCGGGAGAATGAAAACTATTTCGTTTCAAATAGAATCCGCATTGCTTTTTGATCGTGAAAAAGATGCGATGGAAGCCCAAAACTTGCAAATCGCACCCATTGACTTGGTGGTTTGCAATCTTTATCCATTTGCAAAAGTGCTGAGTCAAGGCGCTGATTTTGAAACGCTCATTGAAAATATTGACATTGGCGGACCCACGATGCTCAGAGCAGCAGCCAAAAACTTTAAATATGTAGTTACGCTAACGCAACCTACTGATTACGATTTATTTATAAATGAATTTACGGCAAATAATGGCGCAACCACTTATGATTTTAGAAAGTTTATGATGGCAAAAGCCTTCAATCATACTGCCGATTACGACGCTTTGATTGCCCAAACGATGGATAAATCATTAGGAAAAGAATCGTTGCGTTTGGCATTTGAAAATGGAAAAACCTTGCGTTATGGCGAAAATTCACATCAAAATGCTATTTTCTACCGTGAAAAAGGAGTAGAGAACACTTTTCACGATATGGAAATATTACACGGCAAAGAGTTGTCCTACAATAATATATTAGATATTTCCGGTGCAGTAAATTCCGTAAAAGAACTCGCTGATTCCGCTTGCAGCATCATCAAACATTCTAATCCGTGCGGTTTGGCGCAAGGCGAAAACCAAAGAAAAACATTAGAAACGGCTTGGCAAGCCGATCCCATTTCTGCCTTTGGGTCTATCATTGCTTTCAACCAAAAAGTGAGTTTGGCAACGGCACAATTCTTTGAACTGACTCACGAAGATAAAACCAAAAGAAAGTTCATTGAAGTAATCATCGGGCCCGATTATGAGCCGGAAGCATTGGCATATATGCAAAATCACAAGGACTTACGCATTTTAAAATACCAACCTGAAAATCTTCCTGAAAACAAGGATTTACGTTACATCAACGGAACACTGTTACGTCAAGATTATGACCGAGTTTTGTTTGAAAAAATGGAAGTTGTTACCAATCAAATATTTGATTTAGAACAATATAAAGAATTGATTGCCTTTGGATTAAAAGCCATCAAAAACATTAAATCCAATGCCATTGCGGTAGTAGGAATACGCCATAATCAATATTTTTTGATGGGAATGGGAGCAGGACAACCCAATCGTTTGATTTCCACAGAACTTGCTTTACGCAAAGCAGAAAGTTTTCTAAAAGCCGAATTCAACGGTTCTGATAATGATTTCCCTAACTATTATCAAGCCGAAATAGGCAAAGCCATTTTGATTTCCGATGCTTTTTTTCCCTTTGCAGACAATGTGGAAATGGCATTCGAAAAAGGCATTAAAACCATTGTACAACCCGGAGGAAGCATCAGAGATAAATCCGTTATTGAAAAATGTAACGAATTAAAAATCAATATGGTATTTACGGGAATTAGACATTTTAAACATTAAATTGATATTTTTGACTTTAAGACATAAGACTTCAAGACGTAAGACTTTTTTGAACCTTAAACTTTAAACTTTACAAACTTTACAAACTTTTAACTAAAATGAACACACTTTATCATTTCGAGAGTCCGCAACTGAAAAAAATTCACGCGGGAAAAGTACGCGACAGCATTGCAATTGACAAAAAAAGTCGCTTGATTGTAGTTACAGACCGCATTTCCGCCTTTAATAAAAATCTCATTAACGCCATTCCCTACAAAGGTGGTGTTTTGAATACGTTGACTAATTTTTGGTTTAAACAAACAGAGCATATTATTGAAAATCACTTGATAGAACAAATTGATGACAATGTGAGTATGGTAAAAGAATGTGAACCTATTAAAGTGGAAATGATTGTTCGTGGCTACCTGACCGGTTCAATGTGGCGTGGTTACCAAGAAGGGCAACGCGAATTTTGTGGCGTTCCGGTCAATGAGGGTTTGACTTTCAATAATAAGTTTCCCGAACCCATTTTGACACCCACCACCAAAGATGCAGACGATACCGAAATCACTGAAAGTGAAATTATTGCACGTGGTTTAGTGGATAGTGACACGTATCAAATTATGAAACAAAAAGCATTGCAACTATTCAAATTTGGTTCAGAATATATGGCTGAAAAAGGTATTATTTTGGTCGATACCAAATATGAATTTGGGTTTTACAATGGAAAATTAATTTTGATTGATGAAATTCACACACCCGATTCATCGCGTTTTTGGAGCAAAGCAGATTATGAAAAAAATGCAGAAAAAGCAGAACAAATTGACAAGGAATTTGTTCGTCAATGGATGCTGGCACACAAAATAGAGGGAAAAATTCCCTTGTTATTACCGGAAGAGGTGGTAAATGAAACATCCAAACGTTATCGTGAGATATATGAAATCATCACCGGTGAAAAATATTTGACATCAGAGATGGATATAAAAACCCGTATCTACAATAATTTGGTTCGTAAAAGATTGATAAAAAGTGGTTACATCGCTTTGCTAATGGGTTCAAAATCAGATGTTCCGCATGCTGAAATAATCATGGACTATTTAGAAAAATATGCTATTAAAACCCAGATGCGTCTGATTTCAGCCCACAAAAACGGAGAACGCATCGTAGATTTAGCGAACTTACTTAATAACAGCATAGAGCCTGTGGCAGTAATTGCCATTGCAGGACGCAGTAATGGATTGGGAGGCGCTTTGGCAGCCAATCTGAATGTTCCTGTGATTAATTGTCCACCGTTTAAAGATGCAGCAGACATCTTGGTCAATGTGAATTCATCCTTGATGATGCCTTCGTTTACGCCTGCCATGACCGTGATCCATCCTGAAAATGCAGCGTTGGCAGCCGTTAGAGTGCTGAATGTTCCATCGTTAAGAGCGCAAATGACTGAGGAAATCAAACAAATGAAATTGGATTTAATTGAAGATGATAATGATTTAATTAACTAATTAGCCAATTTGCTAATTTGCTAATTTGCTAATGTGTTAATATGTTAATAACCAATAACCTAATAACCCAATAACCAAATAACTCAATAACACTTTCAACTCCCCTCCTTTGGAGGGGCAGGGGGAGGTCTAATAACCAAATAATGAAAATAGCAGTCATAGGTAGTGGTGGTCGAGAGCACGCTTTGGCGTGGAAATTTGCCCAATCCAGGGGATGGGATAACGTTTTCACTTTGCCCGGCAATGGTGGCATTCCGAACAGTTTCCCTATCAATATCATGGATTTTGACGCAGTAAAAGCATTTTGCATCCAACATGATATTTCAATGATTTTTGTAGGACCCGAACAACCTTTGGCGGCAGGAATGGTAGATTATTTTCGCAAAACAGAAATTAAAATTTTTGGTCCGACCCAAAAAGCAGCGCAATTGGAAGCATCCAAAGTTTTTGCCAAATATTTTATGCAAAAATATGAAGTGTCCACGGCGAGATTTAAAACCTTTCAAAGCATTACCGAAGCAAAGAAATACGCTAACACATTAGATGGATTTTGCGTGATAAAATTCGACGGGCTGGCTGCCGGTAAAGGCGTTTTTGTATGTGGAAATCTATCGGAATTGGCCGCTGCATTTGATGAAATTCTCGTTACTTATGGTGAAAATGTGTCTTTGATTGTGGAGCAACGTTTGGAGGGAGACGAAATTTCTATTATTGGATTTACCGATGGGAAATCGGTTAAATTGCTTCAAGCATCCCAAGATCACAAGCAATTATTGGAAGGCGACAAAGGGCCCAACACAGGTGGAATGGGTGCGTTTAGTCCCATTGAAGGGATTGATCCGGTATTGATGAAAAAAATTCACTTGCGTATTATCAAACCGACTTTGCAAGGGATAAGTGAAGAACAAATGGACTACAAAGGCATGATTTATTTTGGGATTATGGTAGAAAATGGCATTCCTTATTTGTTGGAATACAATGCACGATTTGGAGATCCCGAAACCGAAGTGCTTTTGCCTGCATTGAAAACCGATTTAGTTACTATTGTTGATGCCTGTCTCAACGGAAATCTCAGTGATTTGGAATTGGAATTTGAAACTGGATTTTTCGCAGATGTAGTTTTAGTATCAAGAGGTTATCCCCAAAAATACGCAAAAGGTTTGCCTATTTCAGGATTGGAAAATGTGAACAAAGACATCCTTATTTTTCACGCAGGAACTAAAAAAATAAATGATGTATTGCTAACCGACGGTGGTCGAGTTTTGAATATTGTGGGTCACGGAGCGACCTTAGACGAGAGTTTGCAAAAAGTGTACAATCAGATTGATAAAATCCATTTTGAAGGAATGAATTACCGAAAAGACATTGGCAGAAGAAAAAACGAGAATTTTTAGTTAGAATGTTTAATAATCTGATTTTTTTATTTAGTAATTGTAATTTATGAGGTTAAAATTCCTAATACCTAATTCGCAATCCGTAATTTTTAATCCGTAATTTATAAATCGTAATTCGTCAATCGTAATTCATCTTCCGATAACTATCGGAACGTAATTATAATCATTCGTATTCCATAAAATGAAGAAATTTATAATTTTCATATCCGGTAGAGGTTCCAATATGGAATCCATCCTTCAGGCTACTCAAAATGGAATTTTGAAAGGAGTGGGTGCGTGTGTTTTAGTGTTTTCCAACCAACCTGATGCAAAAGGTTTGGAGATTGCCCAAAAAATGGGTGTAAAAACGCACACAATTCCTTCAAAAGGGAGAAATCGCGCAGCATATGACCGAGAAATTAGAGAATTTATAGAAGATTACGAATTTGATTTCATTGTTTTAGCCGGTTATATGCGAATTTTGAGCAACACATTTATTCAACAATTTCCGAATAAAATCATCAACATTCATCCTGCGGATACCACACAGCATCAAGGATTGCACGGTTACGAGTGGGCGTTTGAAAATCATTTAGTAGAAACCAAAATCACTATCCATTTTGTAGACGTTGGTTTGGATACCGGAAAAATCATTGCCCAAAAAACTGTTGATTTAAAAGGGGTTAAAGCATTAGAAGAAGTAGAACAACGCGGTTTGGCGGTAGAACACCAATTCTATCCCGAAACGCTGTATCAATTATTTTGTGGTTTTGAATTTTAAATGTATAACTTTAAATTAAATAAAGGAAAAATTTTATAGTAAACATGAAACTCAAAACATTCAAACTTCAAACTTCAAACTTTTTATAGCATGTGCGGAATAGTAGGATTTACCGGAAACGAAAAAGTAGTATATGACATACTTTCAGGCTTATTGACCTTGCAACACAGGGGGCAGGATTCTGCGGGAATTGTTACCTTTAAAAACAATTTCAAACTCAAAAAAGGCATCGGATTGGTCAATGAAGTGTTTGAAAACAAACATTTTGACCGATTAGAGGGCAGTATTGGTTTGGGACACGTTCGCTACACCACCCACGGGACTAAAAACATAGAAAACGCTCAACCCATCACTACCAATTATCCGTTTGGAATTGCGATGGTGCACAATGGCAACGTAACTAATTTCAAAGAGATGAACAGAGCCTTGTATGAGGATTATCACGTATTGCCTACTTCATCCAATGACTTGGAAATTATACTATATACGTTGGCAACCGAACTCAAAAAGTTTGATTTAAAGCAGATAAAAGTCGATGAAATTTTTGCTTCGGTCAAAGCCACGCAACAGAAAATTGAAGGGGCTTATGCCGTGATTTCAGTCATTGCTAATCATGGATTGTTAGCATTTTTAGATCCAAATGGCATCAGACCTTTGGTGTTGGGGAAAAAAGAAACCGAGAACGGCATTGTGTATGGTTTAGCATCCGAAAGTGTTACATTTGACCATTTAGGTTATGAAGTAATTCGTGATTTGAAACCCGGTGAGATCATTTACATTGATGAAGATTATCAATTACATTCATCCATTGGATACGAAAAAAAACAAGCCTTTTGCGTATTTGAGTTTATTTATTTTGCACGAGAAGATGCTGTTTTTTACAATAAGAATGTGGCAGGTAGTCGTGTGCGTTTGGGACAATTCATCGCAGAGCAAATCAAAGCATCAGGTTTGCAACCCGATGTGGTTATTGATGTGCCTTCGTCAGGGTATTTTGCGGCTTCGGGCTTGGCGGAAAAATTAGGCGTTCCCTACCACAGAGGACTTTTTAAGAGCAATTACATAGGGCGAAGTTTTATTGCACCCCATCAAACGGAGCGAGAAAATATTGTACGTCAAAAACTCAATCCCATTAAAAAAGCCATTCGCGATAAAAAAGTAGTAGTGGTCGATGATTCCATTGTACGTGGCACCACTTCTAAGCGTATAGTTCAGACATTAAAAGAAGCAGGAGCCAAAGAAATCTACTTTGTTTCTTCGGCACCACCGGTGATTAATACTTGCGTGTATGGTATCGATATGTCCGTTACTACCGAATTGATTGCCGCCAACAAAACGCAGGAAGAAATTAGAAAATATATAGGTGCAGATGCACTATTTTATTTAAAACCCGAAGATTTAGATCAAATTTTCACTCAATTTCCGGTATGTAAAGCCTGTTTTACAGGAGAGTATCCCACGGGAAACATCAAATCTATTTTGAAAGATATAGCAGAAGAAAAGGAAGAAATGAGATAAAAGTTATATAATAAAAAGAAATATTTTACATTTGTCCGATTATAGATAGTTAGAGAGATATTTTATATTAACCCTTCTCTCAACTAAGGAAAGATATAGTAATTGATTTCAATTTTTTGTCTTTCTATTACTGAAAATAATTTCAATAACAATTTAAAAACACATCAAATGTCTCAAGAAACCGTAGCCGTAAAATGGTTAGATAATATGGCTTTTGAAGCCGAAGTAAATGGACACAAAATCATTATAGATGCCGTAGAATCAGTAGGCGGAAAAGACAGAGGTCCACGTCCAAAACCTTTTATGCTCGTAGCACTTGCGGGTTGTACGGGTATGGATGTAGTGTCTATTCTTGCAAAAATGAGAGTAGAACTAAAAGATTTTAAAGTAAGCGTAACCGGCGATTTGACCGAAGAACATCCCAAACATTTTTACAAAATGGTGGTAAAATATGAGTTTTGGGGCAAAGATTTACCTATGGACAAACTTGAAAAAGCTATTAACTTATCGGAGGAAAGATACTGTGGGGTAAGTGTTTCTTATAAAAAAGCTATGGAAATTACCTCAGAAATAGTGGTTCACGAAGAATAAATACGCATTCGATAAAAAGAAGACGCCAAAAAAATTTCCTTGTTTTGGCGTCTTTATATTTTATTACATCTTATAAACAATCGCATTGATGTTCATTCCGGATCCAACGGAACTAAACATAATCACATCATCCTTTTCCACTTTTTGGTTCTCTATTTTTTCTTTTAATACCCTATCAAATAGGGTAGGAATGGTAGCCACTGATGAATTGCCAAACAGATGTATGCTCATCGGCATAATCAATTCCGGAGTAGGCATGTTATACAGTTTGTAAAAACGTTTGATGATGGCTTCATCCATTTTTTCGTTGGCTTGATGGATAAATATCTTTTTTAAGTTATGAATATCTACGGCTGAACTTTCCAATGCTTCTTTCATAGCACTCGGCACATTCGTTACTGCATATTCATAGATCTTACGACCTAACATTTTGATGTAGCGCACATCGGAATCTAGGTTTTTATTGTAGGAGCCCCCAAAAAACAAATAATATGCTTCATCCAAAGTATCTGTGCGCGTAGCGTGACTTAAAATACCGCGTTTTACGTGTTCTTCTTTAGCTTCAATCACGCACGCCCCGGCACCGTCGGAATAGATCATAGAATCTCTGTCGTGAGGGTCTAATACTCTAGACAAGGTTTCAGTACCGATGACCAGCACTTTTTTTGCAATGCCGGCTTTGATAAAAGCATGACCTTGAATAACTCCTTCTATCCAACCCGGACAACCAAATAGAATGTCATACGCTACACAACTGGGATTTTTTATTTCCAATCGCTGTTTGATACGAGAGGATAAACTGGGTAAAATATCACTTTGAATGGCAGCACTTTTCACATCTCCAAAGTTGTGTGCCACAATGATGTAATCTATGGTTTCACGGTCAATACCTGCATCGACAATGGCGGCTTCCGCTGCCATGAATCCTAAATCAGAGGAGTTCATTTCAATGGGAGCATAACGCCTTTCTTCAATACCGGTGATGTCCTTGAATTTTTGAATAATCGTTGTATTGTCACTATTGAACGGACTCCCATCTTCATTGAGAAATACATCATTCAAAAAATCTACATTTTTTTTGATTACATCCGGAACATAAGAGCCTGTGCCTGTTATGATTGAGTTAGTAACTAACATATTTAGGAATTTTAATTGATTACTTGATGAATTTTTCTATTTTAAAAACTCAATTTTTGGTTAAGCGAAAGTAAGACTTTTAAAAAATAAATAAAAAAAAATTCAATGATTTAATTGATTTTTTGAATTATTTTAAATTTCAAAATATATTTTTATGTTTAAATATGTTGTAAAATATTTAAAGTGAGATATATGTCTATTTAAAAACATCATAACTATATCGTAAAATCAATAAACTGACCACCAATATAAATATCAAGCGGATGAAAGCATTTCCTTTTTTGAATGCCATGTGGGTGCCTATAATATTTCCGATTATATTAAAAAAAGCCATGATTAGGGCTATAGAAAAAATAAAGTTGCCCTGTAACAGGAAGACAAGCAAGGCGGAAATATTGGTAATGCTGTTCACTACTTTAGCATAAGCCGAAGCATTCAAAAAATCAAATCCCAAAAACAAAACAAAACCTAATACAAAAAAACTTCCGGTGCCCGGTCCGAAAAATCCGTCGTAAAAGCCCAAAAGAGACGCAAGTAAACTCCCATAAATATATTGTAGTTTAGGCTGTACCACACGGGCAGCGCTATTGCCCAAATTCTTTTTTAAAACGGTATAAACCAGAATTAAAACCAAGATAATAAGGATAAATGGTTTTAACAGCGTTACGTTCACCCGACTTACTAATTTGGCGCCCAAATAGGAAAAACCGGCGGCAAACAAGCCGATAGTTCCGATTAATTTCAAATCAAATTTGATGCGTTTGCCATACTGAATTGCTGATGTCAGCGTTCCTGAAAAAGCAGCTATCTTATTAGTCCCAAACAAGGTGGCAATGGTTGTTTGCGGAAATTGAATTAGTAAAGCAGGTAATTGTATTAGTCCGCCACCACCTACTACTGCATCAATAAATCCGGCAAAAAAAGCAAACAAACCTAAAATCAGAAGATTCAAGATAGAAAGATTGTATTCGGTTAAAAATGCTTCCAATGAATGTAGTAGAATTTGATTTTTTTAATATTATTTTAGAATAATTAGTGTAAGTGCTGAAGGTTATAATTCTTTTAGCATCCATATATTGCAACCGGAATGTCCCGTATTGCCTAATGGATTGCTTAGTGTTTTAAAACCTTGTTTTTCATATATATTTACGGCTTTTTCAAACGCCGGTAAGCTCTCAATATATATTTTTCGATAGCCCATATTTTGGGCAGTAGTTACACTTTTGTCCATTAATTGCTTCCCAATGCCTAATCCTCTTGCTTTTTTATCAATATAAAATTTCACTAATTCAACACATTGTTCCGGTAATCCCTCAGTTGGATAAATCCCGCAACAGCCTAAAGGTTCTCCATCTATTTCAGCAACCCATAAGACCGATTTAGGTTGTTGAAATAACGTATAGAGATGATCCGTCGTGGGGTCAGTATATACAGTTCCTTCTTGAGGTGCAGCGTGCTCTATAAAAACCCCTCGTATCATTTGGGCTAATGCTTTATTATCTCTTTTTTCTATTTTTCTGATGTTGACTTCCATTGTATATCGCTTTTTGGCAATTTACGGTGTATATTTTGATATTTTATTTGCTAATTCCCTTGTCTTGTTTTCAGGTGTTTTCCACGAGGTGACAAGTCTGATGGCAGTATGGCTTGCGTTGATTTTTTTCCATAGATGAAAATCGTATTCTTTTAATAAATCTTCTATCATGTGATTGGGAAGAATGGGAAAGAGTTGATTCGTAACCGGTGCAATCAAAAAAGGAAATTCATTTTTTTGCAGCGCATCAATTAAAATTTTACTCATCGCATTAGCGTGTTTTGCTAATTCAATAAAATAATTGTTTTCAAAAAGTCCTAAAAATTGAATTCCTAAAACACTTCCCTTGGCAAGCATTCCTCCTCGTTGTTTGATATGAAAAGGTAATATTTCTTTCAGTTGAGGATGGGTTATCACAATAGCTTCACCCAATAAAGCCCCATTTTTAGTACCGCCGATGTAAAAGACATCAGTGTGTTTTGCTAAGTCCTGCAAGGTAAGGTCATTTTCGCTTGAAGCCAAAGCACTTCCCAAGCGGGCGCCATCCAAAAAGAGAAATAATTCTTTAG
The DNA here is from genome assembly GCA_020740485.1 of Polaribacter sp. Lineage (GTDB taxonomy): Bacteria > Bacteroidota > Bacteroidia > Flavobacteriales > Flavobacteriaceae. The sequence continues at coordinate 91,815 of DYMN01000004.1, read as the reverse complement.
AGATGCAAAATTCATAAAGCTCTTGAAGTTCTGTTTTTTTGTAAATAGTGCCTAATTCAGTGCCATTCGAAATATAGACCAGTTTAGGAACTACCATGTGAGGAACGTCGTTATGATCCTCTAATACTTTTTGAATGGCTTGAACACTCAGTTTCCCATTGTCTGTAGCTACCGTATTTATTTTATGTCCGGTAGCTTCTATAGAGCCGGTTTCGTGTACGTGAATATGTCCGGTTTCGGCAGCAATAACGGATTCATAGGGTCTTAATGCTGCTGCGATAACTATCAAATTTGCTTGTGTTCCACCTGATACAAAGTGAACTTCAGCTTCAAAATCATCGATTTTTTCTTTGATGAGGTTTTTGGCTTTTGTTGAATAGTGGTCATTACCGTATCCTTCTTGTTGTTCATCAGTTAACGATGCTAATAATTCTATAATACGCGGATGCCCTCCTTCACTGTAATCGTTTTTAAAACTGTAACGCATTCTAAAGTGATTTGATATATATGGTTTTTACATTTACAAATTCCATGATTCCATTTTTAGCCAATTCTCTTCCGTAGCCCGATTTTTTTACACCACCAAAAGGCAATCTCGGGTCGGATTTGACCAGTTCATTGATAAAAACGGCTCCTTCGTCAAAAAGCGAAATGTATTTTTTTATAGCGTTGCTATCTTTGGTAAAAATCGAAACACCCAGACCAAATTCAGATTGATTGCTCAATGATATGGCTTCTTCAATAGTTTTAAATGATGACATAGCTACTACCGGTCCAAAGGTTTCCTCTTTAAAAACCGGCATCTCAGGGGTTATTTTAGTTAAAACCGTAGGCTCGTAAAAATTATCAGTTCTCGTTCCGCCTAATATCAGTTGGGCTCCCATCTCAATTGATTTTTGAACTTGAATTTCTAATTCTATGGCTAAATCGGTTCGAGCTAAAGGGCCTATTTGTGTATCAAAGTCTTTACTATCACCTATTTTTAGTTTTTTAATGGCATTGACATATAATTCTGTAAATTCATTTTCAATGCTTTGGTCAATTAGAAATCGTTTAGCCGCTATACAACTTTGTCCTGCGTTTTGCATGCGAGCATTTATGGCAATGCCAACAGTTTTCTCTAAATTAGCGTCTTTGCAAACTATAAATGCATTGTTACCGCCTAATTCCAAAACGCATTTTTTTAAATGTTTTCCGGCTTCAATAGCAACGGCTTTTCCCGCAGATTCACTTCCGGTAAGCGAAACGCCTTTTACAAATGGATGAGCAATAATGGCTGCAACTTCATTACTTTTTATCGGTAGATTGGTATAACTACCTTTAGGAAATCCGGCACGTTCAAATATTTCTTGCAAGAGTTGAGCACTTTTCGGAACATTGGATGCGTGTTTCACTACCACTGTGTTTCCTGCTAATAAAGTGGGAACAGCGAATCTAAAGACTTGCCAAAATGGAAAGTTCCACGGCATAACCCCAAGAATTACTCCCAGAGGTTCATACGTGACAAAACTTTCTTCTGCATCTGTTTTGATGATTTGTTTCGCTAAAAATGTTTCAAAGTTCTCAGCGTAAAATTCGCTCACCCAAGCACATTTTTCTACTTCGGATATTGATTGGGTAATGGGTTTAAACATCTCATCGGTAATGATTTGAGCATATTGAAACGTATTTTTTCTCAATTGCTCACTTAAAGATAAAGCTAAGCCTTTTCTTTTTGAAAAAGAAGTGTTGCGCCAATTGAGAAATGCACTATAAGCGGTTTGGATAAGTTGATTCATATACTGCCAAATTTATGCAGTAAATTTACAAATAATAAAACTTATTTAAAATTTTACTTTAATTGAAGATTATAAAAAAGATTGGTCAAAAGCAAAGGGCAACAAATCAACAAGCGAATGTGCTTTGACCACTATACCTACTTCACCGGTAAAAAACACTTCAATGGGCTCTTTTTGTTTTACCTCATATTCTAAAAGCGTTTGTCTGCAAGCACCACAAGGTGAAACCGGTTTTTCCACCATTTTTATAGAAGATTTTACAGAAATGGCTATTTTTTTTACAACTTCATTGGGATATTGCGAAGAAGCAGCCCAAATAGCGACTCTTTCAGCGCACATCCCGGAAGGATAAGCGGCATTTTCCTGATTGTTTCCTGTCACTATTTTACCGTTAGCTAACAAAATAGCAGCTCCCACGTGAAATTGGGAGTAAGGAGCATAGGAATTAGCTATGGCATTTCTAGCTGATTGCATCAAATTGAAATCTTCTGAAGGAAGATCGTTGATGTTCTCAAAAAGGGTAAATTGGGTATTGAATGTTCTTTGTTCCACTCTAATATGTTTTGATTGATTATAAAATCAAATAACTCAGCGCTATTTCACAATAGCGGACAACAAATTTAAACCTTTTATTGATTTGACAAACTATTTTACTTTAATAAAAAAAACCAACTCGTAAAGGTTGGTTGTAAAGAGGTTAGAATCCAAAATCTTCACCCAGATTAAATCCGAGCGAAAATCTTAAAGTATTTTCTAATGGGTTATTAATGTCAGAAGCATTTAATAAATAGGAAATATCAATGTTTGTTGCTTTAAAATTAAAGCCCGCACCCAATGTAAAAAACTGTCTTGCTCCTTTCAGTCTACTTTCGTGAAAATATCCGGCTCTTAAAGCAAATACTTCATTGTACAAATATTCTGTTCCGGCAGCCCACGTGAATTCTTTCAATTCCTCGTTGAATCCTCCAGGAGCATCTCCAAATGATGAAAATATGCCCTCAACAAAGCCAATATTATTGTCAAAATCAGCAGGGGGCGTAGGAACTAAGAGCTTGTTAGTTTCTATTGTTAAGCCTATTTTATTATAATCATCAAAAATAAAATCAAAACCGCCTCCTAATTTAAGATTGGTAGGAAGAAAACTTTCTTTACCTCCATCAACATAAGTCACCTTAGGGCCTATATTTGAAATGTTAAATCCGGCTCTGAACAATCCGTTGAAGTCCCCAAAGTTACTCACTAATGATTCATAATATCCTGACAAATCTACTCCAAATGTATTTACTGATTTTGTAATACCTTCGCTGGTGGCTAACCCTAATCGGAAATCAGATCTTATATATCTTAAAGATACACCCATAGCAAAACCTTCGCTCAATTTTAGAGCATAGGTCCCGTCAAGTGATAATTCGTTGGGTTTTACATCACCTATTGGCTTCCCCAAGTAATCAGTTAGATTAATTTGACCTAAGGTAAAATATTTAAAACTTGCAGCCCATGCACTTCTTTCGTTGATTAATCCGGTAGCTGATACACCACCCAAATAGACATCATTAACTAAATTATTGAGCCATGGCGTAAAATTCACACCAATAGATAAGGCGTTATTGTTAAAAGCAGCCTTTGCCGGATTGTGGTGCTGATTATTAGCATCAGGACTTGTGGCTACTCCTATATCTCCCATTCCACCGGCACGCGCATCTGGAGTTATCATCAAAAAGGGCGCTGCAGTTGTTATAGCGTTAAATTCTGGTTCTTGAGCAATGAATGATATATAGAATAGTGTTGATAAGACAAATGTGAATAGTTCTTTAGAGTTGATTTTCATCTAGTACGGCTTTAATTAATTTATTTAAAACGAATCAATAATTTAAATAGTATAGTTTTCGCTTCAAATATCTATAAAATTATTGAAGTATAACTAATTTTTCAATTTTTTCGGCTTTCAAGTTATTTTGAGCCTTAACTTGAAGTTTAAAAATATAAACACCCTTTCCTATTTTTTGTCCAAAATCATCTAAACCGTTCCAAGTTATCTCGCGAGATAAACTCCCTGCGCTTTGTACATTTTGGTTTATAGTTTTGACTAATTTTCCGGAAACAGTAAGTATTTGAATTTGAACGCTTAATAACTCGTTTGGTTTATTGTGATTAAACCAAAACTCGGTGTAATTCACAAAAGGATTAGGATAATTAAGCACGTGTTCTAACATCAATTTGGCATCATCTACCACCACGAAATTAATGCCGGCATTTCCGATATTGTTATAGGTGTCATAGGCTTTAAGTTCTAAAATATGATGACCGACACTTAAATCTCTCAATTTAAATTCTAAATTTCCTTTTGTGTAATTATTTACGTCCGTGATATAATATTCATTTAATATCATTGGATTTTGTTGGTCGCCATCTAAGACTGCCGTTATATCGTGGTCAACCGCAGAAAAGGAGGTATTGATTCCATTTTCATCTTCGAAAAAAGCCAATAATACAGGAGATTGATTGGTATTCCCTCCATCAATAAATGATGTGTCATTCATGTATAGTTTTATTTGTGGACCCACGTTATCTTCGGGAGCGTCATAGTTAATACCCCCGATAACTATCTCTTTGTTATATCCTCCTTTTTCAACTAGATTGTTCTCAGCATAAAAACTCAATTTTCCCTTTCCATAAGCTATTCTTATGTCTCTGGGAGCTATAAATTCTATTTGAAATTGTCCATTGACTACCGTAGCTCTTCCTCTAAATAGCTTTGAATCTTGTGTATCAAAGGTCATAATTGGTGCGTATCCATCATTGTTTAAGGTTTGCTTATCTTGCGGTTTATCATAAACGGTTAAGAAAACTTCTCCGTTGAAGTTTGGGTCTATTACATCATTGGAATCGGTTATAATTCCTTTAAAATTGATTTTGGATAAAGCTTTTATAGTGTCCATTGGCTGTGTTATGGGCTTGCCATTCATCTCCGTTAATTTGATATTCTTCTTAGGTAAAGCTAATTTTGTAGCAGGATCTCCAAAAAAATAAACAAAGAACCGCTGCTCGTAGTTTGTAAAAGCGTTTTTGATTTTTCTCAAATAATCTGCAACACTTACTTCTTCTTGGTTGGCCTCTAATAATCTGGGAATTAGTGTTATATTTAAATCTTTTCCGATGGAAATATAAATTTCTCTGGTGGTTGCTATTTCCATTACAGCACCGCCATTCGGATTTCTAATTACAGCTTCTCCCGCAGTATTGGGTCTTTTAGGGTTGTCAAAACGGGCAAATTCGCAAGATATTACTACAAAAGTATTCAACCGATCAAAATTATTCCATGCATTGATTTGAGTTGTAGTTACTAATTTTTCCGCAGAGAGTCCGGCTTCACCTCCGTGTCCGAAGTAATCAATCAATAGGGTGCCTTTTTCTACAGTATTATTAATAATTTTTATGGGTTCAGGATAGATAGGACCACTAGCGCCTATTACTTGCTGATAGGCATCCGCCCAAAGTTTTTTTAAATTAATCAAAGGAATGTTGTTAGTAATAATATCAGCTAATAACTCTTGATTAGTTTGTAAATCATTGTCCGTTCTTTTATCTGAGTCATCTGCAATCATTAAAACGTCATTGTGCCAGTCACCAAATGAAGCAGTATTATGGTAGTTTAAAATTTTATTGTTGATCTGATTTGCCTCTGTTGCAGTATTAAAGGGTATTCTTCCTGTTGCAACATCGATTAATTGTGTAGAATAAGCAACATCTAAATCCCCTTCATTAACATCACTTACAATACCAAAAAAATCATCTGTGGAAAAAGTATTTGCCAAGTTGATACTTTTAACCGATTGAAAGGTGGGTACAATACCGGCATCGGTTTCTATTCCTTTAAAATCAAAACTGGCATCGCCGTAAAGTAACAAATATTTCAATCGGTTATTGGATTGTAAATACACGTGGCGTACAAAATCTCTAATTGCTGTTATGTCCGGTGAGCCTGAACCAAATTCATTGTATATTTGATATAACGGCACTATTTCAACTTTAAAACCATTTTGAGCTCTGTGATATTGAGCCAATGTTTCTGCATTGCTCACGAATTCAGGCTGGGTAATTATAAGATAATCTACATCGGTTAATCCGTGCAAATTTTGATTTCCCACTTTAAAATCATTAGGCTTGACGGGTGTGTAAAAATTTTGAGCATTCAATACGATATATTCCTGTAATGTACCCCCAATAGCATTAAACTCAAATATGTTTCCGGAGCTTTGGTTTGTGATTTTTTTAGGATTGATAAAATCGGTCACATTCCAAACAGAATATATACTGCTTGCATTTTGAATTTCATAGGCAATAATACCAGACTGGTGTAGCGCATCAAAATTTCTAAATGAAAATTGTTTATCTCCGGCGATTAATTTCTTTTTGCCAATGATTTCAATATAATCTAAATACGATTTTGCGGCAGAATTACCATTGTTATTATATGAGATTTGAACATTTATTAAGCCCGAGTTTATGTTAGTTGTTCCATTTCCAAAAGCTAATTTTGCCAAATCATAATCATGAGGATTGATTGGATCTAATGTCAATGTATTAATAAGTTGGTTATTTACACTAACAGTAAATTGCGTATTTGTAGATGCAATAGCAGCAAAAGCAGTTTTTATTGTGATAGGATTATTATAATCAGCATAAGAGAAATTAAAAGTAAAAGTTTTTTGATTGTTTATAAAAAATGATTCGCCAAACCACAACTGTCCTGCATTAGTTAAATTAATTTCATCTTTTTCGTAGACTAAATAATCATCAAAAACTGGATAGGTTTCAATAGGTGTCCCTTCAATAATAGTTTGGTTTTCAATTCTTTTTCCTAATGTGTTGCCAATATGAATAAAATAGTAAGCATGGTCTGAATAGATATTACGCACGTGTTTTAATGAGGATGCGCTATTTTTGTGTTTCCACGATTCAGGCCCTTTAGCATAGAAGAGAATATAATCATTTGCATCAAATTTTTCATCACTTTCACCTTCAATATAAATGGCGTTTTCGGTGAGATCATCATAACGAAAGTCACCAATTTTGTAGGGCAACAATGCGCCGCCATTGCCATAAATCTGAATGTATTTTGGGTTGATATTATTCGTGTTAAGCCCTAAATTTTTTAAAAAATTCTGATCAATTTTAAAAACACCCGTAGTGTCAATTTGTATTTTATACCATTCGCCTGATGACAGAACGGATGTGGAACTCATTGATCTTTTATTTAAAAAAACATCAGGTTTTGTGTTGTATTTAACTTCAAAAGAGATTATTTTTTTAATGGTGTTTTGTTGCTTAATAAGTGGAATAATCGAAAAAACGGCATAATTTTCATCTCGATTTGTAACAAATTGGAATTCAGAAGTTATTTCAGAAGGTATATTGTCTAAATTTACGTCTTTAAATTCGCTTAAATCTATGGCTTCAAAAATGATATTTGAAATTTCATAATTTGTGACATTCGTATTAGGTTCTACTTTCCAATTTGTAGAAAATTCAGGAATTTCTTTTTCAAAATCAATACTTTGATTTTCAATGTATGAGGTTTTGATGCTTTGATTCTCAAATTTCTTAAATTCCTTAGCGGGTTGCCATTTTATATGAAACTGCTTTAATTCATCGTATTGTGCATAATTTTTGAAAAAAGAAAATCCAAAAGTTAAAATAATTAGTAGTCTGTATATCATTTATATAGGAATAAATTATTTAATTTTTAAAGATAAAATATTATAAACTTAGTAACGATTACTTTCATAAAATATTATATTGCGCTGTGACTATCTTAATGTGATTAGTATGTAAATACAATAAAAATATTTCAAAAAAAGGATAATCAAATTATAATATTAAAAATACTTGCAAAGAAAAAGATTTGTTGTAAATTGCGGCACTCAAAAATACATCTAATAACTGTCACACAATAATGTAAATATTAATCCGTTATTAAGAAAATGTACAGTTATTTTTACAGGATCGATTATTATTTATACCTTTAAAATAAATCAATATTTAGACATATGAATTTTTTAAACAAATTGACTATTTTTGCCTTAGTTGCTGTTGTTTTATCAAGTTGCGGAGGAAAATCGAATAGTAGTTCGCTAACCGGATGGAGCAATAAGGATAAGGCTGCAGCAGGTTTTTCAACGGAAAATAATTACAAGGGCCAAAAAACACCTCCGGGTATGGCTTTAGTCGAAGGAGGCACATTTACAATGGGCCATGTTCAAGATGATGTAATGTTTGATTGGAATACAACTCCTCACAGAATACAAGTTCGTTCCTTTTATATGGATCAGACTGAAGTTACCAACCAAGAATACATTTTTTATCTAGAATGGTTAGAAAAAGTATTTCCGAAAGATAACGAAAATTATGAATTTATTTATGAATCTGCACTTCCTGATACTTTAGTGTGGAGAGACCGTTTAGGTTACAATGAATCTTTAACAGAAACCTATCTCAGATCACCATCTTATGCTGATTATCCTTTGGTTGGGGTTAGTTGGATTCAAGCCGTTGAATATTGTAATTGGAGAACAGATCGTGTAAATGAAAAAATATTAATGGATAAAGGAATCATTAAAAATCTTTTCAATCTTGATTCAATAAAATCAGAAGGGAAAGACCATTTTGTAACTGAAACTTATTTGTTAGATCCCACTTACTTGTTTGATGGAGATTCTACCATTTATAAAAAAGGGTTACCTTCAAAAGAACCTCGCAAAAGAGGAGATGCCAGACCCCAAAGAGGTCAATTCCAAGGAAGACACGTAAAAACCTCAGATGGTTTGCTTATGCCTAAATTCAGACTACCTACTGAGGCTGAATGGGAATTTGCGGCAAAGGCTAATTCAGAAAAAAGAGAATTCAATAATTTGGAAGGAAGAAAGAAATTCCCTTGGGATGGTCGTTACACTCGTAACAAATCATCAAAAAGTCAAGGCGATCAGCTAGCAAACTTTAAATTAGCAAAAGGAGATTATAGCGGTCTTTCCGGATGGTCTAATGACGGTGGAGATATTACTATAGCTGTAAAATCATATCCTCCGAATTCTTTTGGACTATATGATATGGCCGGAAATGTTGCCGAATGGGTAGCCGATGTATACAGACCTATTATAGATACAGAAGCAAATGATTTTAATTATTTTCGTGGAAATACATTTATGAAACCTAAAATCAATCGTGATGGAAGGGTAGTAATTGCTGACTACGCATCAATTAATTATGATACATTAGACAATGGTAAGATTGTTCCTTCTGATTTGCCGGGAGAAATAATGTATGTCCCCGTTACCAAACGCGATGCATTTATGAGAAACAACTACGAAAAATCATATAATGTGGATTTTAAAGATGGAGATCTTGCATCAACTAAGTATTTTAACGATAATGAAGACGAAATGGATGTGATGACTTGGAGAATGTACAATCATCCTATTATCCCAAAAGAAATTGGAGAAGGTGGTCTAAGAAGACAGATTTATGATACACAAGAAAGAAGAACTTTAGTTAGTGATAAAACCAGAGTTTATAAAGGTGGCTCATGGAAAGATCGTGAATATTGGTTAGATCCCGCTCAAAGAAGATACTTGCCTCAATATTCAGCTACAAACTCTATTGGCTTTAGATGCGCAATGGACAGATTAGGCCCAATGAAGGAAGACAAAAGGAAACCCTTTCCGGTCAAAGCAAAAAAATAATTTTTTTTAAATAAAACTAAACCTCATCACAATTAAATTGATGAGGTTTTTTTATAAACATAACCTAATGTCAATAGAAAAAATATATTCCGTTTTTAAAAATCACCCCTATATCTCAACGGACACAAGAAATATAATTCCCAATTCAATTTTTTTTGCGTTAAAAGGGGACAATTTTGATGCAAATGTTTTCGCAGAAGAGGCTTTGTCTAAGGGAGCTATTTTATCAGTAATCGACCAAAAAGAATATTTTAAAAACGATAAAGATTATTTTTTAGTTGATGATGTGCTCAAAACACTTCAAGATTTAGCTAATTTTCATAGAAAAACTTTTAAATTTCCTGTAATTGGTTTAACCGGAAGTAATGGAAAGACAACTACTAAGGAACTGATAAATGCAGTGTTATCAAAAAAATACCAAACTTCTGCTACATTTGGGAATCTTAATAATCATATCGGAGTTCCATTGACTATTCTCAAGATGAATCATAAAACTGAAGTTGGAATCGTTGAAATGGGAGCTAATCATCCCGGTGAAATAGCCTCGTTATGCGCCATTTGCGAACCGGATTTTGGTTATATTACCAATTTTGGAATGGCTCATTTAGAAGGATTTGGCTCTTTTGAGGGTGTAATAAAATCAAAATCAGAGTTGTATGATTTTCTTAGAATACATAATGGGGTCACTTTTGTAAATCACAAAGACGAGAATCAAGTTAAAGGTACTGAAAGCCAACAGCGAATTTTTCTCGAAGATTTGGAACTTATAGACTCTGATTCAGATTTTATTTCCGTTAAATACAAAGATCAGGTCATTCAAACGCATTTAGTAGGTATTTATAATTTGCCGAATATGAATGCAGCGGTCACTTTAGGAAAATATTTTAATGTGCCTTTGCATGACATTAAAGTAGCATTAGAGTCCTACCAACCGGATAATAAGCGCTCTCAATTTATTGAGAAAAATGATAGTAAAATCATTCTCGATGCCTATAATGCTAACCCTACCAGTATGCGAGCAGCCATCGATAATTTTATCAAGTCAGGAAAAGCAAATAGAGTGTTTATATTGGGTGATATGTTTGAATTGGGAAAATACAGTGCAGTAGAACACCAAAATATTGTGAATCAACTAAAAAATAAGAATGTTAATGAGGTTTATTTGATTGGTGAACGATTTTATGCTACTGATTCAGCTGGTTTTTTGAAATTTAAAAACTTTGAAGATTTTAAAAATTCTTTCGAAAAGTCAAACTTTAAAGATAAAACGATTTTGATCAAAGGTTCGCGAGGTATGGCATTAGAACGTGTATCGGAACTCTTTTAAAAAAATGACGATACTAAGGTCTTGATTTTTTATAATTTTTTAAGTTGCTCTTTGAATAATTTAATTTGGTCGGTCAACATATTATATTTGTCCAATTTTTTAGCTTCGTTTAGTAATTGAGTAGCCTCGAGTTTACGACGTTTGGTCATGGCAATTCCTGCCAATTGTAGCTTAGCCATCGCAATGTCGTGATTCATACTCAACCCTAATTGAAGTGCTTTCTTCAAATATTTTTCACTCTCATTTAAGTTGGTTTGCGAAGTCATTATACCTTTCATCAGGTTGTAGTAACCTTCTTGTTTTCTGATTAAAGCGCTACTAGGGTTTTTAATCATATTCAACCATTTGTTAGCACCGGCAAAATCCTGTTTTCTAACTTTTAGAAAAGCTAAAAGTAGAAATTCATTTTTGAAATATAAAAATAAAACAAGTCCGGCAAGCAATAAAAGCATAATTCCATTACCAATATGCCCTTGCGAAAATTCATAAACTGCCCAAGCTGTAATAAGTGCTGTTAATCCTAATTTTATGTATTTGTGAAACATAATTTCTAAATTTAATTAATTGTTATTGATAAGATTTACGAGTTGTTCTGTAAGATGTTTGCGGTGATATTTTTCTATATTTTCGGATTCAATATTTAATTCACCCATTAGAAAGTGCTTGAAATAAATTAGTATAGCTTTTTTTAAGCCTTCGTAATCTTCAAAATCAATGACTAATCCTGATTGGGTTTCGTCAATAATTTCCGCTAAATCACCATCGATAGGAGCAATAGCCAAAATGGGTCTTTTTGCTCTGAGATATTCATAAACTTTCCCTGTTACTATATTTTTGGCACTAGGCACATGATTTACCAATAAAAGTAATACTTGGCTTTTCATTTGAAAAGAAGCAACAGATTGATTAGGAATATATTGTGTGTAATTAACATACTTCTCCAACTCCAATTCACGAATATTATTTCTTACTTCGTCGGCAATAGTTCCTACTAAATTAATCTGTACTTTTTGTTCAAAGATTTCGTTTTCTTCTATAATTTCTGCAATTACTTTCCAAAACATTAAAGGATTTCTATCCGAATTGATTAAGCCAATATGTGTTATGGTAAAAGATTTATCCATATCCGGAATTTTAGATAAAACAGCATCATCATAACCATTTGTTATTACATGGACATTGGCATTGAATTTATCATAATTCAGCTTCATAGTTTTGCTAATGACAGTCACTATGTCGGCATTTTCTAAAACTTCTTTTTCTAATTTTAGGTGTTTATTTATGCTTTTTTTTGTGAGCGGGAGATGATGAAAATAATCTATTTCCGTCCAAGGATCTCTAAAATCAGCCAACCACTTAACTCCGGTTTTTTCTTTTACTTTTTTGGCAATCAAATGAACAGAATGAGGCGGTCCCGTAGAAATTATGAAATCTACCGGATTTTTTTTAATATAATTAATTATTTTTTTGGTAGAGGGTCTTATCCAGAACATTTTAGCGTCCGGTATAAAAAAATTTGCTCGGATATAATTTTTAAATCTCTGAAAAAATGACGGGTTTTTCGATAAAAATCCGGATGAATTATTTTTGGAAACCGTTTGTCCAGGTTCAAAAATTTTCTGTTTAATAACTTCAATTTTTTCAGGTATTTGGGTTACCAAAGATTTGTCGGTAATTGGATAATTTTTTTTGTCTACTGTAAATACTATTGGTTCAACTCCAAAATTTCTTAAATATTTAACAAAATAGAGCCAACGTTGAACACCACTTCCACCAGCTGGAGGCCAATAATAAGTAATAATGAGGACTTTCTTTGACATATAATAAAAAAAATAAAGATTGTTTTAGGTTTTAAAACAAGATGCAAAATTAACAATACTTAGCAAATGAAAAAGAAATGCTAAGTATAATAGGAATTATTTATTAACATCTAATTATATTTTTTCGATATTTGTCCCTAATTTTAGGTTTAAAAATGATGTCAAAACAAAATATTGACGATTTATTTGAAGGTCTATCAAATGGCAATATAGTAGTTTTGAGTAAAGCGATTACTATAATTGAGAGTAAATTGTCTGATAATCAAATTATTGCAGACGAGCTGTTGAAAAAATGCCTGCCGAATACCGGCAAAAGTATTCGTATTGGAATTTCCGGAGTTCCCGGTGCGGGTAAGAGTAGTTTAATCGAGTCGCTTGGGGCTGAACTGCTTTCGAGAAATCATAAAATTGCAATTCTGACAATAGATCCGAGTAGTAGTAAAACCAAAGGGAGTATCCTTGGCGATAAAACCCGTATGGAAAAATTAGTTCAAAATCCTAACGTTTTCATCCGTCCTACTGCAACGGGAGAACATCTTGGAGGGGTTGCAAGCAAAACCCGAGAAACTATTTTTTTATGTGAAGTTGCCGGATTTGACATCATAATAGTCGAAACAGTTGGGGTGGGACAGAGCGAGATTATGGTTCATTCTATGGTCGATTTCTTTTTGTATGTGCAAGTAGCCGGAGCAGGTGATGAATTGCAAGGAATTAAAAAGGGCATCATGGAAATAAGTGATGCTATAGTTGTGAATAAATCGGATGGAGCTAATGTGTCAAATACGTTGCAAACCAAACAAATATTAGAAAATGCACTACATCTATCCAATACAGCGAATGAGCTGTGGCAAACCAAAGTGCTAACTTGCAGTGCTTTAGAAAATAGAGGAATAATTGATATTTGGCTACTTATACAACAATATGTTGATATCATGAAATCCAATCAAAGTTTTTATATTAAGAGAAAAAAACAACGAGATGATTGGTTTTATGAAGTGTTGGATCAAACTATTAAAAATAAATTTTACGATAATAAATCAGTCAAAGAATCGATTGCTAATCAATTAAACTTGATAAAAGAAAACAAAATTACACCTTACGATGCAGCGAATTTTTTATGGAGGTTAGTAGAAATTGAACCTCATTGAACAACAAACAAAAAAGCCCTGATTCATTGAGTCAGAGCTTTGATAATGAGGCTATTTCAATTATTTCTTTAATACTTCAACTTCAAAGACTAAATTTGAATTAGGAGGAATTACATTGCCGGCGCCTTGTTCGCCATAGGCCAAATGAGCCGGAATAAATAACAAGGCTTTATCTCCATAATTCATGTTGAGCATTCCTTCTTTAAATCCGGGAATTAAGCCTGCTTCGTTGCTGTAAACCATCTCAAAGGGCATATAACCCATTTGACTATCTCGCAAGGCATCATATTGAGCATTTTTCTTTGCTATTTCTACCCAGTTGGAATCAAACAATTTTCCATTTTCAAAATAGCCGGCATAATTGATGAGTACCTTACTTCCGGCAGCGGGTTTTTCACCGGCGCCTTTTTGAGTTACAGTCATTTTCAATCCTGAAGGCAATGTCTTAGCTTTGGCTTTTTGTTCTTCAAAATATTGTTTTTGAGCACTTTCTGTTTGTGGTAGGTTTTGTTGAACAGCTTTGGCTTCTTCTAAAGTTTTTTGAGTTTTAGCATTAAAGGCAGTAAGTGCTTTATCAAAAACACTTGCAGCATTGAATTTTTTAGCGTCTTTTCCTACTTTTATTATTTCTACTTTTTTTATTGCATCACCTTGCGCTATTTGATTCACCACATCCAAGCCTTCAATTACTTTTCCAAAAACAGTATGACGACCGTCCAAATGCGGTGTGGCATTGTGCGTAATAAAAAATTGACTGCCGTTGGTTTCTTTTCCGGAATTAGCCATAGATAAAATGCCGGCGCTATCATGTTTTAACAATAAATTTCCGTTTGCATCCTTAGGAAATTCATCTTCAAATTTATAACCGGGATCACCGCTTCCATTGCCCATTGGATCTCCACCTTGGATTACAAAATTAGGCACCACTCGATGAAAGTTCAGACCATCATAAAACTTTTTTCCTTTGTATTTTTCTTCCACATTTTTATTGGTTCCTTCGGCTAATGAAACAAAGTTAGCTACAGTAATCGGAGTTTTTTGGTAATCTAAGGCTGCTAAAATAGTTCCCTTGTCTGTAGTTATTTTTGCATAAAGTCCGTCTTTCAGGTCACTTTTAGATTGGCTCTTACAAGACTGGAATCCCAAAACAACAAATAAAACAATAAGTATTTTAATGATTTTCATTTAAAAAAAAATTTAAGTTAATTGAGTTTCCCCGAAAAATATCGGGAGGGTTTATAGATTTTTAATTATTTTTCTATTTCGTAAATTGCATTTTATGAATCCTAATTTGTAATGAGCTAATCTTCAATATTTATTAATTTCAAAGTCACAATAATTGGCATATTTGGTCCGATTTTATTTTCATCACCGTGATAAGCGTAAGCTTTATGTGAAGGAAATAAAAATTTAACTTCCTCCCCTTTGTTCATCCATTTTATGCCTTCCCTTAATCCTTGAATTATTTCCTCTTGATCTACTTTGTATTTTTGAGTGCCAATTTCATTTTTAGAATAAATTTCATTCTCATTAAAATCAATAATATGGTATTGAATTACAGCTTTGTTGCCTTTGACAGGAAAAATAGTATCGTTTTTTACTTCATTGATATAGGCATACCAAAAACCGTGTTTTGAATCAATATATTGATGTAAAGAATCGTTTTTTATATAATTTTTGATGACATCAGACTCGTTTGAGTATAAT
This sequence comes from Polaribacter sp., assembly GCA_020740485.1. Classification (GTDB taxonomy): domain Bacteria; phylum Bacteroidota; class Bacteroidia; order Flavobacteriales; family Flavobacteriaceae. The sequence goes on along the minus strand of DYMN01000004.1, from coordinate 76,296 downwards.
TTTTTATTGAAAATAATAGATTCAGATTGATCAAATCCCGTGCCATAACTAACCGGATTTCTCGCCTTAGGGCTAGAACAATTGGAAAGCAAAAGTAGGAGTAACAGTGTAACTGCGTATCTAAAACTTATATCCATCAATGATCTGATTTTTGTATTGGGGTAAGAGATTAATGAACTTTTCAATTGTTTCTTGTAGGGAAAGTTTTGATTTACCACCGGCAGCATTGTTATGACCACCACCTTCAAAATGATTTCTAGAAAATTGATTCACGGAAAAACTACCCTTAGAACGCAATGAAATTCGAATCATATCTTGGTCTTCATCCTCTATAAAGATGACACCAAAGTTAATGTTTTTTATAGACAAGGTGTAATTCACAAACCCTTCGGTATCGCCTTTTTGAAAATTGAATATAGATTTTTGTTCTTTGCTTATGGTCATATAGGCAGCAGCAAATTCCGGCAAAACAACCATTTTTTCTAATGCACTTCCCATTAGTTGCATGCGATGATATGAATTTTGATCAAAAACTTGGTCGTAAATTTCAGAATTATTAGCCCCTTTTTCTATTAACTCCGCTACGATTCTATGGGTGGTAGGAGTGGTTGTAGGGAATCGAAAGGAGCCCGTATCAGTGAGAATGCCGGTGTATAGACAAGTTGCCATATTTTCATCAATAAAATGAATGGCATCCATTTTTTCTAAAAAATGATAAAACATTTGAGCTGTAGAACAAACTTTTGTGTCAGAAAAGAGAAAGGGAGTCAAAGGCTTAGGATCTATATGATGGTCTATCATAATAAAAGTACCTTTGAATGCTTCTAAAGTTTTTTGCATATCGTCACCCACTCGACTCAAATCGTTGAAATCCATTAAAAAAATAAACTCAGCGCGATCTAATTTTCTTTTCGATTGAATGTTTTGGGAATCAAATTTCAAAACTTTATCTGAACCGGGCAACCATTTTAGAAATTCCGGATAATCATTAGGACTGATTACGCTGGTATTGTGTCCCATTTTGGTTAAAAGATGATAGGCAGCCAACACAGAGCCCATAGCATCACCATCCGCATTTTTGTGCGGAATCACTACAATTCTTCTCGGATGAGAAAGTAAATCTTTTAATTCTTTAAATTGTTCAGAATTCATCCCCAATTAATTGGCGACAAACCTACATAAAAAATACGATTTAAACGATATTTACAGTTAAATAGAATAAAAATATTGCAAATCAAAAAAAAATGTAATTTTGTTCCCATATTTAGAACAAAGTTACCCATGTATTTAACACTCAACATACAGAATATTACTCAACCTGTTATTAAAGAAACAAGGTTGGTTTCTTTTTTTACAGGTGTATTAGAGCGTTTTAGTAATAGATTAATAAAACGCTATTTTCTGCACATCAACACGCTTATTTTTACTTTGGAAGGTGTTTTGCAAAGAATTGATGAAATAGATAAATTACAAGCAGAAAAGGGCTTGCGAGAAATAGAAAAAGCAATCAAAGTGTTTGATAAAATGAACAGTGATTGGAAAAAAATTAATTATTTTGACAATAAGGAGTTTGAGACCAATTACAATTATATGTTGCAGTGTCTCTACACAATTGAAAGCCGTTTGCACAAAAAAGTTTATTCTTCCAAGTCTTTTGAAAAAACACCTGAAGATATTAGAACCGGAATAATGCGAATGAATGCGCTTTACACTCAAAAACTTTTGCTTAATGATATTTGAAAAAGGAGATATAGTAGAAGTTTTTTTTGATTTACCACATTCCAAAGAAACCAAAACACACCCCGCAATCATTATTTCAAATGAAAATGTCTATGATTTAGATGAAAGTTATGTTTGTGTAATGATGACATCTTCAACTAAGATAGATTTGATGAGTTTCAAAATCACACAGGACATGTTGGAACGAACCAATAACAAAGCATTTAGTCAAGCGCGTTGTCATCTGATTACTTATATAGTAGAAAAACACATACTAAACCGCTATCCTCTTAATAGACTAAAACCTGAAGCCGTAAACAGACTACACAACCGTATCTACGAAGTAGCATTGTTATAAAGCATAAAAAAAACCCGCATCGTTTTAAAACTTTGCGGGGTTTTTGCATTTATTACAATTTAAAATAAATCGCTGTGTTCCGGTACTTACCAATGTTATTATTCTATTTTCATATTTTTTATAACCAAATTAACCCCTAAAAAATCTATTTTTGTAAGAATAAATCATTTTTTTCGTTAAGTAAAATAGGATTTAAACGAATGTCAATATACAAGTATACAATAGGGGTTGTTTTTATGTTTTTGTGGACTGATTTGCTAGCGCAGCAGCAAATCAAATGGATTGTTGTCAGCAAAGATACTTTTCAAAACGAGAACAAAATGGTCAGAACGATTCAAAAAGATTCTGTTTTTTATAGAGAACTCGAAAATTTAAAACAATTTTATCAAACCCAAGGCTATTTGAATCCGCAATTTCAGCACACTTTTTCAGATACACTTATCACTACGAGAGTTGATTTACAGAAAAAGACCAATTTCTTAGTTTTTAATTTTTCGAAAAAGGAAGAATTGGAAAATATAAATTATATAAAGTGGATCAATAAAAATACTGGTGTTATTCCCTTTGAAAAATCGCGTAATTTGAAGGATGAAATCATCAATACTTGTACTAACAACGGCTATCCCTTCTCAAAATTGATTTTATCAAATTATCACTTAGCAGGTGACACACTTTATGTAAATATGGATTTAGATAAAGGAGATGAGAAGAAAATTGATAAAATCATTGTTACCGGTTATGAAAAATTTCCGAGAAAATTTATTAAAAACACTCTTGATCTCCAGGAAAATCAATTGTACAGTCGTAATAAAACGGAACAAATATCAAATAAAATAGCATTGTTTCCTTTCGTAAAAGAGATTAAAAAGCCGGAAGTTTTTTTTACACAAGATACCACTTATGTGTTTATATTTTTAGAGAAATTGAAAAATAACGAAATAGATGGGATTATTGGACTTTCCAATGCAAAACAAAAAAAGGGAATCCTGCTGAATGGAAATTTTAATTTGCTGTTGCATAATGTTTTAGACCAGGGAGAATCTTTAAAAATCAATTGGTTTTCAGATGGGGAACTTTCGCAAAATTTTAGCAACAAAATAATGATACCTTATATACTAAGCACCCCAATTTCCATTGATAATGAATTGGAGTTTTATAAAAAAGATACCACTCACTTTAACTTAGAAGAGAAAATCACTTTCTTGTATAAGGTAAAAAGTAATCACGCTATAGGTTTAAATTACAGTTTTTTCCGATCTAATATCAATCAGTCAGACCTTTATGAATTGAAAAATATAAAATCAAATTTTTTCGGTATAACATATGAATATAACATAACCTCTTCCGACTTATTTTTACCGTATAAACTTCAAATTGAAAATGAAATCCAAACAGGAGCACGAGAATTATCCAAACAATGGAAATTTAAAAACAGTATCCAGTACGTATTTAAGCTGACCTATTCCGGTAATTTAATTATTAAAAATGAAACAGCTATTTTACAATCAGATCGCTATTACAGTAGTGAAGTATTCAAGTTAGGAGGAATTAACTCGATAAGGGGTTTTAAATACAAGAGTATTGATGCTACTCATTATACATTTGTTGGAATTAATTATAGGTATGCAACCTCTAAATTTAATTTTTTTGAATTATTATCTGATAATGTATATTTAAAGAATCAATACGATGCAAAAGAATTTTTGTATAGTTTAGGGTTAGGTTACTCTACCTTAATTAAAAACAATCAATTTAGTATTATATATTTTATTGGAAATCAAGCAAGTTTGCCTATTTCCTTTAACAATTCATTTCTGTATTTAAATTTTTCTCAAAAATTCTAAACTCCTTACGCAACTTTCATTTTTTTTGGTATCTATTTAATAATTAATATTAAGTTAAGTAAATGTGTAAATTATGTTAAAAAATGTTTGCACCTTAACTTTTTTTTTAGATATTTGCAATAATTAATACAAACAATTAACAAATGAAAGCAAAGTTTAATGGAATTTTAACGCTACTCATAGCGTTGTCTGTGCAATTTGTTTTTGCACAAAAAACAGTTTCAGGAACTGTATCTGATGAATCCGGTTCTCTTCCCGGCGCCAGTGTCATGATCAAAGGCACTAAAACAGGTACAGAAACTGATTTTGACGGTAAATACGCACTACAAGCCAAGCAAGGAGATGTGCTTGTATTTAGTTATGTAGGATTGGAGACTGCTGAGAAAACAGTGGGAGCCAGTAATGTTATTGATGTGGTGATGGTAGCATCTTCAGAAAATGTTCTAGATGAGGTGGTGGTTACTGCTTTAGGAGTTAAAAAAGAAAAGAAAGCGTTAGGCTATTCCTCCCAGGAAGTGAAAAGTGATGAGCTTACAAACGTGAAACAAAATAACTTTGTAAATTCTCTTTCAGGTAAGGTTTCCGGAGTTCAAATTAGAACAAATAACAATTTTGGAGGCTCTACAAATGTTGTTATGAGAGGTAATAAATCGCTCACAAGTTCGAATCAGGTTCTGTTTGTTGTTGATGGCGTGCCACTTGATAACTCAGTAACAAATACCTCACAACAAAGAGCAGGTGGAACTGGTTATGACTATGGTAATGCAATCAGCGATATCAACCCAAATGATATTGAGTCAATGAATGTGCTGAAAGGAGCATCAGCTTCTGCATTGTATGGAGCAAGAGCTGCAAATGGGGTTATTGTGATTACCACCAAAAAAGGAAAAAAACGGGATGGTTTAGGTATTACGGTTAACTCAGGAGTTACATTTGGAGTGTATGATAAATCAACTTTTGCAGAATATCAAAATGAATATGGAGCTGGGTATGGACCTTATTATGGATCAACAGGTTATTTTGAAGATTATGATGTAGATGGAGATGGTAATTTAGATTTAGTTGTTCCTACATACGATGATGCTTCCTATGGTGCTGCTTTTAGCCCCAATTTATTGGTATACCAATGGGATTCTTTTGTACCTGAATCTCCTAATTATATGAAAAAATATCCTTATATGGCTGCTGAAAACGGGCCCGGGTCTTTTTTTCAAACAGGTTTAACAAGTAACAATAGCATTGACTTTTCAAAGGTTACTGAAAATGCTGCATATAGAGTGGGGTATACCTACTACAACACCACAGGTATTTTACCAAACTCAAAATTAGCTAAACATAACGTGAGCTTCAACGGAAACACCAAATTTAACGATAAGTTGAGTTCTGATATATCTTTTAATTATTCCTATCAAGATGCATTAGGAAGAAATTCTACAGGATATAATGACAATTTAATGTCAACTTTTAGACAGTGGTGGCAAGTCAATGTTGATGTTAAAGAACAAGAAAGGTTGTATCACCTTACAAAGAGAAATGTGTCTTGGAATGGTGGTGCCCCTTGGGCAGGTGATGATTACCCATTATATTGGGATAATCCCTATTGGACTAGATTCGAAAATTATGAATCTGATAGTAGAAATAGAATTTTTGGTAATGTAGGTCTTACCTACAAGCTTATGGACTGGGCAAGTGTAACTACAAAGTTTTCCTTAGACAAATACAATGATGTGCAAGAAGAAAGAAGAGAAATTGGTAGTGTTCCGGTAAGATTTGGGATTTTAGGTTTGACCAACGGGCAGGAAGATGCTTCTGGTTACATGCTTTATAACCGTGATTATAAAGAATATAACTACGACTTACTATTCAATTTCAACAATGATTTTAGCGAAAAAATGTCATTTACCGGTTTGTTAGGAGGCAATATCAGAAGAAATACTATTAGTTCTGTTAGAGCATCTACAAATGGTGGAATTGTTGTACCAAATTTATTTGCTTTGAGTAATTCTACGGGGGCAAGTCCTACTCCTAGTGATTTTTATGGAACCAAACAAGTAAATAGTGTATTTGGTAATGCCACAATTGGATATAATGATTTGATATTCTTAGAATTGACAGATAGAATTGACCAAAGTTCGACACTTCCAAAGGAAAACAATACTTATAACTATTGGTCAGCTTCTACAAGTATAGTATTCTCTAAATTAGCTCAAGCTGAATGGTTAAATTTAGGTAAAATCAGATTTAATTATGCTCAAGTTGGTAATGACACTGGTTTGTATAATATAACAGATACTTATGTGAAACTTGAAAATTTTGGAGATGCAACATTATTTACCGTTCCTTCAACTAAAAATAACTCTGATTTGAAACCCGAAATAACAAAGAGTATTGAAGGAGGTTTTGAATTAAGTATGTTTAACAATAGATTGGGACTTGACTTTGCAGCATACAAAACAAACACTTTTAATCAATTACTTCCATCTAATATTACTCCTGCCACTGGTTTTTCCAGCAAATGGGTAAACGCAGGTCAAATTGACAATAAAGGTTTAGAAATCAGTTTAAATGCTAAAATTGTAAAAAACGATAATTTTACTTGGGCAACAAATATAAACTGGAGTAAAAACATTAGTAAGGTAGTTGAACTTTATAATAATCCCGCTACCGGAGAACCTTTGAAAAATTTAACATTGGGTAGTTTTCAAGGTGGTGTATCGATTAATGCTACACTTGGTGAACCTTACGGCGTTCTCAGAGGAACAGGATTTCAATACCATGAAAATGGACAAAGAATTGTTAACTCAAGCGGTTATTATGTAGCGGTAAGTGATCAAATTATAGGAAATCCAAATCCTGATTGGATCGGTGGTATAAATAACACTTTGACTTATAAAAATTTAAGTTTAAATTTCTTAATTGACATGCAACAAGGTGGTGACGTATATTCTTTAGATATGCACTATGGACAAGGTACCGGTGTTGTTGCTAATACTGTGGGGACTAATGACTTAGGAAATCCAATTAGAGATCCATTGACATCTGATAATACTTCGGGAGGAATTATTCTTGAAGGAGTAAACGCAGATGGCACACCCAACACAAAACGGGTTAGTGCTGGTTATTATGGAGGGGTATTTTATTGGGGTAATTCTTCAAGAAATCCCGGACAATTAACGGTGTATGATGCCTCTTATGTGAAATTAAGGGAAGTAGCATTGTCTTATAAAATTCCAAACAAATTTATTGGTAAATATTTCACAGACATGTCTATTTCATTTACGGGAAGTAATCTTTGGATAATTTCTAAGAATGTACCTTATGCTGACCCAGAATCTGGTTTAGCTGCAGGAAATACACAAGGCTATCTATCAGGTTCCTATCCTACTACCAAAACCTATGGGTTCAATATTAAATTAGGTTTATAATTCATAACATAACTTTTAACCATGAAAAAATTATTATATCTTATTATTGGAATAATTCTACTGGGTTCGTGTTCAGATTTTGATGAGTTGAATACAGATCCTAAATCACCCACTAGTATTCCGGCAGAGCCTTTGTTTACTGATGCTACTCGTAACTTATTTGACAGAATGCAAAGCATTAATGTTAATAGTAATGTATTTAGATTATACGCACAATATTGGGCTCAATGTACCTATCCTGATGAAAGTCAGTATAATATGACTACCAGATCTATACCTGATGGTATATTTAGAACGTTATACAGAGATGTTTTAAAAGATTATGATGAATCTAAAAAATTATTACTCAGTCAAGACGTCACAAATGCACAAGCCAATATTGTAAGACAAAACAAACTTTCAATTATTGGAATTATGGAGGTTTACACTTATCATGTTTTGGTTGATGTTTTTGGAGATGTGCCTTATTCAGAAGCTTTAAATCCCGATAATGTTTTGCCAAAATATGACAATGATACTGACATATACCTATCTTTGATTGATAAATTAAATAATGAAATTAATATGTTGAATGTCAGTAGTAGCGCTTTTTCTGCAAGCGAAGATCCGGTCTATGGTGGAGATGTTAAAGAGTGGAAAAAATTTGCTAATTCACTCAAATTGAGACTTGCATTAAGAATAGCAGATATAGATAATGCTAAGGCAAAACAGTTGGCAGAGAGTGCTGTTGCAAGTGGGGTTTTTACTTCAAATGCTGACAATTGCTCTATGACTTACTATGCTACAACACCAAATACTAATCCTATCTGGGTTGATTTAATACAAAGTGGGAGAAAAGATTTTGTGCCAGCTAATACACTTGTTGATTATATGAATTCTAAACAAGATCCAAGACGTCATCTTTGGTTTTCTTTGGCTTCAAGTGGAAACTACACTGGTGGAATTTATGGTGATGCAAACGCATATTCTGCATATTCACATTTTCACGATGGTGACGCTTCTACAGTTACATTTCCTTTAGAAATGCCCGATTTAAAAGGTACAATTTTAAATTTTGCTGAAGTAGAATTTAATTTAGCTGAAGCAGTTGAACGTGGATATTCTGTTGGTGGAACTGCGAAAGGGCATTATGAAGCAGGAATAAAAGCATCTATATTAGAATGGGGGGGGACTGAAGCTGATTATAACGCTTACTTACCTGGTGTAGATTATTCATTATCTACTGATTGGAAACAAAAAATTGGGGTACAACATTGGCTATCTCAATTTAATCAAGGTTTTGACGGTTGGAGTATATGGAGAAGATTAGATTTTACAATGTTAACTCCACCTTCAGGTATGAATTATTCTGATATCCCTGTTAGAATGATTTATCCCATATCTGAAGCAACATTAAATGGTCCTAGTCTTACAGCTGCAGCCGCAGCAATTGGAGGAGATTTACCTTCAACAAAAGTTTTCTGGGATGTAAATTAATAAATTAAAATTAATTAATCAAAAGAAAGACCGCTTCGGCGGTCTTTTTTATTTTAATGATTATTTAGATAAATTTATCTATTGATTGTTTAAAATTTCTAAATGTTAAATAATTATTAATTAGGTCAATTAACTATTAAAAAACAAGTATTAGTACAATAAAGTAATCAAAAAGCATTAAAACATTATATTGATAATAATTTTGTGTTTGGTTTTTAATATTTTTTCATTAAAATATAGTAATTCATATGTTATATTAAAAGAAAATATTTTGTAATTTAAGATAATTTTATGATATTTTTATGATATTTTTATGATATTTTTATGATATTTGCATTTAATTAATTCAAACAATTAACAAATGAAAGCAAAGTTTAATGGAATTCTAACGCTGCTCATAGCGTTGTCTGTGCAATTTGTTTTTGCACAAAAAACAGTTTCAGGAACTGTATCTGATGATTCCGGACCACTTCCGGGAGTAAGCGTACTTATTAAAGGTACTAAAACTGGTGCAGAAACAGATTTTGATGGTAAGTATTCATTACAAGCTAAACAAGGTGAGGTTCTTGTATTTAGTTACGTAGGAAAAGTTACTGTAGAAAAACAAGTAGGTGCTGCAAGTGTAATCGATGTAGTGATGGAAGACGATTCTAATATATTAGAAGAGGTTGTGATTACGGCACAGGGTATTTCTAAAGAGAAAAAAGCACTTGGATACGCGGTTACGAATGTGAGTGCTGAAGAATTGGAAGCTAAACCACAAACCGATATTGCCCGTCTTTTGACCGGTAAATCGCCTGGGGTTAAAATATCACAAACAGGGGGGCTGTCAGGTTCAGGTACTAATATTATTGTGAGAGGTTATTCTTCTATCAATGGAAATAACCAACCCTTATTTGTTGTCGATGGCGTACCTTTTGATTCTTCGGTAAGTGAAAACAATTCATCTTTCTTACAAAGTTCGAATGCAGCTTCGAGATTTCAAGATATTGATCCGAACAACATTCAAAGTTTGAGTATTTTAAAGGGTTTAAGTGCTACCACATTGTATGGTGAAGCAGGTAGAAACGGAGTGATCTTAATTACTACTAAAACTGGTAATAAATTAGCAACCAAGAATGAAGTTACCATTAGCACTTCCTATTTCTTTAATGAAGTTGTGCTACCGGACTATACTCAAAAATATGGGGCAGGTTTCTATAATGATTATGGACCATTCTTTAGTAACTGGGGAGCAGCATATGATTCATTGGATCAGGTGCCTAACTTTTTCAAGAGTATGGCCTTGACTAATTTTGGTCAATTACCATCAGAAATTTGGGCAGGTAGAACTGATTTGGATGCTGATTATATTGATTATAAACCCCATAACAGTCAAAAAAATTATTTTGATACTGGTGGTATTTTAAGTACATTTATTGGTTTTGCAGGCGCAAGTGATAAAGCGAGTTATACAGCCAATTACGGTTATTCAAAAGATGATTCTTTTTTGCCTAATAATGCATTTACTAGAAACTCATTATCATTAGGAGGTAATATTGATTTAACAAACAAATTCAAAGTTACGGGTAAATTAAATTTTACAAAGTCCACTAAAGTTTCTCCGGTAACGGATGCCAGTTTTGGTAGTGACGTATATCAAGGAATTGGTTCTGTTTGGAATGTACTTTATTTACCTACAAGTGTTGATTTATTGGGATATCCTTATGAACATCCTATAACCCATGAAAGCGTATGGTATCGTTCTGGTAATGATAGAACTAATCCTTTATGGATTACTGAATATTCTGCTGATAATAACAAAACTCATCGTGTATTCGGAAATTTAAACCTTTCTTATGACTTAACTGAATATCTGACAGCATCTTACCGATTTGGTTTGGATTGGTATAATGATAATGGATTAAGAGGGGTGCAAAAAGGGGCAGGAGATGGTGATTATATTAATGGTTATTTAAGAACATCAGAGTTTAATAATGCTCTTATAGATAACTCTTTGATTTTGAATTACAATAAAGATTTAACAGAGAAATTCAATTTAAATTTAGATGCCGGTTATAATTATTTCTATAAAGATAAAGAATCATTTTATCAAATAAGTGAAAAACAAATAGATAATGCTTTTGGTTACTTCAACCATCAATACTTTACTGATGACACAGTATCAAATTATACTGAATTAGCGAAAAATGAAGCATTTTATGCACAAGCTGCCTTGGGTTATAATAATTATTTGTTTTTAACATTATCAGGTCGTAGGGATAAGTCATCTGTTTTTGATATTAATAATAATACAGTTTACACAAAAAGCGCAAGTTTATCTTTAATCCCAACAGCAATGTTTGAAAGTTTAAAAGGTAAAAACTTTTTAAATTATTTAAAATTAAGAGCTAATTATGGAGAAGCTCCCGGGTTAGGCGCTGACCCTTATGGTACTAGAACATATCTTGGAGTTAATGCAAATGCATTCTATAATTTTAATCCTTTAGGTGAGTCTACTTTATATCAAACAAACTATATCCCTAATTTATTGCCTAATCCTAATTTGAAACCTGAAGTTTCAAAAGAAAAGGAATTTGGTTTGGAAGCAAAATTATTGAAAAACAGATTGAATATTGATTTAACATATTATGATAAGATTACTAGTAATCAAATATTAGATAGACGGTTACCTTCTGAAACAGGATATGATTTATATACAACAAACTTTGGCTCTGTAAGTAATAAAGGAATTGAGTTAGGAGTAACTTTTATTCCTTTCAAAGATTATGGTAAAGGCATGTTTACTTGGGAATTAAGTTCAAGTTTCAATAAAAACAAAAACATTGTTCAAGACACAGAAGGTCAAATTATACCAATTGCCGGATTTACTAACTTAGGTAATTTTGCGATTGAAGGGGAGCCTTTTGGGGTTATTATGGGATCAAGTGTTGCAAGAGATATTAACGGAAATATGATTGTAAATGATGAAGGTAATTATGTGGTTGACCCTGAAGTGAAAATAATTGGTGATCCAAACCCTGAGTTTACTACATCATTAGTTAATGATTTATCATGGCATAACTTCAGATTATCAGCGCAACTAGAATATCAACAAGGTGGAGATATTTATTCAACTGCAATAGGAACCTTAGTAGGTCGGGGTTTGACAACCGATACAGAATTTAATCGTGAAGGTGGTTTTATTTTGCCGGGTGTGAATGAAAACACAGGATTACCCAATGATGTTGTAATATCCGCCACTGATTATTTCTTTGATAATTATGCACTGCAAGGAGCAGATGAATTTGCGGTTTTTGATGCTACAAACTTACGAATACGTGAAGTAAGTTTATCTTATAGTATAAGCAAGAAGAACTTGGAAAAATTACCTTTTGGAAATATTACAGTCGGATTCAGTGCAAACAATTTATTTGTTAAAGCATTTAATGTTCCTGAAGGTGTAAATTACGACCCTGAAATTAATTCACTTGGAATTGGTAACGGTCAAGGTTTCGACTTTTTAACTTCTTGGAATTCAAGAAGGTATGGATTTAATGTCAAATTAACATTCTAAAATACTAAATAATTTAAAGACATGAAAAAATTTAATTTATACATTATAACAGTTTTAGCGTTGCTCTTTAGTACCGTTTCCTGTTTAGACAAAAGTTACGAGGATTTATTGACCGATCCGAATAAATTAGCACCAGAAGCAATCGATATTAATGCAGGGATAAGTAATGTGCAGTTTGCTGTTGCAGACATGTTTGAAAGTGCGCAAGATGCCGGGGCTGAGCTTACCCGTTTAGAAGCTATGGTTGCATGGACCTATGCGGAAGGTATGACTCCAGGCACTGCCCGTGATGCATGGGATGATGCCTATACAAGAATTATACCGGAGATTAAGCTGTTAATAAGCAAATGTGAAACAGATGAAAAAACTGAACCTATTGCAATGTTAAAAATTTTAAAAGCTTACACTTTAATGCTTTTAGTTGATGTATGGGGAGATGTCCCTTATAGTCAAGCAATGGAAGGAGTTGCCAATTTAAATCCAGCAGTGGATCCGGGAAGTAAAGTTTATGCTGCAGCATTAGCAGAATTAAATGAAGCAATTGGTTTATTGAGTCAAAATCCTAATATGAGTCTTTATAACGACCATTTTTATAATGGAGATGCTAATAAATGGAGAAAATTAGCCAAATCACTTAAATTTAAGTATTATCTCAATATTGGCAACGCTACCGAACTTCAAACTTTATTGACTGAAAATGATATGTTAGGTATCGGTGATGATTTTTATTGGAAATACAATAGTACAACAACTCCTGATTCCAGACATCCCAATTTTACTTATTACATAGCGAGATCACCAATTGGAACATATGCATCTAATTATTTAATGTGGACTATGTTATATGAAAAGTCCGTGACGGATCCAAGAGTTAGGTATTATATATACAGACAACGTAATAGTTATCCGAGTTCTACAGATATTCCATCGTTAGTTGATGCTTTACCTTGTTCAGACGACCCTTATCCATATACTCAGCCCGGTATTCCATTCTGTGCATTACCTTCAGGCTATTGGGGAAGAGATCATGGCAATGGTGATGGAATTCCACCGGATGGAAATTTAAGAGCTACTTATGGCATATATCCTGCAGGAGGTCGTTTCGATGGCAATCAAAAACAATCTGTTACTGAAAGCATGGGGTATATGGGTGCAGGTATCAGCCCAATCATGATGTCAAGTTTTGTTGATTTTATGATAGCAGAAGCCATCTTGAAACACAATCTTACAGGAGGAAATGCAGCAACTTATTTACAAAACGGGGTTACTAAATCTATTAATTTTGTAAAAGATTTTAGTGCCGCAGGTGCAGGTTCATCAACATACGTTCCTTCTACAACTCAAATTAATAATTACATTACTTATGTTGTAAATGCATTTGATACTGCATCATCAACAGATGACAAAATGAGTTTGGTTGGTAAGGAATATTGGATAGCCTTGTATGGAAACGGTTATGAAGCCTACAATTTATACAGAAGGACAGGAAAACCTGCCAATATGCAACCTATGTTAGGTGGCGCTTCAGCAGGAGCTTTCCCTAAATCTTTATATTATACTATTGAGACAGCTACGCTGAATACTTCAGTAAATCAAAAACCCAATTTAACACAACCTGTATTTTGGGATACCTATAATCAACCATTAAATTAATCTAAAATAATCAGCTGAGATAAATTCTCAGCTGATATAAACTAAATTTAAACAAATGAAAAAATTATTTTTTATTCTTGGAATAATGTTTTCTACAGCTGTTTTGTTTCAAAGTTGTGTAAAGGATGCGGACTTAAGAGTTCCATCAGCACCTCTATATGAAGCTCCTATGGTTCTAGTAGATTTCGACGCCTCGCCGCTCTTTAATGTGGCTAACTTAGCCGGGTCAAAAATTTCCGGCTCATTGTATGCGCCTAGCAATAATGTTGCTTCTTATAAATTGAAAGTGCGTAAAGTATCAGGAGGAGCAGTAACCGCTTATGCTGATTTATTTACTACAACCACTTTACCCTACAATTTTAGTATAACTCCGGGTACTGTTGCTTCTGCTTTGGGTATTCAATTAAATGAAATATATGCAGGTGATTTAATCCAATTTAGAGGTGAAAGTGTTGGAACAGATGGAAGAGTTATTACTATCAATTCATTGGATGCTGATTATCAGTCAGAACCTGCTCAAAAGCAATCTTATTCTTTCCAAGCTTGGGTGTCTTGTCCATTTTCAGCTTCACAATCTGCCGGTTTATACACTGTAGAAGTAGATGGATGGTGGGAAGAACCTGGAAGAACTATTGAAGTAGTTGCAGGAACTGGTGACCAAATTATAGTAAAAGATTTTTATGGTCAGGAAGCAGCAGATGGTCAGCCAGCCGGTTTTTATGATGTAGCGATCGATGTAGATCCCAATAGTGGTATAGCAACTATAGTTGAAGACCCTAAACAATACGTCTGGAACCATCCTACTTATGGATTAGTATGGCTTGATGCTGTTTCATCAAACGGTTTTGTGTTTTCATGTTCCGGTACTATTTCCATGTCTTTGAGGCATCGTGTTGCTGCAGGTTATTTTTCTAACACTTCATTTATTGCCGTAAAACAATAGTAATTAAAAATTTTAATTAATAAAGATGAAAAAAATATTTATAATATTATTAGCCGGAACGGCGTTGTTTTTATCTTCATGTGATAAAGACAGAGAATACATCTACGACAAAGAAGGTGTTATTGATGCAACTGCTGAGAATGTTAATGTTACTCTTTCTGCTCCGGCAGGAATGGGGCAAAAAGGAAACATTTTGAAATTTACAGCTACTTTTTCAAGATCATTTACCACTAATGCAAATTTTAGAATTTTATTAAATGGTGGAAATTATGTGGAAGCCATCAAAGATTATGTACTTGAAGCAGGACAAACTAGTATTACAGCTGATTTTTTAGTTCCTAATGATGGCTATACTAACTTTGAACCACCTTTTGTTTTCAATATGACGGCTGTAGGGTTAGTAATGCCTGAAGGTACTCCCGGAACAAAGTATAATGCTGTTTCTAATACTATTAATTTTAAAGCTTATGATAAATTGCCTATACCTACCACTACTCAAACTGGAAGTATAGCTATTGATAATGGAACGATCAAAATATTATTTGATTGGATGTATCCTGCAGACAATGATTTGGACTTAGCATTACTTGATCCAGCTGGAGATTTAATTGCCTATTCATTAACAGGATCTAGATATGAGCAAGTACAAATTCTTAGCACAAAACCTGATGGTGAGTATAAAGTATTGATGGGTATTTGGACAAACGATAGCCCAAACAATGTTGGCTTTAAATATTTCGTTAATTCTAAACCCGATTATACCACTATGCAGTTAAAAGAAGGTGTTTATGCAGATTTAACAACTATGGATGGTTATACTTTAGATATTGATTATTCTGATATATTTGGAGAACCTATGTATGAAGTATTAAAAGTTACTAAAACTACTACCGATGGTGTAGTTTCATTCACAGTAGCAACTCTTCCATAAGAGAGTAAAAAATATATATTTAAAGAAAGATGGTTGTAAAACCATCTTTTTTTTGTTAAAAAATATACAATTAAACCTATATTATAAAAATAAAATGTACGTTTGTATGTTAATTTACTTTTTTTAATTTAATCAATTATAATATGAAAAAAATTATACTTTTTTCTTTATTGCTATTAATGTTTGCTAATGGCAATGCACAAACAAAGCAACAAACAAACGAAATTCTAAAAAAAACTAATGTATCAAACCTTATTAGTTTAAGTAATGAATATAAATTATTCAATAAATATTCGAAAGAAAAAGCATTAAAATTAGGTTTTAAGGAATTTATTATTTTAACAGATGGTAGAGTAATGCAATTACAAAAACTTAATATTTTTGATCAACCCATATATTATGTAACTGAAAATACCGGGGCTTCAGCAACGTCAAGAGCCAATAGACTGAATACTGGTGGTTCATTGGGATTAAATATCAATGGACAGAATATGACAGTTGGAATTTGGGATGGTGGGGCCATTCGTCAAACGCACGAATTAGTCCAAGGAAGGGTTTCTCAAAGAGATAATGCAGTTTTTTCAGGTGCTACTGATGGTTCAAATCATGCAATTCACGTATCAGGCACAATGATGGGGAGTGATCAAGGAGCTGCAAGTGCAAAAGGGATTGCTTACCAAGCAAACCTTTGGGCTCATGAATGGACAGATGATGATGTGGAGATGGCACAGGAAGCAGCTCAAGGATTATTACTTTCAAACCATTCCTACGGGATCAATCCATTTGATTCAAGCGGACAGCTTATAATTGATGTTTTATGGTTCGGGAAATATGAAGCCGGTACAAAAAAATGGGATGAAATTATGTACAATGCACCTTATTATTTAGCGATTGATGCAGCTGGAAATAACAGACAACAGTCTGAAAATGCGACCAATAAGTTAGGCTATGATATGTTACTTTCTAATTCATTAACCAAAAATGGGATATGCGTTGGAGGCACTAATAAGGTGGTAAATTACACAAGCCCATCGAGTGTAACCTCTTATAGTGCAAGCAATTGGGGAGGAGCTGATGATGGAAGAATCAAGCCGGATATTTCAACACAAGCCATAAATGTAACTTCTGCTGTTTCAACAGGTGATTACGATTATGATACTTATACAGGAACTTCTATGGCTGCACCAGGTATTACCGGTTCTTTGACATTGCTTCAGCAATTTTACAGTGAAAAGTACGGTTCATTTATGCGAAGCTCTACAGTTAAGGGATTAGCATTACATACAGCGGATGAAGCAGGAAGTAACCCGGGACCTGATTTTAAATATGGATGGGGATTGATGAACGCAGAAAAGGCTGCAATTGTAATTAAAGATAGAGGACTAAATTCAATAATTGAAGAAATTGAAATTTCTAATGGGGGCTCTTATACTTTACAAGTGGAAGCTGACCCTACCCAAACGCTTATGGCTTCTATTTGTTGGACCGATCCTGCCGGAGAAGTTTTTATTTCAGCAATCGAAGGGGAAATGTTGGATAATCCTATTCCTTCCCTTGTTAATGACTTGGATATTAGAGTTACTCAGAATGGATCTGAAAATTTTCCTTGGAAATTACAACCTCCTATAACTACTTCAGCAGCAGCAGCAGCAGCAATAAAAGGAGATAATTTAGTTGATACAATGGAAAAAGTAGAAGTACTCAATCCATCTGGCAGTTATACTATAACTGTAAATCACAAAGGAACTCTAAGAAACAATAAGCAGGTTGTTTCATTAGTTGTAACAGGAGTTTTAGCACAATTTGCAATAAATTCTACAAATGGTAATAATAAAGCAGTTTGCGCCCCTAATAATGCTCAGTATAATTTTGAATTTTTATCTGGAAATGGCTATAGCGGAAATACTAGTTTATCTGTTCAGGACATTCCTGTCGGAGCAAATGCAGTATTGTCTCAAACTTCAATTGCTGCAAATGGATCGTTTAATTTAACTGTGAGTAATTTACAAAATGTAACACCAGGAATATATACACTTAAAATTGCAGCAACTAATGCAGGTAATACAAAGTATAAAGATTTAGTACTTTGGGTTCTTCACAATACCTTTAGCATGTTGAACTTATCAACTCCTATTGATAACAGTATAGGACAAGTAAGACCGGTCACACTAAATTGGGATAGTAACCCGAATGCACAAACATACACAGTTCAATTAGCCACAGATGTTGCTTTCAATAGTATCATAGGAACTAAAACTACTACGATTAATACTATTAATTCAGAAACAATGGGACAATTACAAGACAACACAACTTACTATTGGAGGGTAAAGCCTATTAATAATTGTAGCGAAGGAGCTTATTCAAGTATTTACAATTTTAAAACAGCTGATTATTCTTGTAACAGCTTTGTTGACACAGATGTCATCACAATTCCTACTACAGCAAGTGAAACTCCCTATCTGTCTACGCAAGATATTGCTACGACAGAACCTATAGACAGAGTAATGTTAGGATTGGATATAACCCATACTTGGGTGGGCGATTTAAACATTGACATCGTTTCACCACAAGGAACAGAAGTTAGATTGCATTCATCCGGAACCTGTAGTGCGAAGGAATATAAAAACTTTAACGTAGTTTACAGTGATTTTGGAACTGATCTAGTTTGTTCTGCTACACCGCCCGCCATTGCAGGTACAGTTAAACCGGAAGGCAATCTTGGAGAATTTAATGGGCAAAATCCAGCAGGTGTTTGGACACTAAAAGTGCAAGATCCTTGGAACAATGATGGAGGATCACTTAATAAATGGGATCTCATACTTTGTAAAAATATCACCTTGTCTAACGTTGAAAAAGAATTGGGGAATGTTACTTTTGGGCCTAATCCTACATCAGATAAATTATATTTCGAAGTGGAAAGTGACCAAAATGAAGATTTAAAAATTGAACTTTATGACATAACGGGTAGATTATTGAAAAAAGATAGTATTTCCAATTCCTCTTCATTAAGCGGAAGTATTAACTTTGAAAATTATCAATCCGGAGTTTATTTGCTTAAATTTAAGTTGGGAAATCTCTCAAAGACCTTAAAAATAAGTAAGATATAATTTTTTTTAAAATGATAAATGAAGCCGTCGTAATAACAAACATTTATAACAGCTTTATTTTTTAACTACCTCTCCTAAAATACCCAATTATAGATTTTAAATCAGCGGTCAAAACAAATCTTATTTTTTTAAGATAATCGTCTTGCCCTATTTCCCAGCCGTTGTTAGAATATACCGGAAAATAGAGTTCAACGTAATTTTGAATAAAGTTAAATCTGATCCCATTATCGTGTAAAAAATAGGTATTCGTGTTTTTGTTTTTAGCAAATCCTAAATCTGTGTATGACTCAAACCATTTCCAAAGTCCAATACTCAAATTCATAGAAGTCATCCATTGATTGGCAAATTTTACCGGCATTTCTGATTTAAAACCCCCATCGTTCATTATAAATTGTTGACTTAATAGCCCTGAAGATTCAGATTGTCCTATGTAATTGTATCTAAATAGATAATCGGTAGGTCTGTTAGTAGCAAAACTAAAGTAATCTCCATTTGTAGAATTGTGTAAAAAAGAGCCTATAAATAATCTCATTTCAAATTGTTGGTTTTCACCAATGAGTCTTCTAAATTTTAGTTCAGAACTCAGTTTTGAAAAACTCTTTTCTATCTCAATTTCTGTATTAAATGAAAAGTTTTCAACCATTCTAGGTCTGTTGTAATTGTATTTAAGTAGTAAAATATTGTACT
Organism: Polaribacter sp.; assembly: GCA_020740485.1. Taxonomy (GTDB): domain Bacteria; phylum Bacteroidota; class Bacteroidia; order Flavobacteriales; family Flavobacteriaceae. The sequence continues at coordinate 56,594 of DYMN01000004.1, read as the reverse complement.
TATTTACTTCCGAAGCACTTAGTTCTATCTCTTTATCTATTAACAAAAGGGTATAACCTAAATTGTTATAAGTAGGTTGTCTGACATTGTCTGATTTAAAGTTAAGATTGCCCCAAAAAGAAAGACTTCTATAAGCTAAATCAGGTTTGTAGTGATAATAGCTTCCTGAGGTCCCGGAATTAATGTAATTGAGATATAAATTATCGAAATATTTTGTATAATTCACTGAAAAAGAACCGGTCAAATCATTACTTTTAGTGCTGTAGGAAGGACTAATTCTCACTTCTAAAGGCTTGCGAAATATGTTTTTATTACTAAAGCTGGCACCTAATGTGATGCCGTCATAATAATTGTAAAAGGTTTTAAACTCTAACAATATTTGATTTTTCTCAGGGTCTTCAAAATCATTTATAAGATTTATTCTTATTTTCTTTGCTTTATCTCTTTTGTAATTGTTTTTGAAATTTTCTTCAGGGATTAATTGATCACAATTCAAACACCAAGTATGTTCATTTTTAAAAGGTAATTTTAATGTTCTCGAATCAAAATTTTCTATCCAGTATACGGATTTTTTGTTTTCAGTATTAATTCCGGTTAAAGATATTGGTAATTTTTCACAATTACTCTTAAACTGAATTTGCAGAGAATCTTTATCTAATTTTATTTTATTAATTTTCAAATCAATTTTTTTCTTTGAATTGATTAAATCCAAAAAAAACCAATCTACATTTTTGCTTGTATTTTCTGCTAAATAATGCTTAAATGCCTCATTATCCTTTTCATTAATTTTATTTTTTTCAAAAAAGGATTTAACTCCATTTTTTACAATGCTGTCCCCCAAATATTCGTCTAAATACTTCATTAATAGCACAGTTTTAAATCGATTGGCAACTTCTCTATTAAAATTCGTCAAAGAATCCATCGGAGTGTTTAGGGGTTGATTCATATTGTAATGTGTGCTGTATTGGGCTCCTAATAAGTACCGGTCATTAAATCCCAATTGAGAAAAATAAAAAGATTTTATCCCCCAAATTTTTGAAATAGTACCAATTAATTTTTTTTCAGGATAAAATTTTTGCACGTAATCATATAGAATATAATAAGGGATGCCTTCTCGTAACCAATTGTTTCTTATGGTGTTGGTTTGAATGCTTTGATCTAAAAAAGATTTTGATAGGGTTTGCAACATTCTGATATCCCACTCAAATACATCAGGGAATGGTCTTAAAAAGTTGGGGACTTGATTGAACCCATAAATAGGATTTTTTTCATACACAATCTTATTGACTAAAATTTTGTGATGCGGAAATTTCCCTAAATAATCAGAGATAAAATTGATTTGTCTTGTCAATAAATCCGTTTTTAACTGATTTCCGATTTCAAAACCATTTAAATTGGTAACGATTTCTAAATTAGCTGCATAAAAGGTTTCAAGTTCTTTTGTTTTCGAAAGAATTAACTCTAAATCAGTTACATCTTTTCCGGTCAGTTCAAAATTTAAACTGTCATTTTTCTCAATATTTAAATTTGATTGAACATCATAAGGGGAGTCCAAATGTAAATTTATAGAATAATCCGTTGTGTTAGTGTACAAATTGTCGAGATTCAAATGCGATTGCAGTTGCCATCCATCGCGATAAACCGCGGGAAGTATATACCAATATTTTAGGTTGAACGCATCGTTCCCCACGCCATATTTTGTGAATTTGTCATCGGGAATTTTTACAACGTAATCTATTTGAAATTCAATACTTTCATTAGGTTGCAATAGATTGGAGAGTTGAATTTCAATTTGATCTATGTGATGTGGTTCTCTTTTCCAAATAACGGATTCTCCATTGATTAAGAAATTTTTTATGTTAGTATAGCCACGATTTTTTTCAGCGCTAAAGAAAAATTTGTTGTTATAATTTTCTAAAAAACGCTTTCCTAAGGGTGAGTTCACGTCTGAAAAAGCGTGATTCCAATCGTGAAAATAAATAGTATTAAGCGGGGTTTGACTTCGGTTGTAATAAGTAATTTTTTCGGAAATAAGAAGTGTTTTGTTTTCAGAAGAAAGCACTACATTCATACTAATTTTATCATTTTGCCCGTTGATTTGCAAAATAAAAAAAGTGAAAAGTATAGAAAATTTAAGGTTTGATATAAATTGAGCCATATTTCACAAAATTACATTATTTTATGCATAAAAAGGAATACATCTGTTTCTTATGAAGTGCTTTTTGATAAAATTTTGTATTTTTTTTAATAATTTATCTTAAAATATAGTTAATAGCACGCTTTTTGAGTTAAAAATATCTAATAATTGCAAGTCTGTTTGAAGCAATATCGTATTTTTGAATAATGAAAAAATCCACTTTCATCGCCATTATTATAGTTATGACTATTGCATTAGTCGGAACGATTCTCGTTCAAATTTCGTGGATAGAAAAATCTGTACAAAATATTGAATCCCAATTCTCAGGCAATGTGTTACGCTCTATGGATGTAGTAAGCCGAAGTATCGAAAATAAAGAGTTAATGGATTTTTATATCAAATACAGTAACTTGACTAAAGATTCTAAATTAGCAACACAAGCAGCTATTCAAAGTATTATTTATGAGCAGATTGACACTTTAAATAATGAAAAGTTTACTTATGCACGCACTATTTTAGAACAACAATATAAAGTGCCGACAGAATTAATGAATGAAGATTCTTTGACCTTGAAAAAGACATTTAGTAAAAGTGATGTCATCATTACCAAGCATTATTTCAATGAAGATGATTTGAAAAAGTTACCGCAAGAAGAGAAAAAAAGTCGTTTTGAAGAACTCACCACAATAGATAAAGAATATTTAAAAGAATTATATTACGAAAACTCCAAAAGAGTGCCTTTACATAGGCGGATAAATGCTAATGATTTGTATGATAAATTGAAATTTCAATTTGAAACAATGGGAATAAAAACCCCTTTCAAATTTGCAGTGTATAATAATGGGAATCTCACTTCGGTGAAGTCTGGTTTGTTCTCAAAAGAAAGTGGGAAAACCTATCACATTCCTATTTTTATTGGTATTAACGGGAATAGCCCTTATGATTTGTATGTGAATTTTCCCGACAAAAGAACTTACTTGCTGAGCGGAATTGCTGATAATTTGGCACTTTCTTTGTTGTTTATTTTGATTATTACCGGAGTTTTCGGTACTACGTTGTATCAACTCAATAAGCAAAAGAAAATTTCGGAAATTAAAACAGATTTTATCAATAATATGACGCACGAGTTTAAAACTCCGATTGCTACTATTAATATTGCGCTCGATGCCATTAAAAACCCCAAAATAATTGGCGATAAAGACCGGATTTTGAACTATGTCAATATGATTCGCGAAGAAAACAAGCGTATGCACGCTCAAGTAGAATCTGTATTGCAAATATCAAAGTTGCAAAAAAATCAACTCAATTTAGATATGGAAGTGGTTGATTTGCAGGAAATTTTAGATAATGCTATCAATCATATAAGATTGATGATAGAAAGTAAAAATGGTATTTTAACTACAAATTTTCAAGCCATTCAAACTGAAGTTTTTGGAAACTCATTTCATCTTACGAATTTACTCATCAATATATTAGATAATGCAGTGAAGTATTCAAATGAACGTGTAAATATAAAAGTAACCACTGAAAACAATGCCAATTCAATTCTTATTCACATTAAAGATGAAGGAATAGGAATGAGCAAAACCGCACTACGACACATATTTGATGAATTTTACAGAGAAGAAACCGGCAATATTCACAACGTAAAAGGGCACGGTTTGGGACTTTCTTATGTTAAGAAAATCATTGATCTACATCACGGAAAAGTTATAGCGCAAAGTGAAAAAGGAAAAGGAAGCGAATTTACAATCAAATTAAATGTAATTTAGTCAATATTTTAACACTATTGACGTTTTTTAATCATAAAATTAACTAACATATAATATATTAAAACTCTTATCAAATGAAAGACAAACACATACTTTTAGTAGAAGACGATCCTAATTTCGGAAGTGTTCTTCGTGATTATTTACAGTTAAACGATTTTGAAGTTACTTTAGCCAAAGACGGAATCGAAGGTTTTGTACTTTTTAAAAATAATGAATACGATTTGTGTATTTTAGATGTAATGATGCCACGTAAGGATGGTTTTACCTTAGCGGAAGATATTAGAAAGACAAACAAACAAATTCCCATTATTTTTCTGACAGCAAAATCTATGAAGGAAGACGTTTTGCGTGGCTATCAAGTTGGGGCGGATGATTATCTCACTAAACCATTTGATTCAGATGTTTTGTTGTATAAAATTAAGGCTATTTTCCAAAGAAAAGAAACTGAAGTAGTCAAAGACAATGAAGAAATCGATTTTAAAATCGGTAATTTTAATTTAAATTCAAAATTACGCCAACTGACCTACAAAAATGAAGAACCGCAAAAGCTTTCCCCGAAAGAAAATAAGCTTTTAAAAATGTTGGCACAACATAAAAATGACTTAATGCCGCGTGAATTAGCTTTGACTAAAATTTGGAAAGACGATAACTATTTTACATCTCGAAGTATGGATGTGTATATCGCCAAATTGCGAAAATTCTTGAGCAAAGATGATAAAGTGGAAATTATTAACATTCACGGAGAAGGTTTCAGAATGGTGGAAAAATAAAATTAAAAAGCCCGTTTCGATATTCGAAACGGGCTTTTTAAAAAAAACAAAAAAACTATTTTTTGAATTTTTCGTATTTTGATTTGAACTTATCAATACGTCCTGCAGTATCCACCATTTTGTGTTTACCGGTGTAGTAGGGATGAGAAGTTCTTGAAATTTCTAATTTTACCAATGGATATTCAGCACCATCCACAGTAATAGTTTCTTTAGTGTTGGCAGTAGATTTAGTGATAAATACGTCTTCATTTGACATATCTTTGAATGCAACTAATCTGTAATTTTCAGGATGGATACCTTTCTTCATTATTATTTCGTGTTTGTTTTAGAGTGTGCAAATTTAATACTATTTTTGAAACCGCAAAAAAACTTTTTATTTATTTTGTAAATCTTATTTTAAAATCCGTATCTTATGCGTAAAATATTGTTTTTTATTACCTTATCGCTTGCTATTGTCTCTTGTGAAAAGAAATATAAATTCGTGCTGGAAGTTCCCGATAAAGTCAATACAGCTCAGAAATTAAACCTACAAATCAAAGAAGAACATAATTTACCGTTTGGCAAAGTTACTTATTTCATCGACGGGAAAGAAATTGAAAATCCCAATCAAATAGATTTAAGTAATTTCGTTTTGGGAAAACACGTGGTAAAAGCACTTGTAAACTATGATAATAAAGAAAAAGAGATTGTAAAAACCTTTTATCTCTTTGCCGATAAAGCACCGCAAGTATATCATTATAAAATAGTTAATGTCTATCCGCACGATACGGGCGCTTACACGCAAGGCTTAGAATATCACAAGGGATTTCTCTATGAAAGTACCGGAAAAAACGGGGAATCATCCTTGAGAAAAGTAGATTTGAAAACAGGGAAAGTAGTACAAAAAATAGATTTACCCAATGAATATTTTTCCGAAGGAATGACCATTTTTGGGGATAAAATATACCAACTCACTTGGCAAAATAACATCGGTTTTGTGTACAATTTGTCAGATTTCAAACAATTAAACACTTTTAAATACAATAAGAGCAAAGAAGGTTGGGGATTAACTAATGATGGTCAGAATTTGATTAAAACGGACGGAACGGACCAAGTATGGTTTTTAGACCCGCAATCTCAAGCGGAATTAAAACACATCGAAGCTTATACCAACGAACAAAATGTGCCTAATCTGAACGAGTTAGAATTTATTGACGGTAAGGTTTATGCCAATGTGTATCAAAAAAATATTGTATTGATTCTCAATCCTATCAATGGAGCGATTGAAGGAATTATCGATTTTAACGATTTGGAAAAAGAAATGAGAAAAACCCAAAATTTAGTTAATCAAGATGAAGTTCTCAATGGTATAGCTTATGATAAAGAAAACAATCGCATCTTTGTAACCGGAAAACATTGGGGCAAATTGTTCGAAATTCAAATTATTAAATAAGCAAAGAATGAATTTAAAAAAAATAACACCTTACCTTGTTTCAATAATAGGGTTTGCAATTATTTCCTTGATTTATTTTTCACCTGTTTTACAAGGGAAAAAAATCTTGCAAAGTGACATTGTCCAATTTACCGGAATGTCTAAAGAAATTCAAGATTTTAGAGCAGAAAACAAAACCGAACCCTATTGGACTGATGCTGCCTTCGGTGGAATGCCGGCTTACCAAGTGAGCACCTATTTTCCTTATGATTTTGTGAGAAAAATAGATCAATTTTTCAGATTTCTTCCACATCCTGCCAATTATTTATTTCTCTATTTTCTGAGCTTCTTTGTCTTGTTGAGTATTTTAAAAGTAGATTGGAAATTAGCTTTTTTTGGCTCGTTGGCTTTTGGGTTTTCCACTTATTTAATGATCATTCTCGGCGTAGGACATAATGCAAAAGCACACGCCATCGGTTATTTTCCTTTGGTTATTGCCGGCGTTTTATTGGTATTTCAAAAAAAATATCTGTGGGGTTTTGTCTTAACCGCATTAGCATCTGCTTTAGAGATTGCAGCCGGACACGTGCAAATGACTTACTATCTGTTGTTTGTGCTATTTTTTATAGGGTTATATCAGCTTTGGGAAACCGTTCAATCTAAAGAATATCTTGTTTTTGCTAAAGAAGTGGGTATTTTGCTCGTTGCAGCAGTTTTGGCTGCCGGTATGAATGCCAATCATTTATTTCCAACCCAAGAGTACGCTAAAGAAAGTACGAGAAGTACCAGCGAATTGACTATTAATCCTGATAAAAGTCCAAAAGAAATAACAACCGGCTTAGATAAAGATTATATTACAGAATACAGTTATGGAATAGCAGAAACTTTTAATTTGTTTATTCCCCGATTTACCGGTGGGGGTAATGCGGAAAATTTGGGAAAGAATTCAGAAACCTATCGTTTGTTAAAAGAAAAAATCAGTATTTCTGATGCCAAAGATTTTGCTAAAAATGCTCCGGGATATTTTGGAAATCAACCTATTGTAGCGGCGCCGGCTTATATTGGTGCGGTACTTATATTTCTATTCGTATTGGGAATTTTCATTGTTCCTAACCGTTACAAATTTTGGTTGTTGGCGAGTATTATACTTTCATTGCTACTGAGTTGGGGTAAAAATCTCAATTTTCTCACAGATTTCTTTATTGATTACTTCCCGATGTATTCCAAGTTTAGAGCTGTTTCCAGTATTCAAGTTATAATGGAATTAGCCATTCCCTTGATGGCAATTTTGGCTTTACAGCAATTTTTATTCGCTAAAAACTTGACGATTGAGAAAAAAGAAAAAGCATTGACCTACGCTGTTGCTATTGCCGGTGGTTTGGCATTATTGTTTGTAGTAATCGGCAGAAGCCTGTTTAGTTTTGAATCACCAATGGATGCTGATTACGATAAAATGATTCCGGGTTTTGCTGATGCCTTGATGCAAGATAGAAAAACGATGTTTTTTAATGATAGTTTACGTTCACTGCTATTGGTGTTATTGTCTGCCGGCGCTTTGTGGTTGGTGCTTAAAGATAAGGTTAAGAGCTTGTATGTAATCCTATTTATTGGCTTTTTAATGATTTATGATGGATTTGGCGTTGCCAAGCGATATGTAAACGACGATGATTTTGTCAGAGCATCTAAAGTAAAAGAACCCTTTGAAAAAACGCAAGTAGATGAAGTGATTCTGAAAGATAAAAGCCATTACAGAGTAGCAAATTTAACAGTAAATCCTTTAAATGACGGAAGCACGTCTTATTTCCATCATTCTATAGGCGGTTATCACGCTGCCAAACCCAGACGTTATCAAGAACTTTTTGAATATCAATTAGCAAATGGCAATTACGCAGTTTTAGACCTACTCAATGCAAAATATTTAATCGTAGCCGATAAAACCGGACAAACTCAAGTGCAGGCAAATGATAGTGTGTTTGGGAACGCTTGGTTCGCCAATGACATCACTTGGGCAAAAAATGCCAATGAAGAAATGATCGCAATGGATTCCATTTCTAAAACAAAAGCTGTCATTAACGAGCAATTTAGAAAGTTAATCCCGCAGCAATTAATGCCAACCGATTCCACTGCTTCTATTAAATTAGAAAGTTATCAACCCAATGCATTAGTGTATCGCAGTGATGCGAAGCAAGCCGGAGTTGCCTTGTTTTCCGAGATGTATTATCCAAAGGGTTGGACAGCAACTATTGATGGAAAACCTACAGAAATTTTCAGAGCCAATTACATCTTAAGGGCTTTAGTGCTGCCTGCCGGAAAACACGAAATAAGTTTCAAATTTGAACCTGAAGTTATCAAAAAAGGGGGAAACATCAGTTTGATAAGTTTTATTATTTTCGCACTACTAACTGCCGTATTTTTGGCATTCAGATTTTTAAAAAAGAAATCATCATAAATTTTTACAGGTTAAAACCCTTTCAGCGTTTTAAACGCTGAAAGGGTTATAGCTAAATTGACTAAGGAAATTAGTACCTTATTTTAACCTAAAAACCAAAAAGTTATATAAAATATCATTATCTAATGGACTTAAAACTCACCAAACCCATCGTTTTTTTCGATTTAGAAACTACGGGAATTAATATTGCTACGGATAGAATTGTAGAAATATCCATCGTTAAAATTCATCCTGATGGAAGAGAAGAACGCTATACGCAAAGAATCAATCCTATTATAGAAATTCCGGCAGAGGCTTCAGCTGTGCACGGTATTACCAATGAAATGCTCTTAAACGAACCTACTTTTAAGGAAGTGGCGACTAAAATAAGAGATATGATCAAAGGTTGCGATTTAGCAGGATTCAATTCCAACCGGTTTGATATTCCCTTGTTGGCGGAAGAAATGTTGCGTGCTGAAGTAGATTTTAGTATGAAAGGACGTTTAGCCATCGATGTTCAAACTATTTTTCACAAAAAAGAGCAAAGAACTTTAGGTGCTGCTTACAAATTTTATTGTGATAAAGACTTGGACAATGCACATTCCGCTGAAGCAGACACCAATGCCACTTTTGAAGTATTGAAAGCGCAATTAGATAGATATGATGATTTGGAAAATGATATGAAAAAGCTGAGCGAATACTCTTCTCACCGAGATCGTGCCGATTTTGCTGGTTACATTTTATTTGATGACAAGGGAGAAGAGATATTTTCTTTCGGAAAATACAAGGGCAAGCGGGTTACAGAAATTTTAGAAAAAGATCAAGGTTACTATGCTTGGATACAACAATCAGAGTTTCCGCTGTACACCAAAAAAGTCTTAACCGAAATTAAATTGAGAAATTTTAATAAATAACCTGACTTTCCACTCCACTTGAGATGAGCGAAGTCGAAGTAAAATGCTTAATATTCCTAAAATGAACCAACAAAGCGAAATATCCAAAGTAAATAAATCAGCAGCTGAACTTTATGAATTCTTAACCAATACTGAAAATTTCAAGAAAATTTTACCGGATAACTTAACCGGATTTGAAGTTTCGGAAGATTCATTCAAATTTTCTATGAGTGGAATGCCCGCCATTAGATTGGTTTATTCTGAAAAATCGCCTAATCACACCGTGCAATTGAAGGCGGCAAGTGATGCGTTTCCTGTTTTTTTAACCTGTAAAATCAAGGAAATCGATGAGAAACAAAGTGAAGCCCAATTATTTTTTGAAGGCGACATCAATATGATGATGGCAATGATGATCAAAAAACCTTTGCAAAATCTCTTAGATACACTGGCAGAGAAAATGAGATTATTGTAAAATAGTCAAATCATCCCTTGGTTTCGTTCCTTAGGTCCATCCTTTAGCTCCGTCCTTTAGCTCCGTCCTTTAGGGCGGAGAATAATAGATAAATATATAAATTGGCTTTAACCCAAACAAGCTAATATTCAAATTTGATCTCTTGCAATCCAAAGGCGTGTATTTTCAGGTCTTGGGTTTGAATTACCAATTTCCCTTCCGGATTTACATTGATTATTTTCCCTTGAATTGTCGAATTATTAGGTAAAGTAAATACTCTTTCTTCTTGAAAGCCCAATAAATTTTCTAAATAGTTGACGTGAATTTTATTAAAATCCCTTTCATTGAATTTTTCAATTTTTTCGTTCATTAACTGAAGAAATGCTCTGAGTAATGTTTCTAAATCAAAAACATTTCCGGTTAAATTTTTTAGCGAAGTAGCATTAGGCAAATGTTGAAAGTCAGTTTGATTTACATTTAATCCAATACCAACTACAGAATGAGTAATATACTGACCTTTTAAGATATTTTCAATCAGAATTCCGGCTATTTTCCGATGGTCTGCCATTATGTCGTTGGCCCATTTTATTTTGAAATGGGGATAATATCCGTTCAACCATTCGTGTAATGTCAAAGCTATTAGCTTATTTAAATCAAATTGTTGTTGAATGCTCATCGTTGAGAAACGAAGTAAAAAACTGAAAGTTAGATTTTTACCTGATTCTGATTCCCAAGTATTGCCCATTTGTCCCCTTCCTTTGGTTTGATGAATTGCCCAAATACACGTAAAAGGAGCTACGTCAGTTTGTCTGATTAATTTTTTTAAATCATCATTGGTGGAGCCGGTGGTATGAATCTTGATTAAATGCATTTACAGAAAAGGCAATTGTTACAAAGAAACAAAAATAGCGTCTCATGTTAACAATTCAAAATTGTTGATAAAAGTATTGAGAAATTTGATCAAAAAGCTAAAGAAGTAGAGAAAAAAATTAATATGTTTGTAAATTGATATAAATTTAATTCATGGCAAAAACAAAAAATTCAACAGATCAACTAATTGCTCACATCATCGAAGGGATTGAAAACAATAAGGGTCTGGATATTAAGTTGTTAGATTTAAGAAAAATCGAAAATTCCATAAGCGATTATTTTATAATATGTTCCGGTACTTCCAACACGCACGTAGATTCTATATCGGGAAGTATTCAAAAGCACGTGAGCAAATCACTCAAAGAACACGCTTGGCACACAGAAGGCGAGGAGATGTCGCAATGGATTTTATTAGATTATGTTGATGTGGTAGTTCACGTTTTTCAGCGTCAAGTAAGAGAGCATTATGATTTAGAAAGCTTGTGGGGCGATGCCAAAATTACCACTTTTTCACAAACCGTTTAATACAATAGAATGAGTAAACAAAATAATAAACCTGCTGATAATCAGCAAACCGACGAACAAAAAGATAAAAATTTATTTCCAAAACCGGAATTTAAAAAGCCAAAAATGGGGATGAATTGGCTTTACTTGGCTATCTTTTTGTTTTTAGGTTATCTTTTAATGAACAATTCTGATCCGAGTAAGGCCGCACGAGATATTTCCATTACCCAATTTGAAAATTATATGGCAAGTGGCGACATTGATAGTGTAACTATATTTGATCAGAAGAAAGTAGCCGAAGCATACCTTACAAAGGCAGCTTCGCAGAAAAAAGAACATGAAAATGCCGGAAAAAGCAGTTTCATGAATAAAACCGAAAAATCTTACTACACTTTTCGTTACGGCGACATAAAATATTTTCAAGAAAGTTTGGACAAAGCTAAAGCCGAAGGAAAATTATTACGATACAGATTTGATGCCACACCGGATTGGATGGTAGGCTTAATTAATTTTCTACCTTGGATCTTAATCATAGGAGTTTGGATTTACATTATGCGAAGGATGTCTGGTGCCGGTGGAGAAGGAGGTCCAGGTGGGCAAATATTCAGTATAGGCAAGTCACGCGCAAAACTTTTTGACCAAGACCAAAAAGTGAAAATCACTTTTAAAGATGTTGCAGGATTAGAAGGAGCCAAAGAAGAAATGGAAGAATTAGTAGATTTTCTGAAAAATCCAAAAAAATACAGTTCTTTAGGAGGAAAACCGCCACGCGGAGCGCTTTTAGTAGGTCCTCCGGGAACCGGAAAAACCTTAATTGCCAAAGCTGTAGCGGGTGAAGCAAATGTTCCTTTCTTCTCATTATCTGGTTCGGATTTTGTGGAGATGTTTGTTGGAGTAGGAGCTTCTCGTGTTAGAGATTTGTTTAAGCAAGCCAAACTAAAATCACCGGCTATTATATTTATTGATGAGATCGATGCTATTGGTAGGGCAAGAGGCAAAAACAATATTACCGGCGGAAATGATGAACGTGAAAATACACTTAATCAATTATTGACTGAGATGGATGGATTTGGAACCGATACCAGTATTATTGTTATAGCTGCCACCAATCGTGCTGATATTTTAGATAAAGCTTTATTGAGAGCCGGACGTTTTGACCGTCAAATCTATGTAGATTTACCTGACAAAAATGAAAGATTTTCTATTTTTGAGGTACACATCAAACCTTTAAAACTCGATACCGATGTTGATTTAGAATTTTTAGCTAAGCAGACACCCGGTTTTTCCGGAGCTGACATTGCCAATGTTTGTAATGAAGCAGCAATTGTAGCAGCAAGAAAGGGGCATGAATCCGTTCGTCATCAGGATTTTCTCGATGCTGTTGATCGAATTATCGGAGGTTTGGAAAAGAAAAATAAGATTATCACTGAATTAGAAAAGAAAACTATTGCCTATCACGAAGCCGGGCATGCAGTAGTAAGTTGGATGACAGAACATGCAGCGCCATTAGTCAAGGTAACTATAGTACCACGTGGAAGGTCTTTAGGCGCAGCTTGGTATTTACCTGAAGAACGTATGATCGTAAAAAGTGCCCAAATGCTCGATGAAATGTGTGCTACTTTAGGCGGTCGTGCTGCTGAAAAGGTAATTTTCAATGAAATTTCTACAGGAGCTTTAAATGATTTAGAAAAAGTAACCAAGCAAGCTAAAGCTATGGTCACCATTTACGGTTTGAATGATAAGTTGGGTAATATTACCTATTACGACTCATCCGGGCAAGAATATGGATTTACAAAACCTTATAGTGAAGAAACAGCCAAATTAATAGATGATGAAATTTCACATATCATCGAGGAGCAATACCTTAGAGCCATCAGAATTCTTGAGGAGAATAAAGAAAAATTAACTATTTTGGCAGAACAATTATTGAAACGTGAAGTGATTTTCCAAGATGATTTAGAAAAAATATTCGGAAAACGTCCACACGAAGTTACTTTGATTGAAGACATTGAAGCTGAAATTATTGATGGTGAAAATTTAACGGAGATAAAAACTGAACCCCCAACTTCTTCATAAAATGAGTATTTTTGATAAAATTTTCGGGAAAAAGAAAGAGGTAGAAAAACCACAAGTAGAGGTTTATAGCGATGGTATACCCCCTGACAATTATTTTGTTGACCAATTTAAAAAGAAAGGTGGTAAGTTTCTCTATAGTGATGATAGGAGCGAAATTTTAGTTTTTCTCAAAAATATTATGGAAGAAAACGCTTGGAATGAAGTAAAATGTATTGATAAAGAATTAATTGATAAATTAAAAGTTGTTGATATTCAAGCTGTTAATTCAGAAAATGTGTTTTTTACTAAATGTGAACATTTAATTGTGGAAGATGGAAGCATCCTATTTTCTTCAAAGCAACTTAAAGAAGAAAAGCTAACAGAATATCCGACAAATTTTGTGGTATATGCCACTACAAGTCAATTGATTAGGGATAAAGATAAAGCGCTGAGTAGTATCAAATTTCGCTATCAATCCAACATTCCAACAAATATTAGCGCTGTAAAAGATTATCAACCCAATAAAGTAGATGCCGGCTTTATGAATTATGGCAATAATAATTCAAAAAACTTATATTTGCTCCTTCTTGAAGACTTATAGTATGAATAATTTAGTGAAGCGGGCTATTTTTGGAGGATTGTATGTTGGAATATTGGTTTTCAGTATTTTATACAATAAATTTACTTTTATCATTCTCTTTTGGATTATTATGAATGTATCAATTTACGAATTTAATAAATTGATAAAATTTCAAAGTTTTTTTCCCTATCTGTTAGGTAATTTGTTATTTATATTTGCTAATATTTTAAACATTAAAGATATACCATCTCGATTATTGTCGGAATATGCAGGAATTGCTTTGTTCTTAGGTGTTTTTGCTACATTTATTTCAATCCTTTTTTCCAAAAAAGAAGAAGCCGTTGAACAATTAGGCAAAAAGTTTTTAAGTGTTATCTACATTGCATTGCCTTATACATTGATTGCGATGATTCCTTTTATTAATAATGAATTCAATTATATAAACACTACAATATTAGGAGTTTTTATATTAGTATGGGTCAATGATACTTTTGCCTATTTGGTGGGTAGTAACTTTGGCAAACACAAACTACTACCGAGAATTTCGCCTAATAAATCATGGGAAGGCTTTATAGGTGGAATGGTATTTACCTTTGTTGGGGCGTATTTTTTAGCCCAATACTTTACAAAGTTAAATTTAAATAATTGGTTGGTTTTTGCCTTAATAGTAAGTACATTTGGAGTGTTAGGCGACTTAATAGAATCGATGTTCAAACGTCAAGCTGGTGTAAAAGATTCAGGAAATATCATTCCGGGACATGGTGGTATTTTAGATAGAATGGATAGTGTTATTTTTGTAGCTCCATTTATTTTTATGTATTTATTGATAGTTTCGAAATAACATTGTATTAAATCTTATATATCTATAATCAACAATCAATAATCAACGTTTCGACACTTCGGCGTTTCGACTTCGATCAACAACCGAAATCAGTGCAGGCAAACTCAACGATCAATAATCAATAATTAATATATTATGTTTCACAAAGAAGGTTATAAAATCATTTTAGGTACTATGCTAATCATGGCATTGGGTGTTGTGTTAGCTGGAGAACTAATTGATAATTTTGCACTACAGAAAACCATACAGGTTGCATTATTGGTAATGACGGTTCTGGTTTTACAATTTTTCAGGAATCCAAAACGTAATACCGCTCAAAATGGACAACACATTATAGCTCCTGTAGATGGCGAAGTGGTGGCAATAGAGGAAGTAGAAGAACCTGAATTTTTTAAAGCCAAACGCAGGCAAATTTCTATATTTATGACTCCGTTAAACGTGCACGTTACACGTTATCCTGTTAGTGGAACTGTGGTTTATTCTGAATACCATCCAGGAAAATATTTAATAGCTTCACACCCCAAATCATCAACCGAAAATGAAAGAACCACTATTGTGGTTAAAAATGATACTGTTGGCGATATCCTTTATCGTCAAGTAGCGGGAGCTTTAGCCAGACGTATAGTCAATTACGCAAAAGTAGGTGAGGAGGCTATACAAGGCACTGATGCCGGTTTTATAAAATTCGGTTCCAGAGCGGATATTTTTGTGCCTTTAGATATGAAAATAAACGTCAAGTTAGGAGAAAAAGTGAAGGGCGGTGAAAAAGTCATTGCTCAGTTGCAATAGAAAAAGACGCAAATTAGCATATATTAATTTATGCTACTTTGCGTCTTTACGTAAAAATTCAATTTAAAACATTTCGCGACCGGCAAAATGAAATGCGCCTTCAATAGCTGCATTTTCATCAGAGTCAGAGCCGTGAACTGCATTTTCTCCCATTGAGGTAGCGTATAATTTTCGGATAGTTCCTTCTTCCGCATTGGCAGGATTAGTCGCGCCAATCAATTTTCTGAAATCTTCTACAGCGTTTTCTTTTTCTAATATAGCAGCTACGATTGGACCACGTGTCATAAATTCCACTAATTCTCCAAAGAAAGGTCTTTCCTTATGCACTGCATAAAAATTTTCCGCATCTGTTTTGGTCATTTGGGTCATTTTCATAGCCACGATTCTAAATCCTGCAGCATTGATTTTTTCTAAAATGGCTCCGATATATCCTTTTTCTACGGCATCGGGTTTAAGCATGGTAAATGTTCTGTTGGTCATTGTTAATATAATTTAATGGTTTATTCTATTAATACTGTTGTTACTATTGATACTATTGATTGCTTGCACTGAGCGAAATCGAAGTGTTGTTTGCTTGCACTGAGCTTGCCTGCACTGAGCGATCCCGATACCATGCCTTTGGCTTGGCAGGTCTATCGGGAGAAGTGTCGAAGTGTTGATGCTATTGATACTTTTGCTTTCCAATTATTTCCGGCTGCTAAAATAGGGATTTTTTCAAATTAAAATGCAAGTCGGTAGGTTTGTAATAGTTTGTTGTTTTCACCCCACATTTGCATTTCCACAGTGTCATGCTCAAAATCAAAGTTTAGCAAGCCATAACTTTTTACATTAATTAACTTTTCCACTCTATAAGGATTTTCTTCTCCTGAAAAGGCTTCGTAAGAATGGGTCAGACCGCTGGAAGTGAAATCTGTAAGTGGGATTTGATTTACTCCTATTTTCTTTTGTGATATTTCTGAAATATGTCTATCCCCAGAGAGTAGTATAACATTTTTAGCTTTGCTGTTGAGTATTATTTTTTCTAATTTTTTTTGTTCGTGTGGCATATTGCCCCATGTTTCAAAACCGTGAAGAGAAGATAAAACTTGAATACTACTGTAAATGATGTTAAAGTCGGCTTTTGAATGATTTAATTCATTGGTTAACCATTGCCATTGCATTTCGCCAAGCATGGTTTTTGTAGTGTCTTGAGTGGGTAAATACCTTTTTTTCTCACTCGGATCCGGATCTAAATCAGAGCGAAAATAGCGTGTATCTAACATAATTATTTTAACTTTATGTTTATCTACATCAACAATTTGACTGTAGTAGGTTCCTTCTCTCGTTCGGCGAACTTCGTTTGCAGGCACATTAAAAAAATCTAAAAAAATTTCTTGTGATTCTTTTTTCTTTGAATAATAGGCGCCACCATCGCTCATTCCATAATCGTGATCATCCCAAGCTTCTAAAATGGTAGTAGTCTTTGCGAAATTTTGATAGGCAGTGTCGTTTTGCAAAATCTCATAATTTTTTATTAAAACAGACATATCTTCTGTATCACAATATATGTTATCGCCACCCCAAATCCAAACATCAGGCTTTTGTGCGGTGAGTTGCTCCCAAAATGGATTTTTTTTATTTTGATTGTTTCCGGAGCCAAACGCTATACTAAAATCTGTTTTTTTATTCGGAATAGTTGTGATTTTTGGTTGATGGGACTTACACCCTAAAAAGGTTATAGAAAGTAGTAATATAATAATTCGCATAATTTAAAAATTTTAACAAAAATAAGGACTTTGTTAATAAATACTGTTTTTTTATTTAATAAGTTTTTGTGAAATTTCTGTAAAACAATGCTCAATCCTTTTATTTTTGAAAAGGTTTTATCAGATGATATGATTTTTTTCTTTTTCCATAAGTTGTCTGTTAAAACCTGCGTTTCGGTATTTCAGCAAGCTCAATATAACACTTCGCTCAACGATCGAAACTTTTAATAACGCATAGCGTCATTTCGCTTCGCTCAACTTTAAACTTAAACTTGTAATCCAATTATGCGTATAGAAACTGACTTAAAATTAGGCTTTAAAGATGTAATGATTCGTCCCAAACGTTCTACTTTGAAGAGTAGGAGAGAGGTGTCATTAGAACGAGAATTTAAATTTTTGCACAGTCCGCTGAAATGGAACGGCATTCCGGTGATGGCTGCTAATATGGACACGGTGGGCACATTTGATATGGCTAAAACCCTATCGAAAAAGCAGTTGTTCACTGCTGTTCACAAGCATTATAATTTAGAAGATTGGAAAAAATTTGTCGTATCAGTACCCGAAGATGCCTTGAATTATGTGGCGATAAGCAGTGGCATCAGCAAGCAAGACGATGAAAAATTAGCTGAAATTTTGCAAGCAGTTCCTGAGTTAAATTACATTTGTTTGGATGTTGCCAATGGTTATTCTGAGTTGTTTGTAGCTTTTGTAAAACAAACACGGAAAAAATACCCTGAAAAAGTCATTATAGCCGGCAATGTAGTTACCGGCGAAATGGTGGAAGAGCTATTACTGGCAGGTGCCGATATCATCAAAGTGGGTATAGGTCCCGGCTCCGTGTGTACTACGCGTGTAAAAACCGGCGTGGGCTATCCGCAATTGTCAGCCATCATAGAATGTGCCGATGCGGCACACGGCATTGGTGGACAAATCATTTGTGATGGAGGTTGTAGTATTCCGGGCGATATTGCTAAAGCATTTGGAGCAGGAGCCGATTTTGTGATGTTGGGGGGCATGCTCGCCGGACACGATGAAAGCGGTGGAGAATTAATAGAAAAAAACGGAGAAAAATATAAACTATTTTATGGAATGAGTTCGCAAACTGCTATGGACAAACACGCCGGTGGAGTAGCTGAATACAGAGCCAGCGAAGGAAAAACTGTGGAAGTACCCTACAGAGGCAAAGTAGACGATACACTTCAAGACATATTAGGAGGTGTTCGCAGTGCTTGCACCTATGTAGGCGCTTCAAAACTCAAAGAGCTGACCAAACGCACCACCTTCATTAGGGTTACCGAACAGGAAAATAGAGTCTATACGAAATAGTAGTATAGCGGCAAACCAAATTCTAAAGCTTTTGATTGTTTTATAATGTTAAACAGAATAATTTTTTATCGCATTTAATAGATTTAATTACTTTACTATCAATTTAATAAATTACATAACCCACAATTCGTAATCCGTAATTCGTAATCCGTAATTCGTAATCCGTAATTCGTAATTCGTAATTCGTAATTCGTAATCCGTAATTCGTAATCCTAAAATTAATATAAGTAGATGTTATTACATCAATTCTTGATTGATTTTGGAATGAACCGAGTAATTTATTAAAAAAAGAACTTTAAAATTAAATACAAACCAATACCAATTATGGCACCGCCGATCACATCAGTCCAATAGTGTTTTCTTAAAATGATTCTAGAAGCCAATACCAACACTATTGCAACGAAATAAATTACTTTTAAAGTCACTAAATTGGTGCAACTTGATAGGAAAAAGTAACTTAGCGTAATTCTTGAAGAGTGAATACTCGGAAAACTTCCGGCATCTATTTTTTCGATGAGATTGCTATATTTTTGACCGTTGGGTCTTTGACGAAAAAAGAAAACTTTTATTACTGAGCCTATTATTTCATTGATTAGAAGTGCTATCAATAGAAACCAAAAACTTTTAGTTGGACCTAAAACAATTAAAGGAACAAATAAAAGCAATAATGGATTAGCCAATGCTGAAACATCTTGTGCCCAATCGATAAATTTTTTTTTGAAAAATGACAATTTAAATTGTTTTACCACAAGGAATGGTGGAATTTTTTAATGTTCTTCCAATTATTAATTACAAAATCTAATCCGGATTGGATGGTGATAATCAATGTGATGATTAGTGCAAAATTTAATAAATAATCTACCCAGTTGTAATGATATTCTCGGAAGTGGTTGCGTGTAATAAACCAAAAATAGGCAATCCCCATTGTAATCATCTGAATTACCGTTTTAATTTTTCCACTTTGAGTAGCCGCTATTACGATGTTCTTGCTCAAGAAGACAAATCGATATAATGTTACTACAATTTCACGGATAAAAATTGGAATAATCCACCATACTGAAAGAATATCCATATAAACAAAAACGGAGAAGGTAACAAATATCAATACCTTATCAGCTATTGGGTCTAATATCTTGCCCAATTTGGTTATTTGATTGTATTTGCGTGCATACCACCCGTCAACAAAATCGGTTATCATTGCTGTTAAAATAAATACACCGGCAACAATGCGCACCCACAATTGACTTTCAATAAGCATCAATGGTGCAGTTAATGCAATAACAATACGAAGGACGGTCAGTAGATTAGGAAAATTCATCTGCTAAAAAATTGATTCATTGGAAAATATAAATTTGAATATTCGTTTTATATAACCCTACATTGATAAAATCAAAAACCGTGCAAATTTAATTAAAATTAGTTAATTATTAAAATAATTGCGAAATGTAAATTATAAAATACTAATATTTAAATGTTTAATAGAATCAATTTAAAAATTTCACTACATCTACTTATAACCCATTCATTTTTATCTAACAACAAATTTGTTAATATCTATTGAAACAAAGATTTTGACTGTATTTAATTTTTGTTTTACTTAGCCAAAGTTAATTTTGTTAATCTAAAAAAAACTAAAAATTTATTATACAGGCATATAGATAGAATATAGTTATGGAACATTTTGTAGTATCGGCACGTAAATACAGACCCCAAACATTTGAAGATGTAGTGGGACAACAGGCCATTACCAATACTTTGGAAAATGCCATTGCTAACAATCATTTAGCGCAAGCCTTATTATTTACTGGTCCACGTGGGGTAGGCAAAACGACTTGTGCCCGTATTTTAGCTAAAAAAATTAATCAATCAGATCAAAATAACATTGACCCAAATGAGGATTTTGCATTCAATGTATTTGAATTGGATGCCGCTTCCAATAACTCAGTCGATGATATTCGAAATCTGACAGAGCAGGTCAGAATTCCTCCTCAAGTGGGAAAATACAAAGTATATATCATTGACGAGGTACACATGCTCAGCACGGCGGCATTTAACGCCTTTCTTAAAACATTAGAAGAGCCGCCGGCTCATGCTATTTTTATTCTGGCTACTACTGAAAAACACAAAATAATTCCCACCATTCTCTCTCGTTGTCAAATATTTGATTTTAAAAGAATCACTGTCAAAGACATGAAGGATTACCTTCATTTAATTGCTCAACGTGAATCAATTACCGCTGAAGACGATGCGCTACATATCATTGCCCAAAAAGCAGATGGTGCTTTACGAGATGCACTTTCTATATTTGATAGGGTAGTGAGTTTCTCCGGAGATAATCTAACCCGACTTGCCGTAACCGAAAACCTCAACGTATTAGATTACGACACCTATTTTGCTACTACTGATTTGTTATTACAAAATGATATACCGGGTGTTTTACTACTTTTCAATGATATATTGAGCAAAGGATTTGATGCTCATCATTTTATCATAGGATTGGCGAGTCATTTCAGAGATCTAATGGTCGCTAAAGATAAATCAACTGTGACGCTATTAGAAGTTGGCGATGCTGCCAAAAAGAAATACTTAGAACAATCAGAAAAAACTTCACTTCCCTTTTTGTTAGAAGCGATAAAATTATCCAATGATAGTGATTTAAACTTTAAATCGAGTAAAAATCAGCGTTTGCTTGTTGAGATGACCTTGATGCTATTAGCCTCTTTAACCCAAAATTTGGGTGAAAAAAAAAACTGAATTTTATAATTAGTCCTCAATTTTTCAAAGCTAATAAAGTTACAAAAGTTGGAAATCAAATTCAAGCTGAAAAACCTAATCTAATAAATGAAACCTTAAAAGTTTACAATTCTGATATTACATCCACAGAAAAACAATCTATTCCAAAGGAAAATACCCTCCGAAAAAGAAGTTCTGCATTGAGTTTGAATGCGGTCAACAAGAAAAATGAAGTTGCGCAAAATACACCAAGCATAGAAGTTGATTTACCCAAAAAACCATTTTCTCAAGCTGATTTTATTGGCTATTGGAGAGAATATATAGACATACTCACAAAACAAGGTGAAAAAATGTTAGCTGCCATTTTGAATTCAAAAGAACCTATTTTAGAAGATACCCTTATTAAATTGACCTATCCTAATGCAATGATGATGGAAGAGGTAAGAAAAAATCAATCTCCTATTTTGAACTATCTAAGAGAAAAATTGCATAATTATAGCATTGTTTTTCAAATGAGTTACGATGATTCTGAAGAAAAAAATTTTCTCTATAGGCCTGAGGAGAAATATGAAAAATTCGTAGAATTCAATCCATTAATCAATGAATTTAGAAAGAAATTTGACTTGGATATTTAATTTACGATTAGTCGGATTGAAAATATAACTTACTTATCTATTTAATTAGCATCTTTAAATTCAAATAAAAATTATTTTTTAAACTAATAATTTATTGTAATTTAGTTTATTAAAATGTTTATAACTTTTGAAAATAAACCTATATTAAAATTGCACAATAAAAATTAACCCTTTATTTTTGAAAACTGAAAACTGATAATTGTCATTTTTGAAAGCGTAAAAATTAAATCACATGAAAAAATATCAAGTACTGATTGCTAGCTATCTATTATTTACCCTAACGCTACCCGCTCAAAATAAATATACATTGAGTATTTATGATGAGAACAGCAATGATATAAGCTATTATTCGTTAGCAAACCATGTTGGGGAATTGACTATAGAAAATTTAAACGGCGAAACTGTTATCGAAAATATTTATATTTCCAATGATAATGTTATTTTTCACAATTTGGATTTTAATGCTTTTCATAGTGATGAAAATGTAATTGACACTAAAACAGATGGTTTTCACAATCTTTACAAGCTTATTTTTAATAATGATTCACTTTCAGTTCAAAAATTTTCACCTGAAGAAACCTTAATTTGGGAATATTCCATGGTGAGTTTTGATGCTACTCAATTTATACCCAAAGGGATTTCTCTACTGAATGATGATAAAATATTTGTTGCTTGCTATAAAGTTAATGATACTTTAAAGAAAAATTTAGCGCTGTATTGTATCAACTCAGAAGGGGATTTTCAAGATGAAATCATATTCAAATAAAAAAAAGCCACTCATCTTTGAGTGGCTTTTATGAATTTAATTATAGGAATCACAATTAATATCCTCTTACCGCTTTAAGTGCATCAATATTTCCATAGCCAAAATCAGCGCTTTCATTAGGATATAAAGCAGCAGCAAATTTCAATCTGGCAATGACTTGAGCACGTGTAAAACTCGGGTTTTTTGCCCAAACCAATGCCGCGATTCCGGCTGTTGAAGCTGTAGCTACTGATGAACCTCCAAAATAAGAATTTTGCCCCGTGTAATAGCCGGCAACCGGTTGATGATGATTGTTTTCTCTTTCCATTGTATAGGTAAAATCAATTTCTGACCCATAATGACACACATCACACTCATCGTATAAAGTTCCTTCTTCAACACCTGTAACTGCGATAGTTTCAGCCATGCTGGCAGGAAAAATTACAGGATACCAATTAGTCAATTCAGTAGAAGTGCCTCCGGCGGCAAACATCAATTTTCCTTTACTGTAGGCATATTTCACAGCATCGGAAATATTACCGACAGACCATGCAAAACCGATGGACATTGATATAATTTTTACAGATGATTTGTTTGCTAATTCAGTCAGCGAACGTGTTACACCTCTTTGTTCTTGGTAGCCATCTAAAACCACATCGCTTGTACCTCTGTAGGAGATCAAATTACATTCATAGGCAACTCCTATCGGAGCTCCTCTTTTATTGTTTGGGGCTCCTACTGCGCTACAAGCACTGGTGCCATGTCCACATTTATCATGATAACCATCCGTTGTATTAGACCAAGGATTCCAAGAATCAACATAAGCTGCGTATTTTTGAATCGTTCTACCGGAGTAATAATCATCGAATTCACTTCCTAATAAAATTTGATTGCTTGACACACCGGTATCAATAACCGCCACGGTTACTCCTCTTCCAGTGCTGTATGCCCACGCTTGATTAATTTTGTGGATATAGTAATTCCAAGGTACTTTTGCACCGCTAGAAAGGGTACCGTAATCTGCAACAGCAATGGTTTCGCCCCCCGTAGAACATCCAGAATCGCTTTTCTGATCTTGTGGGAGAGCATAACCGGTTGGTTCTACATACCTGATGCCGTTTAATTTTCTCAATTTTTGAACCGTCTCAAATTTGGTAATCACCACATCGAAATAATTTAATACATCATCTTCATACTTGAGTATTTCTTCAGTTTTTTTTCCTTCTGAAGCAGTAATTATTTCTAAAATTCTCGTTTTTAAATCTTTGAGGTCTTTGGTCTCATAACTTCTGAAACTTTCGTTTCCATAACCGACTGCCAATATATTTTGACCTTCCAAAGCAGCACTCCAAACCATCAAATCAGAAGTTTCATTCCAATCAAATTTCCCTTTGACTTTAAACGAATCGTCAATATTTTTAACAATCTCAGAAGAAGTAAGGGATTTTTCCGGTTCTTGTTCGGTGGCAAATGTGGTTTCTTTAAAATCTTGATTACAAGATGTTAAGAAAATCAAGAATAAGGACATTAGGTAAATAATTTGTTTCATAAAAATAAAATTTAAAAGGTTAGTCTATCAAAAGTACAATTATTTTTGAAATACAATGTTATTAGATGAAAAAATAAACTTCAAGAAAACTGTAGCTGTGAATTTTATTGGTTTGCCTTCACACAAACCGAATAGGTTAAGAGTATGCAAAAGTGATTTGTACTTCAAAAAAACATTAATTCCTATGCCTTTAAGAACCCTAAATTAAGGCAATTTCTTAAAAAACCTTTAACAAGATATTAACAGATGTCCTTGTTACATCTCGTTAGATTTGCGGTCTAATTTTGAAATATTAATTAATTTAAGATGAAATAGCCATAAGAATAACATCATACCAACCGGGAATGGTTAAAAGGCTATTACATTCCTGTAACGCCAGGCGGGATGACCAATAAAAAACAACTGCGTACCTGTCACGTCTTTAGCGTGTGCACATCAGTGAACTCCATAAAAAAATAACACAAAGTGAACTAATAAATCTAAACACATGAAATTTATTTTTCTAA
Source organism: Polaribacter sp. (assembly GCA_020740485.1). Taxonomy (GTDB): domain Bacteria; phylum Bacteroidota; class Bacteroidia; order Flavobacteriales; family Flavobacteriaceae. The sequence goes on along the minus strand of DYMN01000004.1, from coordinate 31,854 downwards.
ACATTTTGCTATTCGTTTCCATCGTAAATTTTGCTCAAAACCCCAATCAAAACCGACCGCAAGTGCAAGTAACCGGAAGTGTTTTGGAAAAAGGAAGTAATTACCCATTAGAATATGCCACTTTGATATTCACCCCTGAAAAAGGGCAAGTGAATGGTGGAATTTCCGATGCCAATGGCAAATTTGAAATCAACATACCTGCCGGGAATTACAAAGTAACGGTTGAGTTTTTGTCCTATAAAACCATCGATTTAGGATTGAAAAAAATTACGCAAAACCTAAATTTAGGCACAATTTATATGGAGTCAGAAGCTGAAACATTGGGCGAAGTGGAAATTGTAGCCGAAAAATCTACTGTTGAGGTCAAATTAGACAAAAAAATATACAACGTAGGTAAAGATATGACTGTAAAAGGAGGTACAGCTACCGACGTATTAGACAATGTGCCTTCAGTATCCGTTGATGTAGAAGGTAATGTGAGTTTACGAGGCAACGAAAGTGTCAGAATCTTAATAGATGGAAAACCCAGTGGATTGGTGGGATTGAGTGCTACGGATGCCTTGCGCCAACTTCCGGCAGATGCCATCCAAAAGGTAGAAGTAATTACAAGCCCTTCGGCTCGCTATGATGCAGAAGGCACTGCCGGTATTATTAACATTGTTCTTCGCAAAGGGACGGTAACCGGTTTTAATGCTTCTGTTTCCTTAAACACAGGAATTCCGGATAATCACGGTGTATCTGTTAATTTAAATAACAGGAACAAGTATTTTAATCTCTTTAGTAATTTAGGCTATAGTTATAGAAAAAGTATCGGAAATAGCCTTTACTATAATTACGTTGGTTCTGAATTAAATAAACTAACCGAAGAAACTATTGAAACGGAACGTACTCGTAAAGGATTTAACGGAAATATAGGATTAGAATATTTTTTGGGAGAAAAAGCCAGTGTAACCGGAAGCGTACTTTATAGAAAATCACCCAATAGTTCGTATGCAACAGCTGAGAGAAATGTGTACGGTACCGATCCCGAATTGTATTTACGATGGGAAGATCAAGACGAAAATGACCAAGTACTGGAATACGCCTTGAATTTTACTCAAAAGTTTAAAAAAGACGATCATAAATGGACCATAGATCTTAAATATGAAGATGATAAGGAAGTAGAAAATTATTACATCACCGAAAATTTAAATAATACCGGAACAGTACCCAATGAAAAAAATCTAAAAGATGAAAATCAAAAAAGTTGGTTAATCAAATCTGATTATGTATTACCCTTAGGCGAAAAACAACAATTTGAAGCCGGTTTTCAAGCCAATATAGACAAATCAAGTGTTGATTACGTAGTGAATGAATACGAAAATGGGACTTTTGTACTCAATACAGATGTGTCAAATCTATTAAAAAGTAATCAAAATATTTATTCAGCCTACTTGCAATACGGCACTAAATGGAATCAACTCTCTGCCTTGTTCGGTTTGAGAATGGAACATACTTACATTTTTTTAGATGGACAAGAAACGGTAGATTACCCTAATATTGACATTGATAAAAAATACACTAACCTTTTTCCTACTTTAAACCTCACCTATGAATTAAAGGAAAATGAAAACATAACAGCTGGATTTAACCGTAGAATACGTCGTCCACACGATCGTCAATTGAATCCGTTTGAATCTAGAACCAGTGAAACCAACGTGTTCAGAGGAAATCCTGATTTAGACCCTGTAATAAGCTATACGGCTGATATAGGTTATTATAAAAAATGGAATCAATTTTCACTTTATACTTCAGCTTATTATCAATATGCTAATAACGCCATTCAAATGGTACGTGTGGTAACACCCGAAATCATCAATGGAACAAATAAAATAATGACAACTCCAATCAATCTGAACAGTGAAACCCGTATAGGTTCAGAATTGACCTTGACTTATAGCCCCATAAAAATGATTCAATTGAGTAATACTTTCAATTTTTTCAAATACAAAACCATTGGAAGTTATCAGAATGTAAATTATGGAACCGATAATTACAGTTGGAATGATCGTTTTGCTGCCAAAGCGAAATTATCAAAAAAATCTGATTTTCAATTTACTATGATGTATGAAGGTCCTTACGAAAGTAGTAGATTAAGACGTGAGCCGGTTTTTGTGTCTAACGCAGCCTATAGTGTAGATGTTTTGAAAGATAACGGAACCATTTCATTTAATGCAAGTGATATTTTTAATACCCGTTACAGACAGGTATACAATTATGACCCCACATTTAGTTCTTATGCTAAAATGCAATGGATGCCACGACAATTTAATCTGAACTTTACGTTTCGTTTTAATCAAAAGAAAAAACAAAATAAACAGCCCGTAAGAGAAGATAATGGAGGGGAAGATATGATATAGTTAAACGTTTTTTTATATATTAAATGACCGTCCGATTTTTTTCAGGCGGTTTTTTTATTTCATCATATTTTGATATTAATTCATAATACCTTAAATAATCTTTTATATTTGTAAAAGAAAACTAAATAATTTATGAGTAATTCACTTTTTAGAAAAAAAAGTATTAAAAATATTGAGAATGAAGTAGAAAATAAAGAATCTGCTTCACATTTAAAACGTAATTTATCGGTTGTGGACCTCACAGCAATGGGAATAGCTGCCATTATTGGAGCCGGTATTTTCAGTACTATAGGAAATGCGGCTGTAAATGGGGGTCCGGCCGTCTCCTTACTTTTTATATTTACTGCTTTTGCATCTTTATTATCCGCATTAAGTTATGCCCAGTTTGCTTCAAGGGTGCCCATCAGTGGAAGTGCCTACACCTATGCTTACGTCAGTTTTGGCGAATTAATAGCGTGGATCATCGGTTGGGATTTGATTATGGAATATGCAGTTGGAAATATCGCCGTTGCTATTTCGTGGTCAGACTATTTCACCGGATTTTTAGGTGGAATAGGAGTTCATTTTCCTGAATTTTTATCCGTTGATTATCTTTCTGCTATGCGAGGTTTTCAATCCGCAACTGAACAGTTAGCCAGCGGAATTGCTTTTGATGATTTACCTTTTAATTTACAAACAGCTTATCACGCTTGGCAAAATGCTCCCATTTTATTTGGTATCAAATTCATTGCGGATATTCCGGCGTTTACCATAGTAGTTTTAATAACCATATTAATTTATATAGGTATAAAAGAAGCTAAGATAACCGGAAATATTATGGTAATTATCAAATTGATTATATTACTTGTTGTCATAACTGTTGGGGCATTTTATGTCAATCCGGAAAATTGGAATCCTTTTGCTCCTAACGGCGTGAGTGGGGTGTTAAAAGGAGTATCCGGTGTGTTTTTTGCTTACATTGGGTTCGATGCCATTTCTACTACGGCTGAAGAATCAATAAACCCGCAGCGTGATTTACCACGAGCGATGATTTACTCCTTAGTAATCACTACAATATTTTATGTTGCTATTAGTTTGGTTTTAACGGGAATGGTTAATTACGAGGAATTAGGGGTAGGCGATCCTTTGGCATTTGTTTTTGAAAAATTGCATTTAGATTATTTATCCGGATTTATCGCCATTGGAGCTATTGTGGCAATGGCAAGTGTGCTATTGGTTTTTCAATTGGGTCAGCCTAGAATCTGGATGAGTATGAGTCGTGACGGACTATTGCCTAAAAAATTTGCTACGATTCATCCCAAATTTAAAACGCCTTCGTTTGCTACCATCATTACCGGTATTTTTGTGGCGATTCCCACCCTATTTATGAATTTGACAGAAGTAACGGACTTGACCAGTATTGGCACCTTGTTCGCTTTTGTTTTAGTATCAGCGGGTGTTTTAGTAATGAAAGATGATCTGCAAGTCGAAAACAATAAAAAACTATTTAAAATACCTTATATTAACAGTCGATTTGTGCTACCAATATTATGGGGGCTTGTATTTTTAATTTTTTATTTTAACCACTTTTCCGGACTTATTGAAAAATTTGATTTTAGCTCTTGGGACATTTGGAAACATCAAATTCCCTTTTATATATTTATAATTACATCTGTCCTATTAACATATTATAGTGTTAAAAATCAACTATCGTTAATTCCCGTTTTAGGGCTTTTGACTAATCTTTTCTTAATGACCGAATTAGGATTTACAAATTGGATGCGGTTTATAATATGGCTTTTTATAGGTTTAGTTATTTATTTTAGTTTTGGTCGAAAGCATAGTATTTTAAATAAAAAATGATAGACTTATTTGATTATTCAATTATTTTAACTTCTGTATAATATTATATTTTAGGTTTGCGATTTTATAGCTTATCATTCTAAATCATTCTAAGAATTTAAAAGTAAAAACATAAACTAATCTAAACGTTTTACAATTTTGAAATATAAAGCGGTACTTCTTTTTATTGTTAAATTTTTTGTTTCATACACTATTCTTTCCTTTCTTTATTCCTTCTATTTGAATAGTTTTGAAATTAAAACGGATCCAATTACCCGGCAGGTTTCTTTTCAAACCGTAGCCGTTGGAAAGATTTTTGGTATGAATATCCAAACGGAACCCAATACGGATGAGCCATCTATGAAATTAATTTATAATTCTCAATATGTGGCAAGAGTAGTGGAAGGTTGTAATGCAGTAAGTGTTATCATTTTATTTTGGTCGTTTATTATTGCTTTTAGCAGCACTTGGAAAGATACATTGCTTTTTGGTGCAGTTGGAACGGTTTTGATTTACGTTATAAACTTGTTTAGAATATTAGTTTTAACCTGGGCTGTTTATCGATTTAGTGCTTATTCACATTTTTTACATCAAATCGTTTTTCCGGCAATTATTTACGGATTTACTTTTATGCTATGGGTGATTTGGGTGCGAAAAATAGAATTAGGAAGTTGGAGATTGGTATTTAGTGCATCTTTCTTAAAAAAAACAGAGTAGAATGCTAAAAAATAAGTGGATTAGGCTCAGTTTGGTTATTAACTTGTTGGGGCTGTTAATGGCCGTGCGAGGGTTTGAATCGGTTTTTTATGATCCGTTGATTACTTATTTTAAAAGTGACTATTTGCACGTGAAATTACACGAAATTGATAAATTAAAATTTATTTTTAATACTTTCTTGAGATATCTTATCAATTCAATCTTGTCGTTAGGTATTATTTGGTTATTCTTTCAAAGAAAAGATTTTTTAAAATTCAGTGCGTGGTTTTATTTTATTGGCTTTATAATATCGATGAGTGCTTTAATGCTACTATTGAGAAACAATTTTGAAAACAATTACCTGATTGCTTTTTATATTCGCAGATTCTTAATTCAACCACTATTTTTATTTCTGCTGTTACCGGCTCTTCATTACCAAAAGACTATCTCAAAATAGTGTTTTGGGAAAAAAAAGTGATTTTATGTAATAAAAGTTGTACAGAATGTAATAATTGTTACATTTGCAATTCTAATTATGAACACTAAATTATTTAAAAATGAAAAAACTATTTATAGGTACTGTATTTATTTTGTTTGTTTCGGTTGCCCTAAAAGCTCAAGATGTACAAACAGAGACGAAACAAGAAATTAAAGTGGAGGTTTCCCATAATTGTAGTGGGGAAATGGTAAAAGAGACCCATAAAGATTGCAATCATTCTGCAGCGCAAAAAGAAACTTGTCAAAATCACGTCAAAGCACAGGGAAATGAAAATTGTAGTGGTCAAGGACAATCTGAAAAAAAAGAAGAAAAAGAATGTAAAAGTAGTTCAAATCAAAAAAGTAAAGAGGAGCAAACAGGCAAGTCAACTAAAAAAAGCAAGAAAAGTAATTCAAAGAAAGAAGAACTCAGAATGGGGGAAAAATGCTAATTGCCATGTCATGTTTGATGTTTTATGAACTAAAAACAATTATCAACACCGATAATAGTTTTGTAAAGTTAAAGCATAAAGTTTAAAATTAATTGGAGAATAGTTTATTTGTTTAAAAACCTGTCATTTTTAATGATGGGTTTTTTTAATAATATTAGAACTTCGCTATGAAAGTTTAATATCAAAAAATCAGTATTTTAATTAACGCTTAATTTGAGTTTAATTGTCCAATACCCTATTAATCTGAACAAATGCTTTTGAATAGTATGCTTCAGCAAGTGAGGAGATCATCACTCCCTTACTAATAGATGCATGTACAAATTTGATGTTATCTTCAGTAACTTCGGTAATGATACCCACGTGGTTTATAACCGATCGACCATTGGTTTTGAAGAAAATAAGATCACCCGGGGCGGCTTCTTCTTTTTTTATTTTGATGCCAAAATTAGCTAAATCTCTAGAAGTTCTGGGTACTTCCATTTCAGCGTGTTTAAAGGTGGTAAATACCATACCCGAACAATCCATCCCCTTGGTTGTAGTCCCACCCGTTAAATAACGAATACCAATATTTTCTTTTGCCAAAAAAACTATTTCATCGTTTTTTGTAAATATAAATCCTTCGTCTCTGGCTTTTTGCAGTTTTTCGGGTAGCGTGAGTTCCCTCGTTTCTACCGCAGAGGTTGGTATGACATGTTCAATTTTATTTGAAGTAATATTATTTTCATTTGCAATAGTAAGATTCGTCGTATTAGATGGGGAAATAACTTTTTTTGAAGTTCCACAGCTTACGAATAACAATGTTAAAATTGCAAACGAAATACTTTTTAAATAAAATCGAATCATATATAAAGATAATAGTGTTTTTTTAATTTTGTAAAGAAAGGAAAAAAAAACATAAATTAAAACTATCATTTCTCTATTTTGAATAATAAAGAATTGTGAACTTGTTTTTATTTAGATGAAATGTCCATAAGCAATGTTACATACCAACCGCAATGTTTATTTGGACATTCCTTGTGACCTATAAAAAAACAATAAATTTATCACATGAAATTTAAAATTTTGTAGTTTCCTACTTTGATTATTTATGGGAGGCTGTCAGTATTAAAGTTTCAATACACTTTTGCCTTGTTCAAAAATCAAGTCCACCGGAATATTTGCTTCCTTTAGTTTGTTTAGATCAGATTGTAATTCAGGATGAATGACGCCACTAACCTCTACTAATTTTTTACTTCCATCATAATCTCCATTTCCTTGTAGTACCAATATAAGATTAGATAACTGCTCTATAGCTTCAGACATTTTATCGTAATTGATAGTATAGGCGCCATCTGTGTTGCGATAGAATGCTTCCTTTTCTTTAAAGAAATTAAAGCGAATCATATTGGCTTGTCCGTGAGCACTTGAAGCTCCAAACCGAACAGAACGAAAAATACCCACCATAAAGGTAGTGAGATAATCTCTGATATCTCCTTTTAATTCCCCTCGTTTATATAATTGTTGAACCATATATATTCCAAGAATATCCGCTTTTCCCTCTTCTATTGCAGAGTGATATTCTTTCAGTGCATCTTTTACCATACCACGGTTATTTATCGTGTTTTTAATACCTAACCCATGTGCAACTTCATGGAACATCGTATTGGCAAAAAAAGCATCGAAAGTAACGTATTTTCTTTGCGCCGGGTCAATTAATACAGCAGCAATAGGTAATGTAATCTTGTCAAACTTGTCTTTCATTGCATTTTTCAATTGTAATCTTCGGGTACCTTTTTCCAATTGAATTTTTTCATCATTGGGCAAGTTGATGGCAATGGTTTTTCCACCGGCATTACAATCTCCGGCGTAGTACACTACGTCATAAGCATTTAAATCAGAATCAGTCCCGGGAACCTCCGCTTTGTAGGGATAATCTACAGGAAGGGCTTTCTGAAGCTGGGGTAAAAATGCTGCATATTTTGCCAAACGTTCACTCCATTCCAAATCTTTAACTAGAACATAACCTTCATAAGCAGTTTTGTAATTAAACAGAGCGTCTTCGTAATTTTCTATTGGACCAATTACTATATCCAAATGATTGTCCTTCATATCTAACCAGGTTCGGTCGCTGGTGTCAAATTGATCTGTCAATAATGCATTGGCGCGTTGTTCTAAATAATTTTTAAAAGCTATATTATCTGTTATCTTGGCCGCCTCCATCAAATAAGAGGCCGCTTTTACCAATTTGTCTTTAAAAAATTGATGATAAGGAATAGCGTATAGCTTTCCTTTATCATCGCGCCTTATCATGTTATAAGCACCGGTTTTGTCTGTAATTTGTGCTTTTTCAAATTCTTCTTTAGTCATATCAGCCGGATAGAAATTAGCTCCTTCCGGTTTTTTACCGATTTCCTCTACGAATGGAAAATTATTGTCCATTCTATCCCAAGGCCCGTAGTTTATTAAAACAAATTGTTTAGTAACATCTTCTTTTATTTTTGATAATATGGAATCTTTATGTCCGTAAGCTTGTTCCCAATACAACTCGTTCATTATATCGGCTGCTTTAATTAATAAAGGTAAAACTTTTTTCTCATTTTCAGAAAGCTTACTGATGTCAGTAGATAATTTTACTTGAGCATAATCATCTAATCGGTCTTGTATGGTAATCATGGTTCCTTCGTTAGTTGTTTGTTTATTCGGCTTGCGAACAGAATTAGTGTCCTTGCAATTGACGACAAAAACAAAAAGTAATAAAATGAATATTTTATTCATGTAGAATAAATTAGGTTTAAAAACTGCAAAAATAAAAAAAATCAAAAAAAAGGAAATGAATACATTTATTTTTTTAAAAAAAAGCTGCCCTCAAGAGGAAAAAATCGATTTTTCGGGCAGCTTCTTTGACTTGTGTTAATTTCGTCCGCCGTTTAAACGGTCTTGTAATTCTTGTAGGTCGTGCCACCTTCCCTCTGCTGCCAATTCAGCTTGCTCCGGCCAGGTCGTAGGGTCTGCTAACTTATATCGGTCACCGGCAGCGTGAAGTATTCCTTTGATTTTTTCAACTGGCGTATCAGAGAGCTCGTCCCAAGTTTTGATGTTGGCATTGAGTAATAAACTTTCAATCTTGGGTCCAATTCCTTCAATGGCTTTTAAGTCATCCTTTTTCCATTTTTTCAACAAACCTAATTTGATCATCATTTTTTCTAATTTGGAATCGGTTTCATTAATTGCATTTGTTTTTCCGGTGTCCAAGGTTTTTTGCATCGCGATGAGTTCTTCCCATTTGCTATCTTCAGCTAATTGTGCTTGGTCGGACCAAGTGGTCGGGTCTATGATTTTGTATTTAGATGCATCAACCTCATCTAATAAACCTCTCAACTCTAAAGGGGTTTTGCCTGCTAAGTCTTTCCAATTTTTAATTCCGGATGCTTGTAAAATTTCTTCCATTTTTGGCCCAATTCCTTCAATAATTTGTAAATTATCGGCAGATAATTTATCAAATGGACTAAAAAATTGAGGCGCAACTCCCATTTTTGTAGTCTCAGGTACAGAATGAATAGCCGGAATATTGTCCGTGCTACTTAATAATTGGCTGTATTTGTTTTCTAACTCGTGATGTTTTTCTTTCCATCGTTTTAAATCATCGCAACAAGGCCCATTTTCATTTCCAAATAACCTTTTTAAAAACCATCCTAACAAAAAGGAAAGAAACATAAGTAGAAAAATCCACCACCAGCATTTTAAGAAAAAGTCTATAATATTCATAAGAGTAAGTTTTAGAATTGTTGATAAATTTATTTTACAGAAATAGTAATACGTCTATTTTGTGCTCTGCCTTCTTCAGTAGCATTGTCAGCAATCGGCTCAGTTTCCCCTTTGGAATCAGAAGTGATCATATTTTCATCGATACCTTGTGACACTAAATATTCAATTACTTTTTGAGCGCGTATCGAACCTAAATTTTTATTGGTTACCTCATCGCCTACATTATCCGTGTGCCCCGTTACCAAAACACTTTTGCCGGTTTGCGTAACTAAGTAATTTTTCAGTTCTAATGTGTAAGAAACTAAAGTGTTGTCAGGTTTAAAATCAGCTGCACCGAAATTGGAGTAAAGTGTTTTCTCGGCAATATGTTTTTCAATTATTTTTTGAGCAGCTTCAGATATATTTTGGAAAATCATTCCAATTCCACCTTGGTATTTATTATTGGTATCATAAGAAAAATCCGATAAAACAGCTTTTGGTTCTATTTTATCAGCATTTATTCCAAATTGGACAAGAAAATTTTTTAAAAAATTGGCTCTGTCCATCCCACGTGGTTCCCCTTCGGATGATAGATATTTTCCGGTAATCACTAATTCTTTATTTTGATTTTTGTTGAAAAAACTAAATACAGAATCGCGTAATGAATTTAATTCACTGGGAATTTCCACTTTCCCATCTTTAGAATTGATTATAAATTCTTTAGGAAATTTGAAAATAACATTCCCATCGATATCCGAAATCACAAAATCGGCAAGTTGAGAATGCTCTGATTGGTTGAAATTTGTATCACCGCAAATGCCACATTTTTTTTGGATAAAATATAAATGAATTAGAGCTGCAAGAAATGCAAATAACAAAAACCAAATCAAGCTTTTGAGAAAACTATTCATATTTTTTTGGTTTTAATGGTTAATAAATGAAGTGTTAAAGATATATAAAAAAAATCATACAATATCTTCATTTGTAATAAATTATTTGTGTTTTTTGTATTTGTTATGCCCAAATGTATGTAAAAGCACAATTGTTGATAAAAAATTTTTGATTTAAGATTATTAAATGTAATTTTGCAAATCCTTTAAAATAAGGAAAATTTTATTTTAGTGCAGTTTATGTATAAAATTCAATATTATATCTCAATCGTTTTCTTCTTATTTTCGCTGACATTCTATGCAAGTTCGGAGCATGATTCAATATCTATGCCTAAAGGTGAAAACCCACATCAAGAAGCTAAATCGTTAAGAGATGAAATAAAAGAAGATATTCAGCACCATTTAAAAGATTCTCACGATTGGACTTTTTTTCACAGCAAAATTGACGGAAGCGGTTTTACGATTCCTTTACCTGTCATTTTAATTGATAATGGCTTACACGTTTTTATGTCATCCCAATTTCATCATGGAGAAAGTATTGTGGAAAGCAATGGAAATTACTACAAGTTATATCATAACAAAATTTATAAAACTGATGCCCAAGGAACTTTAAATTTAGATGAGCACCATCATCCAACCAATGCTAAGCCTTGGGATTTTTCTATTACTAAAAGCGTTGTAGTTATTATTCTTGCGGCTTTATTGATGCTATGGATGTTTAGCAGTTTGGCTAAATCATACAAAAAAAACAATGGAATCGCAACCGGTTTTGGAAGATTTTTAGAGCCTTTGGTTTTATTTGTTCGGGATGAAATAGCAATACCAAATATTGGAGAAAAACATTATAAAAGGTATTTGAACTACTTGTTGACCATTTTCTTTTTTGTATGGTTAGTGAATTTATTAGGTTTAACGCCATTTGGAATCAATGTGACCGGTAATATCGCCGTCACTTTTGCATTAGCAATTTTAACTTATCTGATCACTACCTTTACAGCGAAGAAAGATTATTGGAAACATATTTTTTGGATGCCGGGAGTACCCACGCTCATGAAGATTATTTTAGCTCCTATTGAATTATTAGGGACCATTATCAAACCTTTTTCATTGATGATTCGGCTCTATGCTAACATGACAGCCGGACACGTTGTACTGATGAGTATTTTAGCGTTGATTTTTATTTTTAAAAGTTGGGTAGGCGGACCGCTTTCATTTGGATTAGCTTTTGCTTTATCCTTATTGGAATTATTAGTAGCCGCTTTACAAGCTTATATTTTTACTATGTTATCTGCATTATATTTTGGAATGGCAGTAGAAGAACATGAACATGAACATCCCCATGAAGAAGCACATGCAGAACACCATTAATTTGAATTTATTAATTTTTTAAATATTTATAAAGATGGAAATTCCAGCAATCGTAGGAGCAGGTTTAATCGTAATCGGAGCCGGTCTTGGTATCGGTAGAATCGGTGGTTCAGCAATGGACGCTATTGCTCGTCAACCTGAAGCTTCAGGAAAAATTCAAACTGCTATGCTTATCGCAGCAGCTTTGATTGAAGGTATTGGATTTGCAGCATTGTTTGCATCCTAATCTCACAGAACATCGGTCGTAACGGTTGGTTGCAACCGATGTTTTTTTAATTTGTAATTTTTTAAAACATCATATATTTTCAAAATGGAAAAATTAATTAACGATTTTTCATACGGTTTGTTCTTTTGGCAATTAGTTCTGTTTATCGGACTTATTTTTGTGCTGAAAAAATATGCTTGGAAACCAATTTTAAATGCAGTAAACGAAAGAGAAGAAGGCATCAAAAATGCCCTTGCACAAGCTGAACAAGCGCGTAAAGAAATGCTAAATCTCACCGCAGATAACGAACGCATTCTCAAAGAAGCTCGCAACGAACGCGAAGAACTTTTAAAAGAGGCAAGAAGTATCCGTGAAAATATGATAGAAACCGCTAAAAATGAAGCGCAAACCGAAGCTCATAAGCTGATGGAAAAAGCCAAAGAAAGCATTGAAACTGAAAAATTAGCCGCTATTGCTGATTTAAAAAAGCAAGTGGCTGTGCTGTCTGTTGATATCGCTGAAAAGTTAATGAAAGATCAATTGGCATCTAAGGATGCACAAGTAAAATTGATTGACACCATGTTGAAAGACGTTAAACTAAATTAGAAAATAGAATTCAACTTCCAACTTCCAACTTCCAACTTCTAATTTTAAAATGAACACAAGAGCAGCCAACAGATACGCAAAAGCATTAATTGAGTTAGCATCGCAGACCGGTTTGGAAGATGCAATTCAAAAAGATATGGGAACTATTTTTGAAACCTTACAATCTAATAAGGAATTGCAAAATGTTTTGAATAGTCCAATTATTAAAATATCGGATAAAAAAGCAATTGTTGACAAAATATTCGAAGGGAAAGTAAACCCATTTACTATTAAGTTATTTGGGCTTCTTGCCGAAAACAAGCGAATGGATTTATTGCAATCCATTTCAGGTCAATACAATGTACTATATAATGATAAAAAAGGAATTGTAAAAGCCATAGTTACTTCAGCCGTTCCTTTGGATGACAATATGAAAACAAAAGTTTTGGCTAAAGCAAAAGAATTGGTGGGAAGCAAAACCATCATTTTAGAAAATAAAATAGATCCATCTTTAATAGGTGGTTTTGTCCTTAGAGTGGGCGATGTGCAGGTAGATGCCAGTATAACAACTCAATTGAAAAAATTAAAAAGAGATATGATTGAAAATTAAATAATGTAGTGTATAAAAGAAAAAAGTAACAAAATAATTGATAATTTGTAAATCTTAAATAAAATGTCCGCAGTAAATCCCGCAGAAATTTCAAACATTTTAAAACAACAATTAGCCGGATTTGAGGGGTTTGATTCTCTTGAAGAAGTAGGAACGGTACTAGAAATAGGTGACGGTATTGCCCGCGTTTACGGTCTTTCTAATGTACAATATGGTGAATTAGTTCAATTCGAAAACGGATTGGAAGCCATCGTATTAAACTTAGAAGAAGATAACGTTGGGGTGGTATTATTAGGTCCCGCCGAAGAAATCAAAGAAGGTTCAACCGTAAAACGTACCAAACGCATTGCTTCTATCAAAGTAGGTGAAGGCATCGTGGGTCGTGTGGTAGATACCTTAGGGAATCCTATAGATGGTAAAGGACCTATCAAAGGAGAAACTTACGAAATGCCTTTGGAACGTAAAGCGCCCGGAGTAATTTTTCGTCAACCGGTAAATGAACCTTTGCAAACCGGTGTAAAAGCCGTAGATGCTATGATTCCGGTAGGACGAGGACAACGTGAGTTAATCATTGGTGACCGTCAAACAGGGAAATCAACTGTGGCTCTTGATACTATTTTAAATCAAAAAGAATTTTACGATGCCGGAGTTCCGGTATATTGTATATATGTTGCCATAGGACAAAAAGCATCTACTGTAGCAGGAATCTATGCTTTGTTGGAAGAAAGAGGTGCTTTGGCTTATACAACCATAGTAGCCGCTAATGCTTCTGACCCCGCACCGATGCAAGTATACGCACCAATGGCAGGAGCCGCAATTGGAGAATATTTCCGCGATTCAGGTAGACCTGCATTAATTGTTTACGATGATTTATCAAAACAAGCCGTAGCCTATCGTGAAGTTTCCTTATTATTACGTCGTCCACCGGGACGTGAAGCTTATCCGGGAGACGTATTCTACTTACATTCCCGTCTTTTGGAGAGAGCTGCAAAGATTATCAAAGACGATACTATTGCAAGCCAAATGAATGATGTACCCGCATCTATCAAACATTTGATAAAAGGTGGGGGTTCATTAACTGCTTTGCCTATCATTGAAACACAAGCGGGTGACGTTTCTGCCTATATTCCTACTAACGTAATTTCTATTACCGACGGTCAAATATTCTTAGAGTCTGATTTGTTCAATTCCGGGGTTCGCCCTGCTATTAACGTAGGTATTTCTGTATCACGTGTAGGTGGAAATGCGCAAATCAAATCTATGAAAAAAGTGGCAGGAACCTTAAAATTAGACCAAGCTCAATATCGCGAATTGGAAGCATTTGCCAAATTTGGTTCTGATCTTGATGCCGCCACATTAAATGTAATAGAAAAAGGGAAACGCAATGTGGAAATCTTAAAACAAAATTTAAGTACTCCTTTTACGGTTGAAAATCAAACAGCCATCATATTTGCGGGAAGTAAAAATTTACTTCGTAAAGTACCTGTAAACAAGGTGAAAGAATTTGAAAACCATTATTTGGAACTTTTAAATGCAAAATATAAAGACACCATGAATAGTTTGAAAGCCGGAAGTTTGACAGATGGCGATATTGATGTTTTAACTAAAGTAGCAGCAGAGATTGCAGACACTTTTTGAAGTTTGAAGTTTGAAGTTTGAAGTTTGAAGTTTGAAGTTGAGCTTTATTGAAATCCCGTAGTGGGATTGGATATTTTAAGTTATTTAAAAAGTATTTTTTTGAAAAATGATTTAATTGACAGAACTTTTAACTTTTCTAACAAAGTAATTGACTTAGTTGAAATTTTACCAAATTCACAAGCAACAAAAGTAATTAATTATCAACTTCTTAAAAGTGGAACGTCAGTAGGAGCAAATTACAGAGCATCGCAAAGAGCAAGAAGTGACCGAGAATTTTTAGCAAAAATTAATATTGTATTAGAAGAAATTGATGAGTCGCTTTTTTGGTTACAAATTATTAAGTTTAGAAATTGGACAGATACAAAAATTATTGATACACTTGCAAATGAAGCAAATGAACTAACTGCAATATTTGTGTCTATTTCTAAAAAGATTAGAATTAAAATAAATAATGAAGGTAAAAGTTGATGTTTTTGGAAAAATCATTTTAAGTTTCCAACTTCCAACTTCCAACTTCCAACTTAAACAATGGCAAACCTTAAAGAAATACGCAATAGAATAGCATCAGTCGGTAGTACGATGAAAATTACCAGTGCTATGAAAATGGTATCTGCTGCTAAATTAAAAAAAGCACAAGATGCTATTACCAGTATGCGTCCCTATGCTAATAAGTTAACGGAGTTATTACAAAATTTAAGTGCAACATTAGAAGGAGATAATGGAAGCGTTTTCGCAACCGGTAGAAATGTTGAAAAAGTGTTGATTGTTGCTATTACTTCAAATAGAGGTCTCTGCGGGGCATTTAATACAAATATCGTCAAAGAAACGCGTACGATTATTGAAAAAAATTACAAAGGAAAAGAAGTTCAAGTGTTTACGATAGGAAAAAAAGGACACGAAGTGCTTAAAAAATACGTAACAGTATTTGAAAATGACAATGCAATATTCGACCATTTAACTTTTGATAATACGGCGCTTATTGCTCAAAAGATAATGGATATTTTTGTGGAAGGTAAATTCGATAAAATCGATTTAGTATATAATCATTTTAAAAACGCAGGAAATCAAATACCAACTCATGAAGTTTTCTTGCCAATTCAAGCAACAAAAGGAGATTCAAAAGCAGTAACAGATTATATTTTTGAACCATCAAAAGAAGTAATTGTTCAAACTTTGATTCCAAAGTCATTGAAAATGCAACTCTATAAAGCCATTAGAGATTCTTATGCTGCTGAACACGGGGCACGTATGACCGCTATGCACAAGGCAACTGATAATGCAAGTGATTTAAAAAATGAGCTTACATTGACTTATAATAAAGCCCGTCAAGCTGCTATTACCAATGAAATCCTCGAAATTGTCGGTGGAGCAGAAGCTTTGAAAGGATAAATATATTTATTTATAGCCTTTTTTTGAAATGATCTATAGGTTTATCTATAGATTTTTTTTTATCCATAGCATATATTTACCCGGATTTATTATATTATGAATCTTTTAGCAGTTTTACATTTTTCCTTTCGTACAGGTGCAGTTATGTTCTTTTGTTAAATATATCAGCTGGAGATAATCGTTATCTATTAAAAAAAAGCCAAGATACAATTTATATAACAGCATTGCATCTTGGCCTATTTCTTAATAAACTTAAGAACGTACCTTTATTATTTTCTGCGATTCTTAGTCAAATCAACTATTTTTAAAATCACATTTGTAGCCTTTTCTATGGCTTCTGCTGCAACAAACTCATAACGTCCGTGAAAGTTGTGTCCGCCTGCGAAAATATTAGGACAAGGTAATCCCATGTAGGAAAGTCTTGAGCCGTCTGTTCCGCCGCGAATAGCTTTGATTAAAGGCTTAATCCCTAAATCTAACATCGCTTGTTCTGCGATAGCTACGATATGCATCACAGGTTCTACCATCTCTCGCATATTGTAGTATTGGTCTTTAATCTCGGTCGCAAATATTTTTTTTCCGTATTTTGTATTCAAATCTTCAGCAGTTTTTGCAAACAATGCTTTGCGGGCTTCAAATTTATTACGATCGTGATCTCTGATGATGTAATATACTTCTGTGCGTTCTACATCCCCTTTAATGTTGTGTAAATGGAAAAAACCTTCATACCCTTCTGTTTTTTCAGGAACTTCATTTGCCGGAAGTGCATCAATAAATTCTGTGGCATAAGTAACAGCATTGAGCATTTTGTCTTTAGCATAACCGGGATGGATCATTTTACCGGTAGCTATGAGTTTAGCTCCAGCCGCATTGAAATTTTCATACTCTAATTCACCTACAGCACTTCCATCCATCGTGTAGGCCCATTCGGCTCCAAACTTCGCTACGTCAAATTGGTCAGCCCCACGACCTACTTCTTCGTCAGGAGTGAAGCCTACTTTAATCGTTCCGTGTTTAATATCAGGATGTTGTAATAAATACTCCATAGCGGCCATAATTTCTGTAACACCCGCTTTGTCATCTGCTCCTAATAAAGTTGTTCCATCGGTGGTAATCATAGTTTGACCTTTGTACAACAACATATCTTCAAAGTCTTTAGGAGATAATATGATATTTTCGGCTGCATTGAGCACTATATCTCCTCCATCGTAATTGGGATGAATTTGCGGATTTACATTCGTTCCACTAAAATCAGGACTTGTATCTACGTGAGCTATAAACCCGATTGTAGGTACTTCATAATCCAAATTAGAAGGCAAAGTAGCTTGAATATAGCCATTTTTGTCAAGACTAACTTCACTCATTCCTATCTCTTTGAGTTCCTTTTCTAACAATCGTAATAAATCCCATTGTTTATCAGTGCTCGGATATACTTGCTCATTGTCCGGATCGGATTGGGTGTCTATTTTGACATATCGAAAAAAACGATCGATTAATGCTTCTTTGTTTATCATGGTTAAAGATATTTAAGCCTTACTATATACTCCCACTGAGAGCTATAGCTCGGATGATTAATTGTTTTATTAACTTTTACCCAACGGGTACATTTGTGGTCATCTTACTGATTTTGACTTAATCTATTTCTTTTTTGCCCTTCTTAAATTCAATGCTGTTGATAATATTCAATGATTCGCATAGACGTTCTGACACATTTTCAGCTCCAAAAATTTCTGATCTCGCCATAAAATATTGTGTTTCATTAATTTTTAAATAATATTGAAAAACATGTATTTCCTTTTCCGGACTGACCTCTTTTCCGTAAAAATAATATCCTTTCTTTTTTTTAAAATCAACAAAATTATCCTTGATTTTAATAATTTGATTAGCTTCTGCTTTTTGGATTACTTTATTTTTAAAGACTTCATCTGCTTGCATATTTCCGTTGATCAATGCAAATTCCATCATATAGGTTTCATTAAAAACCTTAGTTGTATCTGCAGCGAAAATCTCGGATTGCAAGTCATCGTAGTAAAATGATTTTTTCCATTTTTTTGGAATTTCTACACTAAAATTTTCAAAAAAGTCGAACTCCCGTAACGATTTACCTGTGCTTTTTGAACTACATGCAAAATCTTTGTTCAATAAGGAGGTTTTCGAACAATTTGTAAATAAAATGAACATTAAAATTATCCCAAGGATTTTTCGCATTTGCAATAAATAAAATACAAAAATAAGATATTTTTCTTAACCTTTGTGATGTTTAACACGATGAAGTCATTTAAAATTTTTTTTTCGAAATTGCAAACCTGTCGCGTCTTTAGCGTGAGCAATCAGTGTAAACATTAACAAAACAGATAGATTTAACTCGTAAATACAACTTCTTATTTATTGATTAACCTTATTAAATGGGAAGTTTCAAAAAATAAACATATAAAATAGGGCACAAGAAATGAAAGGGACTCTAGGGCGTCAATATTTCCATCTTTTTTGAAAATTGGATTGAAAAAAGCGAAAAATACCGCAAACTTTATTAAACTTCCCCCCATATATACAAAGCCTAATATAGGGGTGTGTTTTTCTTTCAAAAAAATAAGTAAACTAAATATACCAACCGCCATCACAATATTTACAATGTAACTTTCAATTAAAATTGATATCTTAAAATGGGCATAGAAGCTTGCAAAATGTAGTTGCATTGCAAATGAAACCATTAAAATGGCTAATAAAAATCCAATAAACTTGAAAATTATATATAAATTACTTTTCATTAAACCTTTTAAGTTGAGCCACAACAGAATAGATAGAGATTAGCATAGCAATAAAAGTAAACAAGATGGTAAAATATCTTTTTTCTAAAGACATTTTACCATCTATCCATTTTCCGAGCATTACACCCAGATAAATGGTAATACCCATTTGTATAGCAATACCGGAAAAAACTACATAATTACGATACGGCTTTTTGGGATTCTGTTTTGATTCCATCAGTAGTATTTAGTGATTTGACTCCTTTCATACTGCATACGGCATTGAATATTGCACCGGGTTCGATAGATAGTTTTTCCAGAAATACTTCACCTTCAATTTCGGCGCTAGATTTCAAACTTAAGGTACCTGTACAATACAATTTTCCGGTGAATTTACCTTCAAAATCAGCATTGGCACAATTTACCGTTCCTACAATGATCCCGTCTTTACCAAGAATTAATTTTCCGGAAGTTTTGATATTTCCTTCTACCTTGCCATCAATTCGAAAGTCACCGTTAGAGGTAATATCTCCTTTAATTTCGGTTCCTTTTCCTGTGATGTTTCTTTCTGCTGATACAATATTTGGAATTTCAGGTTTTTTACTTGCAAACATAAATATATAGGGTTAAGTTAATGATTAAATACTATCCATTTTTTTCTTTAAACTCTTGATTTGGCTCTCCTTTTTCTTTAATCATTTGTAATACTTTTTGTCTTTTTTCTTCTTCGTTCAAGGGTTGAACTTTTTCTTTATTTATTTCATTCGGTTGTATTGGCTCTTTATTTACTTCATTTGGTTGTAATGATTCTTTATTTAATTCACTTGTTTTTAATACCCCATTCATTCTATCTAAAACTTCCTTAGCGTGTTTTGCCTCTTCAGTTTTAGGGAAATTTGCAATTACGAATTCCAAACTTTCAACAAATTTATCTTTTCCGTTGGTGTGAAATAATGCATACGATTTCAATAATTCAAATTTAGGTTGAATCGGTTCGTCTACATATAATTTTATGGCATCTTCACATTGAGAAAGAACTTCATTATAAAGCTCATATTCATAATCGCAATACACCTTTTCGTAATGTTGTTCAGGGGTTTTTATGCTATCTGTTTTTGAAACTTCTTTATTTAATAACATAGCAGCATAACGCGTATCTGCATGATTTTCTGTAATATCTTCTTTTAGTTCTATGGCTTTACGGTCTCCTATTTTTTCATACACTTTTTGTAAATGAAATTTTGCTGGTAAAACTAACTTTTCTTTGGGTTCATTTTGCAAGAAACTTTCTAAGCGATCTTTTGCTAAAGAATAAATCTCGAATTTTTCTTTATAAATTAATCCTAATTGGTATAGTGCATCAGATTTTTCAGATTTTAATTTTTCAATTTCTTCAGTTTTAGAAGGAATTGTTGACAAATAAGTATCTATTGCATACTTTGGATTTTCCTTATTTTTTTTAGAAGGAGTTTTATTTGAATTATTTTTATTTTCAGTCTCAGCGTCAGAAAATGAATTCCCATTTTGCCAACGCCAATTGTTTTTTAGTTCTCTTTTTCCCCAAACGTTGTAAAATTCTTTCTTTCCATAATCAACGACCTGTTCATTATAGAAATACCATTTTGTTGTATTCTTTTTGTCTGAAAAGTCATCTCCGGTATTGGCTCCAATTTGGACTCTTTGGGAATTTTCTAATTTTATAGCTGATTTTTTGTCGTCTTCTTTTAGTTGGTCAATATACTTTTGAAAAAAAGTATTCCGCTCCGCTTCATCCATCGCCACCAATTTCAGTATACTATCGTTTGATTTAATTTTATTTTCAAAAAAAACAACATCTTCTAAGTTATTGATTTTGTTCTCTAATTTTTTGATGTGTTTGGTATTTGCATTTTCTATAAAAGGATGTATACTGTCGTAATATTGGGCTGCTTGTATAAAATTATTTTTATTAAAATGATAATCACCTAATGCTTCATAACTTAAAACTTTTTGATAATTTTTAGCTTCCGGTTCTATGATTGATTTTTTTAGGTTTTGTAATGCAAGAGAATCCAAACTTTGCTTAAAATAGATTTGAGCCAAATTGAAGTAAATTTCATCTTTAAAAGGACTGCTTATAGGGTTATTTGCCAATTTATTTAATTTATCTCTATATTTTATTAGAGACAGAGAATCGCTTGCGATTGTAATAAGTTGGAAATAAGCGTGTGTCGAATATTTTAATGGACTTTTTTTGTTCTCAATGATGTTATTAAAGGCCCATCGAGCCGAATCTAATTGGTTTTCTTTTTTGTAAACTTGTCCTAAAACAAACCAATCTCTGGCTTTTTGATCAGGCTCAAGTTTAGAATCAGCGGCAAGTTGTAAATGTTTTTTAGCTTGTAAGGTGCTATCCAAAGCGAGATAGGTCATTGCTAAAGCTTCGTGAAGCCTAACTTGATCTTCTTTTTTTAAATTTGATTTTGTTTCTAAAAATTTGAGCTCTTTGAGTGCGTTTTCCTCATTTTGCAAACGTAATAACGTTTTTGCTTTCCATATTCTCAACTGATTTATTAATTTGCTTTTGGGATTGTGTTTGATGGCATAATCAAATGCTTCTAATGCGGGGACAAAACGTTGAGAGTAATATCTTGAACGTCCCAGAAGAAAATAAGCATCGGCAATTTGTTTGTTTTTTTCATTTTCTCCAATATTAATACTGTGCTTTTGAACCGCTTTTACTGCTTTTTCTTCTGCAATATCAAAAGGCGTATTTTCTTTGTTTTCGCCTTTTAATTCAATTTTACTTTCATCTATTTTGAGCGCCTCTATGGGCAATAATTCCCAAAAATTATCGTGATAGTTCTTGTTTAGTTCCTTGATTCCTTCAGTGAGTTTTAGATTGCCGTTATAAAGTACGTTGTATTTTGTGGTAATATGGTGATAAGAACGGTTCATAAAATTATTATTTTGAGTAGAACAACCACTCAAAATAATAATTGAAAATATTAAATAAAGTAACTTTTTCAAAATAAAAGAAATTAAGACCTTTATAAATAACCGATTAAATGATTAGATATTGTATTAAAAGTTCAAAAAAACACTATTAATGTGTTGTAATTTTACATTAGGGTTCACTCCATTTTTCGTAACCAGCTACTTGTAGAAACTTCTTGAAATATAATATTTTTTATTTCGGAAATTGAAATTCTTTTTTGCTCCATAGTGTCTCTATGTCTGATGGTAACGGTTTGATCTTCTAATGTTTGATGATCCACCGTAATACAAAAAGGAGTTCCTGCTGCATCTTGGCGTCTATATCTTCTGCCAATGGCATCCTTATCGTCATATGTAGTATTAAAATCCAATTTTAATTCATTGATAATTTGATGTGCTATTTCCGGAAGTCCGTCTTTTTTAATCAATGGAAACACTGCCGCTTTTACAGGAGCTAATACTGCGGGTAATTTTAGAACCGTCCTTACAGATTGGTCTTCTAAAACCTCATCAACTAAAGAATTAGAGAAAACAGCTAAAAACATTCTATCTAATCCTATAGATGTTTCAATGACATATGGGACATAACTTTCATTGAGTTCCGGATCAAAATATTGGAGTTTTTTGCCGGAAAATTTTTCGTGACTTGATAGGTCAAAGTCTGTTCGAGAATGTATTCCTTCTAATTCTTTAAATCCAAAAGGAAAATTAAATTCTATATCTGACGCAGCATCAGCGTAATGTGCCAATTTTTCGTGTTTGTGAAATCTATAGTTTTCTTTCCCTAACCCGAGTGAAAGATGCCAAGAAAGGCGCTTGTTTTTCCACGTTTCATACCATTTCATTTGTTCGCCGGGACGAATGAAAAATTGCATTTCCATTTGTTCAAATTCTCGCATTCGAAATATAAACTGACGTGCCACAATTTCATTTCTGAACGCTTTTCCTGTTTGGGCAATTCCAAATGGGATTTTCATTCGACCACTTTTTTGAACATTGAGAAAATTTACAAAAATTCCTTGAGCAGTTTCAGGTCTTAAATATAAATCCATCGCGGTTTCAGCATCAGCACCGAGTTTGGTCCCAAACATCAGATTGAATTGTTTTACGTCCGTCCAATTTTTACTTCCGGACACAGGACAAGTAATCCCCAATTCTATGATTAATTCTTTAACGTCAGATAAATCATTTTTTTCCAATGATTTAGCCATTCTAGAAAGGATTTGTTCTTTCTCTGTCAAATATCCGGACACGCGTGGATTGGTAGACTTATAAATTTCTTCATCAAAAGAGGCTCCGAATCGTTCTGATGCTTTATCTATTTCTTTTTGTGCTTTTTGCAATAATTTTTCAGCATAATCTTCTATAAGTACATCAGCTCTGTAACGTTTCTTAGAATCTTTGTTGTCAATAAGCGGATCATTAAAAGCATCAACATGTCCTGAAGCCTTCCAAGTGGTAGGATGCATTAATATTGCGGCATCTATTCCTACAATGTTTTCGTTCATTTGAACCATTGCTTTCCACCAATATTCTCGGATGTTATTTTTTAGTTCTACCCCATTGTGAGAATAGTCGTAAACGGCGCTTAGTCCGTCGTATATTTCACTAGATTGCACTATATAGCCATATTCTTTGGCATGCGCAATTACCTTTTTAAAATGTTCGTCTTGATTTGCCATTGTGCAAATTTATAATCTTTTTGTAAATTTTGGATTTTTATATGTATTTGTGAAAAAAAATGGAAATATTTATTGAGAATATTTCCATTTTAGAAATTTATATGTCAAATTTATTCAATTTTGAAAGAAATTGGAATTTTGAAAGTAATATCAACAGGCACACCATTTTGCCTTGCTGGAGTCATTTTGGGTAATGTCTTAGCCACTTTTATGGCTTCAGCCTCCATTTTAGGGTGCGGTCCGACAGCTGAAATGTTGGTAATGTTTCCAAATTTATTTACTGTAAAGGATACCAACATTTTTTGGACACCGGAAGGAAGATTTAGATTAGCTATCAAATCAGGATTGAATTTTTCGGAAATTACTTTTTTTACTTTGGAATTAAAACACGCCTTTTTTTGTGCTGCATCACCAGCACATCCAGGGTAAGTAGGAGGTACTTCAACTCTATCGAATGTTTGTGGACCTACATTTGCAGGGGTTTCGGCAATTTCTGTTTTTGGTTGTTTAACCTCCGTTTTAGAAGTCTCTGACTGTTTGGGCTGAATAAGTGTTGATGTGTTTTGATTTAAAGCATCCTTTTCTATTTGTTTTGCAGGATCATTTACTACAGCATTAGCGGTGTTTGTGGTTTTAGAGTCATTTAAAATTTTTGTGCTTTCTTCTTTAAACTTTTTTAACTCCTTATTGTATTCTTCTATGCTGATGGAATTTTCTTTTCCTTTGATATTCTTAATTGAATCTCTAAAACGAATGATTTTATCTCTTTCCGATTTCAATTCATTGGACAAACTACCATTGTCATCAATTACTAAATTGTATTTTAAGACCATTTGGTCTAACTCATTTTCGATGGATTTTTTTTGTTGCTCAAAGGTTAGAAACATGGCTTTTACTTTATTATTTTGGATCATAATAAAACCACCTGCTCCTATGAGAAGCAATAATAAAACTGCGACTAGAATTTTTGGAATTGAATAGCCATCATCATCTTCTTCTTCTATTTGAGGGTTGTAGAAATCAGCCATAATTGTTAAAATTAATTACATTAATGATAAAAAAAAGTTTGGTAAAAATAATAATTTATGTAATAGTGGCAAAATAAGTGTATTATTTTTCTGTGAAGAGAATTTTTAAAAATAAAAAAAGCCTTGCAAAGCAAGGCTTTTTTTAAAATTTGACAAATATTTCTTTATTTTAAAGCTACTTTAGTTGATCCTAAATAAGCATCGTCTAAATAAACTTTGACATTATAGCTGCCTTTGGTAAGAGTACCGGATTTAACATCAGTAACCGTAATAACTTCTAAGTCGTTATTTGTGTAATTTACATCTGTCACGTCAGTATACTCATGTTGTTCTCCGTTAACATCATAAAAGCTACCTTTTGACGATACAGTCTTTCCTGTTGCGTCTTGTACTATAACGTAAACTTTTCTATTACCGGAATTTGCAATCGCATTTTCTCTAATTAAGAAACTAATTCTAAAGGCATCTACTTTACTTGCATTATCAGTTTCTTTTAATTTCCCTGAACTACGTTCTTTTAGTGTTACAGCTTGTACATTACTTATTTTTAATGCCGCTCCTTTAGAAACTGTTTCATTGAGTTGTGTATTTTGGTTTGATAAATTTTCGTTTTCTGAGGTTTTTTCTTGAATAGTAACAGCTTGTCTTCCAATGTTTGCTTTGGCACTGTCAATTTCAACGCCTAAAACAACGTTGGCAGCTTTTAGGGAATCAACATCTTTGATTAGTTTTTGTTTTGTTTTCTCTAATTCTGCAATTCTAAGATTTAATTTGTTAAATGACTGTCTATCAATAGTCTTTAATTGAATTATTGAATCTCTTAATTGAATTAATTTATTTTTAGTTTCTGATAATTCAAAATTAACAGAATCATTATTGGTCATTGCATTGTCAAGCTCTGCAATTTTTGCATCCAAATCTTTTTGTAATTGCAATTTGGTCTCTGTCAAATCATCAATTTTTGTAGCGCTTTTGTTTAAATTAAAAATGGTAAAAATAGATAAAGCAGCTAACAATAATGAAAGAATGATTATAATTAATTTTGAATTGTTTTTTTCGGATTTTGTTTCCATGGTGATAAATGATTTGTTTAAAAATTTGATTAATTTTGTTCTTTCCATTTAAAACGGGACTTTTCTATTTTATTGTATTTAGTTATAAAAATTTTTAAGTTGTAAAAAAATAATTGTACATTGAACCTATTAAAAGAAATACTTCAAGTTTTTTACCCCTCAACGTGTTTGATTTGTGAAACACATTTAAATTCAAACGAAAATTTAATTTGTTTTTCTTGTGAAAACCAATTGCCTTACACTGAATTTTCAAGACTTGAACAAAATCCTTTTGAAAAAAAACTTCAAGGCAGATTACACATTCAAGCAGCAACCTCCTCGTTATATTTCAGAAAAAACAACGTTACACAGAAATTAATTCATCATTTAAAGTATAAGGGATTACAACAAGTTGGCACCTATTTGGCAAAAAAATTAGGGAGAGAAATGCAAGCATCAAATAGATTTAATAGGGTTGAAGGGATTGTAATGGTGCCCTTAGACCAAAAAAAATTAAAAATTCGAGGTTATAATCAGCTTACTGAATTTTCAAAACAATTGGGGAAAGAATTAAATATTCCTGTATTTGATAATGTTCTGATTAAAAATAATTTTACCGAAAGCCAAACCCATAAAAATAAAAATGAAAGATTTGAATCATTAAATCATTTTTTTGAAACGGTCAATTTAGATCAAATAAAAAACAAACATATTCTTTTAGTTGATGATGTAATAACTACAGGAGCCACTTTAGAGCAATGTGTCAGCGAATTGTCAAAGGTTGAAAATATAAAAATCTCTTTAGCTACAATGGCTTATTCTGAAAATTAAGCAAATTTTAAAATTTCCATTTAGGAAAAAAATTGTTTCTTTGTCTATTATTTAATTTAAGGTGAAAAACTATATACAATTGCTCTTTTTTTTTATAGTGCTGGTAAGTTGTGCTAGAATAGGAACACCCACTGGTGGGCCTATTGATGAAACGCCACCTCTCGTCTTGACTGCAATGCCGGAATCAGAAACGGTCAATTTTAAGGGAAATAAAATCAGAATTAATTTTGAAGAATTTATTAAATTTAAAGATTTAAATAAGCAGTTGGTTATTTCACCACCTATGATATTTCAACCGGAAATTACACCGATGGGATTTGCCGCTAAATTCATAGAAATTAAACTAAAAGATACTTTAAAGGAGAACACTACCTATACTTTTAACTTTGGTAATTCTATTGTTGATAATTCAGAAGGAAATGTATTACAACAATATAAATATCTATTATCTACAGGAAATTTCATTGATTCGTTGAAATTGTCGGGTACTTATAAAGATGCTTATTCTCTTAAAACCAATTACAATGCGAGTATCCTCTTGTACGCAGTAAATGAAAATTACAACGATTCTATCATTTACAAAAGAAAACCGGATTATATTACCAATAGTATTGATTCATTACATTACGAATTAACCCATCTTAAAACCGGAAAATATACTGTAATAGCCTTAAAGGATAAAAGTGCTAATATGATTTATAATCCAAAAGAAGACGAAATCGGTTTTTTAGATAAACCTATTGAATTACCAAATGATTCCATTGTAAATTTATTAATTGCTAAAGAAGCCCCCCGATTTTTAATAAAAAAACCGATAGAACTCGTTAAAGATCACATTATAATAGGATACGAAGGAGACTGGAATGCAGAAATAGTTGAAATGAGTGATAAAAAAGGAAATCTAATTGCTTATCAAAAAACAAAAGAATTGTCAAAAGACACCATCAATATTTGGTATAAAAATGTAATAGGTGACACACTAAAGATCAAAATAAAAGAAAAAGAGATAGTTAAAGATTTTTTTGTAAAACTACATTCCAAAAAAAAGGATTCTCTTATTATTAAGAAATATTTTAGCCCAACATTAGGATTTAGAGATACAATTACTTTCACAACGAACATTCCCATTCAATCTATAGATATTAATGAAATTCAGTTTAAGACAAACGATTCAATACCCGTTGTTTTTCAGCCTTTTCTGAGCGATCAAAAAGATAAACTCCAATTATTATTTGAAAAAAAACCAGCTACGAGGTATCAATTAATATTAAATCCCAAAGCAATTATTGATATTTTTGAGAATACAAATGACACCCTTCAATATGATTTTGCCATCAAGAGAACAGAAGATTATGGAGAATTGAATCTAAAATTAAAATTAGAAATAGAACAGCAATATGTTGTTGATTTATTGAATGATAAAATGGAGCTTGTACAAGAAAATATTATAAATCGGGCAACGGATTTGATGTATAAGAATCTTCCGCCAGGAAAATATACTGTCAGAGTTATATTTGATGTTAATCGAAATAACAAATGGGACACACTTAATTATATTGAAAAAAAGCAGGCAGAAAAGATTATTTATCTACAGAAGATAATTGACGTAAGAGCTAATTGGTCTATCAATGAAGAATTTACAATAAATTAATTTGATTAAATGTTTTTTTTAGTATCTTTGTTTTTTAAAAAAATCAGTCATGCAACATTTAAAAATTTTATTGGTAGTTTTTGGTTTGATTTTGAGCAATAATATGCAAAGTCAAAAATTCAGCTATGAATTAGGTTTCAATCTTGGAGCTTCTTCTTTTCAAACGGATTATGGTGAAAGAGGAGATACTCAAAGTGGTTTAACAGGTAATATGGGCTTTGCAGCCGGGGCCACATTATTTATGGATTTTAACAATGGAGAAGGTTTGTGGAGTGATAAAACAGACTGGTTTAGATCGCATTTTAAAGCCCGTTTTGATATTTCCTATATGAAAGCAGATTTGGATCACTTTGGTGTTTATGCAGATGGAAATACTGAAGGTGCTAAATTTCTGAAGGCAATGCACGGAACAAGTTCCACAATAAATATAGGTGCAGCAATGGAATATCACTTTAATGATATTTTTATTTTTAATGACAGTAGAAGACAACTCTTTGATCCTTTCTTTAATTTAGGCTTCGAAACCGTATTCAGCCAACCTACTTTGCAATCAGATTTAGGGGATTACAAAACAGATCCCAACGTATTGTATCCCGCATACAGAACGAATGCTGTTTTTGTAGAGCCAGCTGTAACATTTGCTATTAATTTTGGTATAGGAACCAAAATTAGAGCAGGAGAATCGGGGGACTTTCTTGTAGAAACAAAATGGCGCTATTTTAGCAGTGATAAAATAGATGGTTTAGTGCCGGTGCTTGATGCCAATAAGTTTAACGACTGGATGTTTCATGTTGGTTTAGGTTACGTATTTTACTTGAACTAAACACTTGTTTTTATTAAAAGCAATAAAATTGGTAGTGTTCTTAAAAAATAATTAAAAGAAACCTGTATAAAACTTATAAACACTAATCCTACTAAAGTTGTAGAACTTTTTTAAAAACCAATAGGGGGAAGGGTAAAGGTACAAAATATGAGCGATTAAACAAGAAAAGTGAACTACAAAATAGCTCATTAACGTTGCAAAAAAATGGTTTATTTAATTAATTTTTTAAAATAGACGTATAACCTCTGAATTATTTTTTTAAAAAAGTGTTTAATGTTAAATTATACTCTTCCATTGCTGTAATATAAGGGAAATGACCCTTTTTATGAAAAGCATGCACTTCAGCTTCAGTATATAACAGTTTAAGCTGCTCTCTCAATTCCGGTGAAATCATTGGATCATTATCCGATTCAAAAATAAGTTTGGGAATGGATTTAATTTGAGGCAAATCAGATTGTGATTTAAAATAATCTGTTACGATATCAAAACGTCCTATCAATTCTTTTTTGCTAAAAGGGACACTTAATAGAAAAGCTTTTAATAATTCGTTGTTTTCTGAAGTGTTAAAAATGTCTTTTTTTAAGTGATTTTCAGCTAATTTTCCTATCAAAAAAGGCGGTAACAAAGGGATTAATTTCCTGTTCACAGCGTTTTCTTTTACAATCAAATTATTGGGAGGAAAAGTATTTCCCAGAACTGCTTTTGCCACTCTCTCAGGATGATTCTGTATTAAATATTGGGTAATATAACCCCCCATTGAGGTTCCTATAGGTATGAATTTTCCAACCTTTTCGTGATTCAGAATTGCCATAATTCCTTGTTCTGTTTTTTCTAATGAATTGATTTCTAATGGTAATGTATAGGAAATGATTTTGTATTCTCCTTCAAAAAATAGAATTTGATTCCACCAAAAATCATAGGTTCCGCCCATTCCGTGAATAAAGAGTAAACAATTATCGCCATCTCCACTTGTGAAATATTGCCATTCTACTCCGTTTACCTTTATTTTTTTTAATGGTTTACTTCTAAAAGTTTTAAGAGATTGTGAAATTGAGTCATTTTTCGCATACAATTTATAGAAATCCTTATTTTTTACAGGAATGAAATAGGAAACGAATGCTAATAAGAACAACAGTAAAAAAAGATATTTAAACCAGTACAACATAATTATTAAATTTAAAATGTTTACTATTAAGGTGTGTAAAATTACGATAAAAAGAAATGAGTATTAATTTTTTGTAAATAAATGAATTATGTTGTTGTCATTTCGTTTTTTTGTTATAAGTTTGCACCGTATAGAAATTTATGTATTGCATTGTGTATTTACACTGATTAAAATTGCTTTCTTGAGTTCCTATTTTATATTATTTTTTTTTATTATTTTTTAATTTTTTAAACATGAACATTTTTGTAGCCAAGTTAAGCGGCGGCATCACTAGTGATGACTTAAGGGAACTATTTGAAGAATACGGCGAAGTTGTATCTGCAAATGTAATTAAAGACAAATTTACCGGAGAATCAAAACGTTTCGGTTTTGTAGAAATGAAAAGCGAAGAAGAAGGCGAAAAAGCTATTGCTGAATTAGACGGTGTAGAATACGATAAATCAGTTATTGTAGTGAAAAAAGCTGAACCACGTGAAGAACGTCCACGTAGTGGAGGATTCAACAGAGGTGGAGGCGGTGGAAGCCGTGGCGGATTTGGCGGAGGTCAAAATCGTGGTGGTGGATATGGTGGTGGCTACAATGGTGGTCGTCAAGGAGGAAGCCAAAAATATTAGTCAGTTGTTGCTTTAATAGTAAAAACACTAAAAGGTAAAGCCGTCTCAAAATTAATTTTGAGACGGCTTTTATTTTTATTTTATATACAAATTAATTATGTGCTTGTCTACGAGATTCGTTTCGAGTGCTCAAGTTTTCTTTTTTCCTTTTAATAATCTTAGCTTCCCCCTTAACGTTCCCCGTGTTTTTGGTGCGGAAGTAGTAAAAATCATCATCTTCGTCATAACGCTCATAATCGTTATAAAAATCATTTGAGTTGAAGAATGAATCGTAATAACCATACTCCCAAGTTACCCAGTAATCGTTGTTATAAGAATTCCAGTGATCGGTATAGTGTGGGTTTCCATGGTAATGATACCCTTTTACACTTCCAAAAAATTCGACCCCATATCTTCCGTAAACAATGTCTAAATTACCTATACTTTCCATTCGTCCTCTGTCGTAAGTTATGTATACGCTACCTATTTTCTTAACTTTACCGTCGTAAGCGTAACTGATAAAAACATTGCCGATACGTCTAATTTTGCCATAAGCATCGCGTTCTATTCTGACACCTTTTTTCCCTTGAACGTGAACATTGCTTCTTTTAGAAATGTAATCTACATAAACGGTGGGTTCCGTGTTAAAGTCAAACTCCCCGTCGAGAAATACATAGAACATAATATTTCGTTCCTCAAAAGCAATCGGCTCATCATAATAATCGTCGTGGTAATGATTATCGTATGCGCCGGCGTGATTTGGTCTTTGGGCTTGTAAGTTGAAAATGACTAATAGTCCCAATCCCACTAAAAATAATCTTGTTTTCATTTTATTCCGGCTTTAAATTGTTTTGCCTACTCTGTAAGATTTTCGGCATCCTCTTGATAAGCTTCATTCAAGTATTGTGCCAGATTTTAAAAAAATCTATAAATATATGATTATCAATAATATATATGTTTACGTTTGAGATTTTTAAAATGAATTTATGCTATAACTTGAAGTTATGATCTATAGTTATTTAGAATTATGAATTATTGTTGATCCAACCTAAT